>JAAYDF010000048.1 GCA_012729395.1 Phycisphaerae bacterium
CGCCAACAGAATGGCCGGATTGCGGTCCTGACGCGGCGGATCGACCACGGCCACACTCCCGCGAACCAGAACCCGTTGCCCCAAGCGGTGCACGGTCAACGTCACACCCGCCCAAGGCGTATCCATCACCTCACCCAGGCCAACAGCCGCTACATGCGACTCGCCGTCGGCCGTCGTGAACCGCGCGTGCAGATCACCCCGCGGACCCGCGATCACCTCGATGGGGGCACTTGGCAGAGAGCCTGCCGACGCGACAAAGACCATCTCGAGCTGTTCGTCGGCCGGCATACCGTGCAGACTGCCGAAATCAGGGAACTTCGCGAACAACGTCCGCCGAACCGGCTCCTGCCCACCGGTGATCTCAACCTCCACCGCCGGATTCACCGGACGCTCCGACACATTGTGAAGCTGCCGGTCCGCCCCAACCTTGGCATGCGGCAAATACCGCAGAACGCGAATGCTCCGCCCTGTCTCCCCCAACGGTACCGCCGCCTCTCGGGCCTCTTCCACCGGGATCTCTACTTGGCCACCCGGAAGTTCCACCCGCAACTTCCCCGGCGACGCGGGAACCGCCCCCGGCCCCGTGGTCAACATCCGCCGCAACTCTTCCTCGTCCCCGACGCGGCGAAACCCGACCCCCGCCGGCCCACCAGCCACAGGCTGCTCCGTAAATACCCAACCCCGCGAGATACTGCCCGCCATACTGACGCTCGCCTCGACAGCCGGCCTGCCGCCCTCCGCGTCCTCGATGACTTCCTCACGCTCCTCGGCGTCAGCCACGTAACGCAGAACGCCGACGCTCACGCCGTCCAGAGCCAACGGCTCAAGCCGGGGCAATTCCACCGCCCGCAGGCCACCCAGCCCGGCACTCGCCAAGTCCACGCTCCGCACCTGCCCGCCAGCCAATTCCTCCAACAGCAACGCGTCGCGATTCAGCCGCATGAACGCGGTCGTCTCGCCATCCCGCAAGGCGACCTGCCCCTCGACGCCCCACTGCCATGTGATGAAAGCACCAGCCAGCGCGGCCAGCATCGACAAATGGGTCAGCAGGAAGCCGAACTGCCGTCGCCGGACCGGCAACCGCATCACCACGCCCGCCAGACAGTTCACCGCCAGCAGCCCTTGCAGCCCAACGAACCACCACGATTTGTAAAACACCGCCAGCGCCTGTTCGGTCCCGCGACTCGCTTCGTATACCGTCGCACACGCCATCGCGACCGCCAGCAACACCAGCAGCAGCACCGCCAGCCACAACGACCCCACCGCCGCCAGCCACGAGCCCCCGTCCGCTCTCCCAGGCGCAGCCCCCCCTCGCCCCTCGGCCGTAAGCGTTGGGCAAGCCTCTGGAGTCGCGGATACCGAGTGGTCCGACGGGGCGGATCCTGAGTGGTTGGATAGTGAGGTCACGCAAGCGGCCCCATGGAGCGGTGAGTCAATAAGCGGGCGACGAGGCTCGAACTCGCAACATTCAGCTTGGAAGGCTGATGCTCTACCAATTGAGCTACGCCCGCAACTCTTTACAAATCAATCAATTACAATCCACACATCCGCGAGCCAACTGGGC
>JAAYDF010000049.1 GCA_012729395.1 Phycisphaerae bacterium
AAGCCGCCGGACCCGGCCAAGGTGTGGCCGCCGCGAGCGGTGTGGGTGGTGCGGGAGACGTATGAGTCGCCGGAGCAGATCGCGGAGTTGATGGATCGCTGTCGGGATACGGGCTTCAATACGGTGCTGTTCCAGGTGCGGGGTAACGGCACGGCCTTTTACCGCTCGCAGATTGAGCCTCTGGCTTACGAATACCGCAACGGCGATCCGGGTTTCGATCCTCTGGAGGTGGCGTGCCGGGAGGCCCATCGCCGCGGACTGGCCCTGCACGCGTGGCTCAATGTGCTGCCGGCTTGGCGTGGGGGCAAAGCTCCGACGGATGCGCGGCAACTGTACAACGCTCGGCCGGACTGGTTCTTGTACGACCAGAAGGGCGAGCGGCAGCCGCTCAACCCGACATTCTACGTGAGTCTAAACCCCTGCTTGCCGGCGGTGCGAGCGTACTTGGTCAGCGTCTTTGTGGATATTGCGAAGCGCTATCCGGTCGATGGGCTGCACATGGACTACATCCGGTTTCCGATCGAGGTTTCGCCGCGGGGGAGCGACTATCCGCACGATCGGCAGACGCTCGAGCTGTACCGCAAGTCGGGCGGTAAGGATCCGCTCAAGGAGAAGGCCGCGTGGACGCGCTGGCGGGTCGCCCAGGTGACGCAGTTGACGCGTCAGATTCGCGAGGCGACGCGGCGGGCCCGACGGGGGATCCGGCTGACGGCGGCGTGTGCGCCGGACATCGAGGGAGCGCGGGAGCGGTACTACCAGGACGGGCCGGCCTGGCTGCGGGACGGACTGATCGACGCGGTGTTCGTGATGAACTACACGGCGGACAATGCCCAATTCGCGCGTCGGCAGGAGACGTGGCGTCGGGCGGCGTCGGGCGGTCTGGTGGCACCGGGTATCAGTCCGGGTATCCCGGGGAACCGGTCCGACGAGGTGACGATCGAGCAGCTCAAGCTGGCGGATCGGTGGGGGCACGGGTTTGCGGTGTTCTCGGCCTCGTCGCTGTTCTCGGATCGGCCTCGAAGTCGGCAGTGCCTGGAGGCCCTGCGGCCGGTGTTGCAGGCGATCCAGAGTCGCAAGGTGGCGGACCGCGGCGGGGCGGGCACGCGGGAGGATGGTTAACTCGGGATTGAGCCCCGCGCGGGCTGAAGCCCGCGGCTCGTTGTGGGGAGCCCGGCGTGTGCTCGCGGACCACACCGCCGAGACGGCGGTGCCACACCACACCATACCACTCCATGCCATACCACACCACACCACACCATGGCGCAGCATGTCGTACCATGCCATAGCGGATGCCTCGGCACTGGGGATGTGGTACCGGATTTTACCGGGCGAGGGTGGATCGGCGGAGCTGGCCGCAGGCGGCGTCGATGTCCAGGCCGCGGCTTTTGCGGATGTGGACGTTGACGCCGCGCTCGCGCAGGCGCTCGACGAATTTCTGCACGGCGAAGGTCTTGGGGCGATCGAAGGGCAGGCCGGGGACGGGGTTGTACTTGATGAGATTCACGTTGCAGCGCATCTGACGGCAAATCTTGACCAGTTGGGTGGCGTGCTCGGGCTGGTCGTTGACGCCGTCGAGCAGAATGTACTCGATGGTGAGCTCGCGGTGGGTGGTCTCGTAGTATTCTCTGCCAGCGGCGACGAGCTCTTCGATTGGTACGCGTTTGGCCCAGGGGATGAGCCGTCCGCGGAGTTTGTCCTCGGGTGCGTGCAGGGAGACCGCGAGGTTGATCTGCAGCCCTTCCTTGGCGAGGCGGCGTATCTGGGTGGGCAATCCGACGGTGCTCACGGTGATGCTGCGGGCGCCGATGTCGGGCCCCCACGGTGCGTTGATGATGCGGAGGGCTCGCAGCAGGGCGGCGTAGTTGGCGAGCGGTTCGCCGAGCCCCATGACCACGATGTTGCTGAGCCGGGCCGGCTCTGGAAGAGGCGGCGTGCCGGGAGGGGCTGATGCCTCAGGCGTGCGTGGCTCGCACAGGTCGCGGACGTGCATGACCTGCTCGACGATCTCGCCGGCGGAGAGTTGGCGTTGCAGACCGTTGAGCCCGCTGGCGCAAAACGCACATCCCACGGGGCAGCCGACCTGGCTGGAGATACACGCGGTTCGTCGCCGGCCGTCGGGGATGAGCACGCATTCGCTGGCAGCCCCATCGGGCCAGCGTAAGAGCAGTTTGACCGTGCCGTCGGTCGAGATCTGCCGGCGGTCGACGGTGGCGGTGCGGACGATCCACTGGCGGGCCCATTGCTCGCGCAGTGGCTTGGAGAGGTTGGTCATGGCGGCGAAGTCGTGGGCCCCCTTGGCGTAGACCCATTCGAAGACCTGCTGGGCGCGGTAGGGGGGCATGCCGCAGTCTTCGCAGGAAGCGGCGAACTCGTCGAGGCTCGTGCCGAGCAGGTGTTGGCGGTCGCATGGTGCGTCCATGGGAAGATTGTACGGTGGCGGCGATGGCTTCGCGAGTGGGGTGGGGCAGGAGAATGCGGTCTTGTCGGTCAGAACATGGCGAGGGGGATGTTGTCCGGGGTGATCCGGCCGGCGATGAGGGGCCGTTCGATGACTGCGGCTTGCAGTTCGGCGCCGACCTGCTGGGCACCGGCGATGATGGCCTGCTCCATGTTATCGGTCGGTTCGGTGCAGATCGGGGGGGCTTGGCATTCCGCGCGCCAACGCTTGCGTTCATAGACGAGCTGGATCGGGACGGGTGTATAGATAATCAGGCCGTTGCCCTTCTGCTCGACCTCGACGGTGATATTGACGCGTACCGCAGCCATGCGACAGCCTCCGTGCGTTGGGCTCCCACAGTCCTTATCGGCAGGCCCGCAGCCTGAGTGTGGTAATCCGGGCTAAGGCCGACCGGGCGACAAGCCGATGCACAGGGTGGCCGGTCGGGGGTTTAATATGCTGTGCGGGTCCTCCCGCGACGGCAGGGTGATGCTGCGGAGAGCGTGTTCATGGATACGACGATTTACGATTTGCTGAAGCGCTCGGCGGCGATTCCGTCGATGCCCCAGGTGGCGGCCCGGTTTCTGGAAATCGTGCAGGATCCGGAGTTTGACTACAACGAGGTGGTCGAGGTTCTGTCGACAGATGCGGGGACGGTCAGCGAGCTGTTGCGGTTGGCGAATTCGCCGTTGTTCGGCGTGACCCGCCAGATCACCTCGTTGTCGCAGGCCCTGACCTTGTTGGGGCTCAAGCGGGTGCGGTCGCTGGTGCTCGGGCGGTACATCGTGGAGAGTATCGATCAGAGCAAGCCGCCGGCGGTCGACACGTCCTACTACTGGCGTCGGTCTCTGGCGACGGCGGTGTTGGCGGCCCGGCTGGCGGACACTCTGGAGCCGCGATTGCGTGAGGAAGCGTTCATCTGCGGCTTGCTCGCGGATATTGGGGTGGTGATTCTGGACGAGGCGCTGGGCGAGCAGTACCGCCCGTTGGCCGAGCAGTACCGTCCGCACGGTCGTGCCGATCTGGCCGCCATGGAGCGGGCGGCGTTGGGCGTCAGTCATGCCAACGTGTCGGCGATGGTGCTCGAGCATTGGCGTTTGCCGGATGTGGTATGCGAGGGGGTACGTGGGCACGAGGCGGCGGCGGCCGGGGCGTTGGTTCAGGATTTGCCGTTGGCCCGTTTCATTGGTGCTGCCGATCACGTCGCCAAGTATCTTTGCGAGAGCCCGGGCGATATGGAGCAGGTTGCCGAGGCATGTCGTCAAACCATGACGATCGTCGATCTGGATCCCGCCATGCTGGTTCGCCTTCTGACGGAGATCGAGCCGCAGGTAACGGAGTTGGCATCCTTGCTGCGGATCGACGTGATCTCTTCTCAAGTGTACGGTATGATCGCGGCCAAATTGCAGGAGCAACTCGCGCAGCCGGTTGCCGCGAGTTGACCCCGCAAAAAAGGGTGTCAGGATGATTTTTTCTTGCGTCTAAATGCCGTTCCCGCTTCTGGTCGCAGCAAGAAATCATCCTGACACCCTTTTTGCCCCAGGAAAAATCATCCTGACACCTTTTTTGGATGCTTTTTGGGCTGGGATCATGGACACTCGCCATCGCAAGACCCTTATCGATTTGCTGACTTTGCCGACGGCTCCGCTTTGCGAACAGTACGTTACGAAGTACATCCACGGGTGGGTGCGTGACCGCCCCGACTGCCATCTCAAGCGGGATGAATACGGCAATCTGCGTGTGCATTTGCGTCGCGGGCCGGCCCAACGGCGGCCGTTGCTCTTCTCGGCGCACATGGATCATCCGGGCTTCGAGGCGGAGCGGATGCTGACCCCGGACCGGTTGCTGGCCCGCTGGCGGGGGTGGGTGGCGCCGGAGTACTTCGCGGGGACCAGGGTTCGCTTCTACTCGAATGGCCGATGGATCCGCGGCAAAGTCAGCTCGACGAAGACTCGGGTGGTTCGCGGCAGGCTTCGCGTGCAGACGGCGACCATCGCGGTGCGGGAGCGCGTCGAGCGAGGATCGATCGGCGTGTGGGATCTGCCAGACCCGACGGTCCGCGGATCGCGGATTTATGCTCGCGGATGCGACGATGTGGCGGGCGTGGCCGCGGTGCTCTGTGCCCTGGATGTCTTGCGGGCGGGGCGGATGGCGGTCGACGTGTACGCTCTGCTCACGCGAGGGGAGGAACTCGGATGGACGGGAGCGATCGTTGCCTGCCGATCGGGGATTCTTCCTCGCCAGGCACGGATCGTGGCGGTCGAGACCAGCTCCGAGTTGCCGGGCGCGTCCGTTGGCGAGGGACCGATTCTGCGGGTTGGCGATTCGACGGGCACATTCACGCCCGGCCTGACCGCGTTTTGCCACGAGGTTGGGCTTGATCTGGCCCGCCGTGATCGCAGCTTCAAACCCCGCCGCAAGCTGATGGACGGCGGTTCGACCGAGACCCTGCCCTACCTGAATGCCGGCCACGAGGCCACGGGCATGTGCGTAGCTCTGGGCAACTACCACAACATGGACCGTCGTCGCGGGCGCATCGGCCCGGAGTTCATCGATTTGGGCGATTTTGCCGGTCTGGTCCGCTGGTTCGCCGCCCTGGCCCGTTCCCGTCGTTCGAGCGATGGGCTTGGCCAAGCCGTGCCGATGATGGTCCGGCGTCTGGATCGCACTTGGGCAAGCCGACTGCGACGCACCGCCGATCGTGTATCTGGTGTATGATGTGGTGTCGGCGTATACTTCCGCGTGACATATGGTGGAATGGGGAATCGCTCCATGAGTCTGTCTGGGATTGTTGGGAGTATGCTGGCCGCCGCGGCAATCGCCCAGCCGGCGCCAGGCGGTGCGGTGGCAGAGACGGCGACGCGTGAGCGGCGTCGGACCCCGGTGGTCGAGGTGTTCGAGCAGACCCGCGACGCGGTGGTCAACATCGCGGCCACGCAGGTCGTCGAGATGGATTCGCGATTCGGCTGGCTGGAGCAGTTCTTCAACATGCCCGCGCCCGGCCGGCGCCCGCAGCGGTATGAGCGGACCAACCTCGGCAGCGGGTTCATCCTGCACCCCGACGGCTACATCATCACCAACGGTCACGTCGCCGCCCGAGCCGCCCGGCTCAAAATCGTCTTCGCGGACGGCGTCGAGCATGAGGCCGAGCCCGTCGCCATCGACGAGACCCATGACCTCGCCGTGTTGCGGGTTGCCGATTTGGGAAATCGTCCGGCGATCAGGCTTGGCCGCAGCGATGACCTGATGATCGGCGAATCGGTCATCGCCATCGGCAATCCGCTGGGCTACCAGCACACGGTCACCGCGGGGATCATCAGTGCCACCGACCGCACCATCAAACTGAGCGAGGATGTTTCTTATGAAGGCCTCATTCAGACGGACACGAGCATCAATCCGGGCAACTCCGGCGGGCCGTTGCTGAACATTCTGGGCGAAGTCATCGGCATCAATACCGCGATTCGCGGCGACGCGCAGAACATCGGCTTCGCCATTCCGGTCGATTTTCTTCGCAAGCTGCTTCCGGAGATGCTTTCGATCGAGCACCGCAAGCGGTTGGAGATTGGTCTGCGGCTCAGTTGGCGTGGTCAGCCAACGATCGTCGAGGCCAGCGGGCCCGCTGCCGCCGCCGGCGTCGAGGCGGGCGACCTGCTTCTCGGCCTGAACGGCAAGCCTGTCGTCAGCGACGTGGACTTCTACATTCGTCTCCAGGCGATTAGCGAGGACGACCGGTTGGGGCTTGAACTTCAGCGCGGCGGCCAACGCGTGACCGCGACCATCGTACCCAAGTCGATTCCGATTCCGGACGGGGCGGAGCTGCTGCGGCAGAAGTTCGGCTTGACGGTTCGCCTCCTGACCCAGGAGCAGGCCCGTCAGCTTGACGTCGACGGTCGTTTGCTGATCACCGCCGTCGAGCGAGGCAGCCCGGCCGCCCGGGCGGGGTTTGCGCCGGGGCTGATCATCTTTCAGATCGGCAAGCACTTTCCCACAGATCTTGACGACGTCGGTTTGCTTCTCGAAAAGGTCAAACGCGGCGACAAGGTAACCTTCAACGTCTACGAGGTACAGCGGATGTTCATCCGTGCGCTCACCGGCTCGCTGGTGGCTCGCTGACCTGCTACCGGGAGGCTGGATGCGGATCGTCATCGCCCCGGATTCATTCAAGGAGGCACTCAGCGCGGCGGAGGTCTGCCGGGCGATCGCTCGCGGCGTGCGGCGGGTCTGCCCTGACGCGGTGCTGGATCTCGTGCCCATGGCCGACGGCGGTGAAGGCACGGTAGACGCACTCATCGCCGCGACACAGGGCCGGCGGTGCTCGACGACGGTTTGCGGACCGCTGGCCGAGCCTGTGGTCGCTTCGTGGGGAATGCTCGGCAGCCCGGGTCGCGCGGCGGTACTCGAGATGGCCGCCGCCTCGGGCTTGGGGCTTGTCCCGCCGGATCGCCGCAATCCGCTGCACACTTCGACCTACGGCACGGGCGAGCTGATTCGGGCGGCCCTCGAGCAGGGGGCCGAGAGACTGCTCATCGGTATCGGAGGCAGTGCGACCACGGATGGCGGCGCTGGGGCTGCACAGGCGGTCGGCGTGCGGTTTCTGGACGCGTCCGGGAAGGCTTTGCCGGAGGGGCTGGCCGGCGGTCGGCTGGCGGACATCAGCCGGGTTGACTTGGCGTCGCGGGATCCGCGCATCGCGCATGTCACCATCGAGGCGGCATGCGATGTGGACAATCCGCTGTGCGGTCCGCGCGGAGCGGCGGCGGTTTTCGGTCCGCAGAAGGGCGCGACTCCCGAGCAGGTCGCGCGACTCGATGAGAACCTTGCCCACCTCGCTCGGCTGGTCGAACGTGATCTGGGGATGAGCGTCGCTGATCTGCCCGGTGCGGGCGCGGCGGGCGGCTTGGGGGCGGGCTTGATGGCCTTCTTCGGGGCCATGCTGCGGCCGGGCATCGAGCTGGTCATGCAAGCGCTCAAACTGGCGGATCGTTTGGCCGGCGCCGACCTGGTCATCACCGGCGAAGGCCGGATCGACGCTCAATCCATGATGGGCAAGGTGATCTCCGGTGTCGGTCGCGAGGCGCGTCGATGCGGTGTGCCGGCCATCGCCTTGGTGGGCAGCGTCGGCCAAGGCGCCGAGAATGCCAAGGAGGTTCTCGAAGGCTACTTCTGCATCAACCCGCCGGATACGCCGTGGGTCGAGGCACTGGCGAGAACGGCCGAAGCCCTGGAAGCGACGGCCGTCGCCGTGCTGCGTGAGAGGATTAGCCGGCCATGAACGCCAGCGGCCTGATGTTCGGCATGGGACAGGCGCGGCGGAGATCGTCGCAGTAGGTATTGAGCGAACGGAGCGGGTTTTGGGCGAACTCGCTGGCCCGCTGTGACTCGGCGTAACGCAGGCTGACTTCGACGATCTGGTCCGGCGGATATCGCCGTGGGAGCCTGCCGCACTGGAGCATGTAGACCCCGACCGCCCGCATGTGGCTGCGGAGGAGTTCGTCGGCCGGCAGGCCGGGCCGGAAGCGGTAGATCACCCCTGCCGCGTCGGGCTCGGTGTCCTCACGCGGTCCCGTGCCCAGGTCGCAGGTCTGCAAGGCCACGCCGTTCTCGAACACCGTGACCAGCGTCACGGCTTGCAGGCCGGCCCCGTCGGCGCGTTGCGAAGCCCCCAGTTGGGCAACCGCCACCTCGGCGTACACGCGGGCGTCGGGACCAGCGTAGTACCGGCAGTAGATCGGGTTGGGGCCCTGCACGATCTGGCAGTCGCCCACAAAGCTGAAGCCGAGCATATCGAGATGCGGATGTCGGCCGTCGAAGAACCGGCGAACCGCGGTGGGCAGGTACTGTGGCTCAAGAGCCAGGACATCCAGCCCCGTGCGTCCGGTGATTGGTCTTGATCGGCGCGCGGCCCGTCGATGCAGGAAGACGCCGACGGGCAGCAGGGCGAGCAGCAGCACTGCCGGCATCCATCGCAGCGTCGCTACCGCAGCCACCATCGCCCCGGTGGTTGGGTCTATGCTCGGTATGTCCATACGCGTTCGCCTGTTCCCGGCTCACGGCCGTGGTCGGGCTTGAAATTCGCACTGTACGCACAGATGATAGATAGTTTATCGGCCATACGCCCTTGCCCCTTGCGTCAACCTGCGGGTAATCTTTACACCGATCCGCGGACGGATCGTAACTCGTCAAGGTGACGAAGGTTCCACACGACGGGAGGATATACCCCGATGTCAGTCACGACTTTTTTGGCCTTGGATCTTGGTGCCGAGAGTGGCCGGGGAGTCCTGGGCACGGTATCTGCCCAGCAGCTTGAGCTGACGGAGGTGCACCGGTTCGCGAACGGGCCCGTTCGGACCATCGACGAGCTGCATTGGGATACGTTGCGGCTATGGAGCGAGATGAAGCGAGCACTGGCTCTGGGGGCAGAGAAAGCCGGCAAGCTGGCCAGCCTGGGCATCGATACCTGGGGGGTCGACTTCGCTTTGTTGGGCAAAGGCGACACGCTCTTGGGCAATCCGTTTCATTATCGTGACGCCCGGACCAACGGCATCCTGGAGCGAGCATTCGGGATTGTCCCTCGCGAGGAGATCTTCGAGCAGACCGGCATCCAGTTCATGCAGTTCAATACCGTCTTCCAGCTCTTGGCGATGCGTCTCGGCGACTCGCCGTTACTCGATGCCGCTGAGACATTGCTGATGATGCCCGACTTGTTCAACTTCTGGTTCACCGGGCAGAAGTGCTGCGAGTTCACCAACGCCACGACGACGCAGGCCTACGACCCGCGTCAGCGGAGTTGGGCAATGGACCTGATTGGGCGGATGGGCTTGCCGGGCCGGATCTTTCCGAAGATCGTGCCGGCGGGGACCGTCCTGGGCTCGCTGCGGCCGGAAGTACGAGAGGAAACGGGCGTGGGGGATGTGCAGGTCATCGCACCCGCGCAGCACGACACCGGGTCGGCAGTCGCGGCAGTGCCGGCCAGCGGTGAGCGGCCTTGGGCCTTTCTGAGCTCGGGCACGTGGTCGCTGATGGGCATGGAGGTTGACCAGCCGATCATCACCGAGCGAAGTCTGCGTTACAACTTCACCAATGAGGGCGGTGTCGGCGGCACGTTCCGCTTCCTCAAGAATATCATGGGGCTGTGGCTGGTGCAGGAATGCCGCCGGACGTGGGAGCGGGCGGGCAAGCCCTACTCATACGCCGAGCTGGCCGATCTGGCCGCCGCGGCACGGCCGTTTGTCGCCGTGTTGGACCCGGATGACCCCTCGTTCCTGGCGCCGGGCGACATGCCCGCTCGCATTGGCGATTACTGCCGCAAGACGGGACAAGCCGTGCCCGACGGCCCGGGTGAGATCGTCCGCGTGTGTCTCGAGAGTCTGGCCATGACCTATCGGCAAACGCTCGAACGCATTGCGGAGTGTACCGGGCGGCGCCCCGAAGTCATCCACATCGTGGGCGGAGGAACTCAGAATCAACTGCTGTCCCAGTGGGCGGCTGACGCGACCGGCCGAACCGTGGTAGCGGGACCGATCGAGGCGACGGCGGCGGGCAACATCGCGGTCCAAGCCATCACCGCCGGTGTTCTGCCCAATCTCCACGCCGCGAGGCAGCTCATCGCCCGGTCTTTCGACGTCGCGGTTTACGAACCCACCGGCGCGGACCGTTGGGATAAGCCGTATCGCCGTTTCGAGCAACTGCGGGCGTGATGGGAAGTGGGTCAGGCTCGGGCATGGTCGACCAGGGTTCCTCAGCACGCGATTCCTGGGCCACGGTCGTCGGTATCGACGAGGCTGGGTATGGCCCGTTGCTTGGCCCGCTGGTGGTGTCCGCGGTCGCGTTTGATGTGCCGGTGAGCTTCCTCAAGTCGCTGCCTGATCCCGCGGCTGGACCCGATTTCTGGGCTCTACTGCGAGCCAGTGTGGCGAGGAAGCCCGGCCGTCGGGAGCATCGTCTCGCTGTCGCCGACAGCAAGAAGCTCCACAGCCGATCGGCGGAGGGCAGCAATCTGACCCTGCTGGAACGAGCTGCCTTGACCTTCCTCGGCGTGGCGGGTTGCACGCCCGGTGACCTGTCGGCCCTCCTCGCCCGGATCTGTCCGGAGGTGGCCGACAAACTCGCTGAATACCCGTGGTATGCCGGCACCGATTTGGCGTTGCCCGTGGCTGTGGAGCCGACCGGGCTGGCCACGCAACGCAACGCCTTGGCCGGCGATCTGCGACAGGCCGGCATCCGTTTTCGCGGCACTTGGTCGGAAGTGTTGCCGGAGGGACACTACAACCGGCTCGTGGGGGCCACGCATAACAAGGCGGTCGTCCTGTTTGGCCGGACCATCCGTCTCGTCCAGCGCATCGCCGAGGACCTCGGGCCGCGCCCCCTGGGCATTTGGGTCGACCGCCAAGGGGGACGAACGGGCTACCGTCGGCCGCTGATGACCGCCTATCCGGACGCCCGTTTCGAAGTGCTTGAGGAGTCGCCGGAGCGAAGCGGCTATCGCCTGGCACACAGGTCGGCGACCTGGGTCATCCGCTTCGTGCAGAAGGGCGAAGACCATCATCTGCCTGTCGCCTTGGCCAGTATCTTCAGCAAGTACTTGCGCGAGTTGCTCATGGTCTGCTTCAACCGGTATTGGTGTGCCCAGGTGCCGGGGTTACGCCCCACCGCCGGTTATTATCAGGACGGACAACGCTTCCTCGCGGATATCGGGGCGGCAGTGAATCGCCTCCACGTCGACAGGCAGTCCCTCGTCCGTATGCTCTAACATGAACACGATGCTTCGTCGCCGTTGCCCCCCGCGGCGATCCGCGCCGCAACCTGTAGCGGTCGCCCCCTGTGGCGACCGGCGCCACTATCTGTGGCGGTCGCCCCCTGTGGCGACCGGCGCCACTATCTGTAGCGGTCGCCCCCTGTGGCGACCGCGGCCGCTACCCGAGAACGCCAAGCAGCGCATCCATAGGGCATGCGATTGCCCCACTGTCATGCCAAAGCCGCCGACTTGCGATTTGACACGCTTCCGGGCCGTGGGTAGAGTGCCCCGGTAGTTAGGCGGTTGGGGAATACGGCCTTTCAGTATCGGCCGCCGTTGCAGAGGTGGATGGACCTCGGGAGTCAGTCTTACTGGAGGTCAGGCTGGGCATGCCTATCGAGAACTGGTCCGACAACGTTCTGCTCGTTCAACTGGGTGACGATCCGCAGTTCACCGATGATGTCACCGCGCTGCTCGAAACCATTGAGAAGAACACCAGTACCGACGTGGTTTTGGATTTCCAAAACGTCAACTTCCTCAACTCCTCCAACATCGCCAAACTGCTTAAGCTGCGCAAGATCCAGACGGCCAACAACCATCGCAAGCTCAAGCTCTGCGCGATCAGCACGCACGTCTGGGGCGTGTTCTTGGTGACCGGCCTGGACAAGATCTTCGACGTGTACGACGACGTGGGCAGCGGCCTCACCAGTCTCCAACTGGAAGGCTGATCCCCCGGTCCGCCTGGAATCTCACTTTTCTTCACCCGCTCCGTCCGCAACGATCATTCTGTTGCCGTTTTGTGCTGCACAACCTGCGCCACGGGTTCCCTTGGGTGTGGGCCGATGGCTCGCAGTGTGCCCGGTTTGAGTCACCACGGTTGCCGCCGCTGTCCGATAATCGACGGGCTCCTGCGGTCGTCGATCGCGATGCGGCCGATCATCGCGATTTGACTCGGCATCCGGCGAGCCTCGCGAGAGACCGCTCTGTTTGTCTGAAAGAAGCGACCATCTGCAGGCCGTAACCGTCGAGCGACGCGTGGCGCGGACTGCGTCCGCCGATTGCCGATCATGTTCTCGGACTCAGTTCTGCCTGCCGCGCTTTGGCATCTCGCCCACGCCAAGTTCAGGAGCCTTCCGGCGGGGCCGATATCCAATGAAGAGGTGCGATCGGTACGCTCTCGCTGCGCAGCCGGATGATTCTGTGCGAGTTGGCGGGCTTCTGACTATCGCGGCTTGCGTGCTCGTCGCGAGTGCGCACGGGTTCCGATCGACAGAACGGTGGGGTTGCCAGTGCCGGCCGCCAGGGGAGGTCGACGGCCAATCGACTGGTCTTCGCGGCAGCGAATCCAGACGAGATGGGAATGCCATTTGGGGGAATAGGGTGTTTGCCTCCAGGCGGTAATGAATCGTACGTTTTCCTCGGCGAACTGCCGCATTGGTGTGCGGCGAGGCGAGGCGAGGCGAAGAATGAGCAAACACAATGACCATCCGGCGGTAGGTTTCGACAGGCAGCTCAAGTGGGATGGCTTCGTGTCCTCGTATCGTCAGGCACGTCACAGCCTGCAGTTCAAGGTGGCTTTGCAGCTGGTCCTGGTGCTGCTGTTGGTGGTGGCTGGTACGGTGGTTCTCGCCCTGCGGTCCATGGGGACCGTGCTGTATGAGAATGAGCTGCACCGGGCCCGCGAATGGGCCGCCGCGATGGCGTTCAGCGTCTCCCGCGATTTGGCCACCGACGATGGGCAGGACCACGATCGTCTGCGTCAGGCCGCCGATACGCTGGTACGCGCCCGCACAGTGGCCTATGTGGTCTTCACGGACCCTGCCGGTCGCATCGTCGCCGCCGCGGAGGCCGAGCCCGGTCTGTTGCCCTGGACCCCGCCGGTCGAGGGCCTGCAAATGCAGGTCGAGATCCTGGATACCCCTCGGCTGGTGCGATTTCCCGAGCACAAGCTCACTTGTATTGACATCATTGTCCCCGTCTATGAGGTCGCCGACCGCCGAGCAAGCGGTACCGGACGACCGATCCTGGGGTACCTCCGTCTCGCCAGCGACGTGTCTCCCGCCAAGGCGAGGTTGGCCCAGATCGGTAACGGTCTGCTGCGCATCAGCGTCGGTGTCCTTCTGCTGGTAATTCCATGCAGTCTTCTGGTGACTCGCTATATCGTCGGGCCGCTCAATGAACTGGCTCGGACAGCTTCAGCCCTCGCCAACGGCGCAATGGATGCCAGAGTGCCCGTCCGCTCGCATAGCGAAATCGGGCAACTGGGCCGTGCGTTCAATACCATGGCGAACCGGGTTACCCAGGCCCAGATGGAACTGCTCCAGCTGGCGGCTGAGCTCGAGGTTCGCGTCGAGGAACGCACCCACGAGTTGCAGGATCTGGCTTCCAAGGATCCACTGACTGGTCTCTACAATCGCAGACACTTCGGCGAAGTCATGCGCCGACAGTTCGCCGCCGCCGAGCGATATGGCTCAGATCTCACCTGCCTGATGTTCGACCTGGACCACTTCAAGAAGATCAACGATTGCTACGGCCACGCCGCGGGCGACGCGGTGCTCATCATCCTGGCCCAGTCGATCAGAAGCCAGCTTCGTACTGCGGACGTGCCCGCCCGATTCGGGGGTGACGAGTTCATCCTGCTGTTGCCGCAAACGCCCGCGCCGGCTGCCATGCGCCTGGCCAGCCGCATTATCACCGAGTTCGGAGAGCGCGTGCGCAAGAAGTTCCCAGACCTTCCCGCTACCCTCAGTGTCGGACTTGCCAGCCTTCGCACCACGGACATGCCCTCCGCCGAGGCGGTGATCAAGGAGGCGGACCTTGCCCTCTACGCCGCCAAGGCACAAGGGCGAAACTGCGTGGTGCAGGCCAAGCCGGGCGGATCGGCGACACAACCCGAGGAGCCGGCAAAACCGCAGGACTCGAAAAAGGAAGCTGAAACCCCGCAAGAGGGGACCGCGGGTGCGGAGAATCAGACAAACCCCGTCTGCAGCCGTCCGGACGAAGTGGCCTTCGAGGGGCCTGTCTGATCGCAGGCAAATACCCCGGTTCGTCGGTACCCGCATGGGCATGCCTTGGGATCGGTCAACACCGACTGCCGCAAAGCATCCAGCCAGACCTGTTGATCGCGAGTGCCTTCTGGGGCCGCCGCGAACCGCAGTTGCTACGCATCGCTCGGTAGCTCACCACGTGCGCAAACCGTGAAGCTTACGCTAAGTCACATCGCCTGGACCAGTATGGGACGCGACGCGTGCATCGGTTGGCTGCGGGGGTGAGGATAGCGACGCACGATCAACTGCTTGGCCAGCCCCGCCAGGTAAAATGATCCCGTGATGCAAATCAGATCTTCACGCGTCACCGCCCGCTCGGCAATGTCGAGAGCTTCCTCGAGATCCATGGCCACCTGGGCCATCTTGCCCGTTCGCTCCATGTACTCCGAAGCAAGCTCGGTTGGGTCGGTCGAGCGGGGCGAACCGGTCGTGGTGAAGATCATCTTGTCGGCTCCCAGCCGAATGTGCCCCAGCATGCCGCTCACGTCTTTGTCAGTCCGACAGCCGAAGATCACGATCATCGAGTCGTAGGACACGTTCTGCCCGATCGCCCGCATCAACGCCTCGATACTGGCCGCGTTGTGCGCCCCGTCCACCATGATCCGCGGGTTCTCGTGGATGATCTCCATGCGGCCTGGCAGATGAGTCTTGGCCAAGCCCTGAATCGCCAGCTGGTCGTCGATCTCGAATCCCCGCTCTTTCAGAACAGACATCAGACTCAGGGCCAGACCACAGTTGATCGCCTGGTGGTCGCCGGGCATGGGCACCGCCAGATGCTCGTAGCGGCTGTTGCCCGCGGTCAGACTGACCCGGGTTTGGGGCCCGGCCACACGCGAGGACTCGAACCGATAGCTGAACTCGATCTCCTTGCCCGTGAAACGCAACGGAGCGTTGACTTTCTCCGCCATGGCGGTCAACACTTTGCGCACTTCTCGCGGCTGCGGGGCGCTGATCGCCGGCACCCCTGCCTTGAAGATGCCCGCCTTCTCTTCTGCGATCTTCTCGAGCGAGTGGCCCAGCTGGGCTACGTGGTCGTAACTGATGCACGTGATCCCGCAAACCTCAGGCTTGAGCACGTTCGTCGAGTCCAGACGCCCGCCCAAACCCGTCTCGATGATCGCGATGTCCACCTTGCTGTCGACAAAGTACATGAAGCCGATCGCGGTCATGATCTCGAAGAACGTGGGTTCGTCCCGGCTCATACGAGTCACCACCGGGGCGATCTTGGCCAGCAGCTTGGTCATCTCCGCTTCCGGGATCATCTCGCCGTTGATCTGAATGCGCTCGCGGAGATCCACCAGGTGCGGCGAGGTGTACAGGCCGACCGATAGCCCGGCGTTGCCCAGCATCGCCGCCAGCATCGCCGCCGTCGACCCCTTGCCCTTCGTCCCGGCGATGTGGACACTTCGCAGCTTCTTGTGCGGATTGCCCAACGCAGCCAGGAACCGCGTCATCCGGCTCAGGTTGAAGTTGGTCGTGTTGTACCCGACCCGGGTCATCTTCTCGTAGTCGGTGACCGAGTTCAGGAAGTTGATTGCCGATTGGTAGGTGCGAATGTTCGCAGTCGGCCGCTTGCGCGGTTCCGAGCGCGTGCGCACAGATCCTACGCGTCCCATGAGGCTCTTACCCTGTAACGGATTTCGTCAATCGTCCGCCACCCGCCACTTTCCACTCGCCCGGTGGCACAACGGCCATAGCTGGCCGCTTCCCATCCCCCCATGGTTTATGAGATTACCACAAACCGCACTCCAATGCAAGACATATTGGTAAAAATCTGGACACCCACTACATATAGTGGCCGGCAAGGTGTGAGGCCCAAGATAAAGTGGTGCACGAACCCCTTCGAGGTGCTCGCGTGGGGCGAGAACGTAGTTGAACCTACTGTGTTATATATGGTTACAGAAAGAATAGGGGCTTGTGGTGCTTAGGGCGTCTGTGGGGGGTTCCGGGGATGGCCACTGCGTGGCCGAGCGTCGGGTGCAATTCCATTCTGGACTTCCATCCGCCGAGAAAGCGATATAATGGTTGGGTGAAAGGGAGTTCGCCTTCCGAGCCGGCCGAGTTCGCCTCAGCCGGGCCGGTGGGGCAGCCGAGTGCAAGGGAGGCCTGCTTCTCCGCCAAGCTCTGCCCTGTAAGGTTCGCCCAGGGATCACAAGCCAAAGCCGACCAAGCCGGCTGATGTGAGCCGGCGGTCAGAGGAGCGTTCATGTATCTGCATCGTATCGCGCGTAGTCTTGCGACGCTGTCGTTCACTGTACTCATCGGTGTGTTGCCCACCTTGGCGGCGGGTGACGCCGATTCGCCGGCACTGAATCTGGCTGGCGAGACGCAACAACAGAGATGGTCTGAGGCGTTGGCTTTGCTGACGAGAGGGCAGCTTGAGGAGGCCACCGATCTCGTGCACGCCCTGACCGCGGACGGGGTGCAGGATGAACGGCTTCTGAGAGTGGATGCCTGGCTTGACGAGTTCTCGGAGGTTCAGGCGGATCGCGCGGATCGCCGTCGCCAGGACTATGAGCAGTATGTCAGTTGGGTCCGGGAGGATATTGAGCAAGGCAAGTGGCGGCGGGCGATGATCTACTGCGCCCGGGCCTTTCATTCTTGCGAAGATCGTGATGAGTTTCGCCGGCAGGACTGGGTACAGCAGGTGGTCGCGGGTGCGATGGGCTTGGCGGACCAATACGAGAAGGACGGTAAATGGTTCCGGGCGGCAGGCGTGTACCTGACTCTGCAGGATATGTTCCCCGACGAGGTCCGTTACCGCGAGGCTTTCGAGCGGGCCCAGGATTATCTGCGGCTGGAGTACACCTACACCGAGGACTCCGATTGGCAGACGGAGGTTTCGGATATCACCCCGCTGATGGCGACGGAAGCCTTCAAGCGCATGCATGAATCCTATCTGCACAAACCGGTCTTCCGGGACAGTGTCTTGTCGGCCTTACGCCACATGCTCCTGATCACCGAGCAGCCCAAGCTCGCCAAAATCTTCGAGAAACTGGGATCGCCCGACGAGGTCGAGGAGTTCGCCGATCGGCTTCGCCCGTGGCTGACACGCGCCGAGCAGCGATCCGAGATGTCGCTCAACGACCTGATGGAAGCCTTCGAGCGGGTGCTCAGGATCAACCGCGAGATCCAGCTTCTACCGCAGAATGTCTTGATCCGCGAGTTCGTTCAAGGGGCGCTCAAGCCGTTGGACAAGTTCAGCGATATGCTCTGGCCCGCGGAGACCGAGGAGTTCAACAAGCATACCCAGGGCAAGTTCACGGGCGTGGGGATCTCGATCCGGAAGGATCGCGGTGGCCCGATCCGGGTCATCTCGCCGCTTGAGGATACGCCCGCCTACTACGCGGGCATCCGGCCCGGGGATCTGATCACCAACATCAACGGCAAGCCGGCCGCTCCGCTGACCATCACGCGAGCGGTGCGCGAGATCACCGGCCCGCCGGATACGTATGTGACGCTGACCGTCAAGAGGCCGGAGGTCGAGCAGGAGTTCGACGTACGGCTCAAGCGGGCGGAGATCACCATCTACACGATCAAGGGCTACCAGCGCAACGAGCAGGGCCAGTGGGACTACATGATCGACCCGGAGCGGAAGATCGCGTACCTGCGCATGACGAACTTCATGGAGGAGACGGCCAAGGAGTTGAACGACACCATCCGTGCGCTCAAGGATGGCCCGGGGCTTCACGGGCTGATCCTGGATCTGCGGGGCAATCCGGGCGGCCTGCTCAAGGCGGCGGTGGATGTGACGAATCTGTTCCTCATCGGCGAGAAGGAGATCGTCTCCACACGCGACCGCAGCGGCCAAAGTATGTCGATGTCGACCACCGAGCCTGAGGGCGACCACTACCCGGATATGCCCTTGGTGCTGCTGGTCAACGAGAGCAGCGCGAGCGCGTCGGAGATCGTGGCGGGAGCGTTGCAGGTGCACGGCCGGGCGCTGGTGGTGGGGGATCGCACCTACGGGAAGGGGAGCGTACAGCAGGTGCTCCACGTGACGCCGGACCGCCGGGCGTTTGTCAAGCTCACGACCGCACGCTACTACCTGCCCAACGGCCGATGCCTGCATCGCGACGAGGACTCCCAGACCTGGGGCGTGGACCCGGACGTGTCGTTCCCGCTGGTGCCCAAGGAGATGGTCAAGGTCGCGAACATGCGGGTCCGTAACGACATCCTCAAGGGCGTGAACCAGGAACAGCTCACGGAAGAGGACTTCGAGAAAGTACTCTCGACCATGCCGGAAGCCGTCACCTCCCCGGAAGAAGGTGAAGCGGACGAGGAGGGCGAGGCGGAGGCTCAAGAGGAAGAGGAAGAGGAAGAGGACGATTCCCGCGAGGATCCGAACACTTGGCCGGAGCGCGACCTTCAGCTCGAAGTCGCCCAACTGCTGATGCGCATTCGCCTGGAGACCAACCATCCCTGGCCGGTGCAGGCGGCACAGGTGGCAGCCACACCCGCCGCCGCGTCCGGAAGCTGAAGTCCTTCGCAGTCGGGGTGACGCATCTCCCCTCCAGCCTTGTCGGTGCGCGGGTAGGGTCGGTGCGTCAGACCGGTTCCGAGGCAAGAGTGCCGTCTCGCTTCCGAGGACTCCATCGGTTGTGCGGCGGGGCCTGTGAGCAGGGCTTTGCGGCCAATGCTCTCGACCGCGAAGGGCAAACAGGGGTGAAAGGATGGTGACCTGTCTCACGAAAGCTCGTAGCGGAGGAGGGGGCGCCCCAATGAACCATGAGCTGCCGCGGAGGCCTCAAGCTGCCCGATGCATGGGCGCTGTCGACCGTAAGCCGAACGGCCGCATGGACTGAAGCCCGCGCTTCGCGGGCGGTGCAGTGGCCATCGCGAATGTTGAGTCGCTCAATGCCATCTTGGCCGTCATGACCTCCATGCATGTCAAGCTGGGTGTGATCGCAGTGGGCATGGTGGTCCTGATTCTTGTGCCGTATTTTCTGTGGGACCAGCGGATGGATGCCTATTTCCAGTCGCCTGCTTTTGCTGGGTGGGTCGCTTCCGCAAAGCCATGCGCCTGGTCAGTGGCGATTGTCTTGATGGTTGGGGATCTGGTTCTCCCGATTCCGGCCTCTCCGGTGGTGGCAACTGCGGGGGCCATTTACGGTGCTTTCTGGGGCGGCGTCATCGGAGCGGTTGGCTCGGTGCTTGCCGGGCTGGTCGCCTACGCATTGGCGCGTTTGGTGGGGTGTAAGGCGGGCAGGTTGCTGGCCAGCGCGGAAGAACTGGCCGATCTCCAGAGGTTCTTCGACACCTGGGGCGTCGGCGGCATCGTCGCCTCGCGCGCCTTGCCGGCCTGCCCGCCGTGGCAGGCGGCGCTACCGGCCGGGCGGGTGACGCGTGCGGACGATTGGCGATGGGGCAGGCTGTGGCGGCGGGGGCCGTCCGATGAGGCGTCCGCTATCCTGCTGCCGCAAGCGCGTTGGCCGGCCTGGACGGCTCGGACGGTCAAACGGCCGGATCTTGTGAACACGCTGCGTTCACGGGGGCGGCGCGCAATCCTGCATGGCCGAAGGCGGCGAAGTCATAGGCTCCAACACCGACAAACGGACTTGTCCGGTTGCCGGACTGCTCCGAGACAGTTGCCGGAACGCGCGAGTTTTTCGATGCGTCAAGGCGAGATCGAACCGGCGAAGAGACCAGGATGACACCATGCAGCCAGAGCCAAGTTGTTCCATGTCTCTTCATCGGTATACTTGTCGGGAATGCACCGAGCCTTGGCAAGACCGCGCGGGAGAATCGAGGAGTGATGGGTGTGAGTCATCTTCGTGGGTATTCCCGGCAATCGCATCACATTGGCGGCCGACGACCCTCACTTGGCAACAGGAAGCGGCGTGATGGCTGAAATATACCTGATCGCGCCTTTGATTCTCCTGGTGGTCGTCCTGGTCGCGGCCTTGCTGGACCACTGGAGCGTTCCGGTCATTTTGATCGCCCTGGGGGCTGGCATCCTGTTTGGCAGCGATGTGCTCGGCTGGTGCGATTTCGGCAATGTGGCCCTGACCAGCCGGATGGCCAATCTGGCCCTGATCTTCATTTTGTTTCAGGGTGGTTTCAGCACCAGACGCGAACACTTCCGAGCCGTGGCCTTGCCGGCGGGCGGGCTGGCGACGTGGGGTGTGGTTTTGACCGCCTTGACGACGTTCGTGGTCCTTTGGGGCTCACTCCGATGGCCGCTGGAAGAAGCGATGCTGTTGGCGGTGATCGTTTCGTCGACGGATGCGGCGGCCACCTTCTCGATTCTTCGCCGCCAGTCTCTGCCACCAAAGCTCTCTTCGGTGTTAGAGATTGAGAGTGCGGCCAATGACCCGATGGCGATTCTGTTAACCCTGGTCACCATCCAGTCTCTCACCATCGGAGATACCCTGTGGTATGTCGTGCTTCTGGAGTTGGTCTGGAAGTTTACCGCTGGTATCGGTATCGGTTGGCTACTGGGCCATGCGGCTACCTGGTTGTTCAATCGTCTGCGCCCCCAGGATCGCGGGCACTACTATATCCTGTCGTTTGCCGTGGTCCTGCTCATCTACGGCTTGGGCGAGATGGCCAGGAGCAGTGCGATGCTGGCGGTCTTCATCGCCGGATACGTCATGGGTAACCGGTCGTTTGTTCACAAGCAAGGCGTGGCCAACCTTGTGTCGGCTCTTTCCACGATCGCCGAGACCAGCATGTTCGTCATGATGGGGCTGCTGGTGTATCCACACCAGTGGGTGGATTTGTGGCCGCAAGGTGTCGTGCTCTTCCTCGTGTTGACCTTTGTGGCCAGACCGGTGGCGGTCTGGCTTGGCACGCTGGGCATGAAACTGGAAGTCAAAAGCAAGCTGTTCATGTCGTGGGCGGGATTGCGTGGCGCGGTGCCGATCGTCTTGGCGACCTATCCGACAGCCGCCGGAATGGCAGTCGGCCAGGACGTGTTCAACTTGGTGTTTTTCGTGGTGATCCTTTCGGTCGCCTTTCAGGGTTCAACCCTCGGCTTGGTGAGTCGGTGGTTAAACCTTTCCACGCGCGCTCGGCCCAAACCGTTATACAACCTCGAACTTGTCACCATGGCCAAGAGCGACATGGACCTGATCGTTGTCGATATCCCCGGACCGGAGGGCCGGCCGGGCTCCCTCATTTCCGATTTGAAGCTTCCGTCAGGCTCGGTAATTACCCTGATCACCCGGGGAGCCAATGTGGTGGTGCCCAAAGGCCGCACCCGCCTGCAGGGATGGGACCAGGTCACGGTGCTGGCGCATGTTCAGGACGAGGCTCTGATCCGGGAAGCACTGGTCGGGGGGTTTGACGCACCAGCATCATCCGAAACCTCCTAGTGCTGGGTTTCATAAATACTGCGACTATGCTGCAGATCGATCAAGGGCTTGACCGACGAAGGGCATGTGGACCACGAACATGGAGGTTCGATCATACCTTTCGATCCTGCGCCCCCGCTCCGCCTTTAGAGCAATTCACGACTTATCGTAGCGGTCGCCCCCCGTGGCGACCGGCGTATTCCTTGCGAGTTCACCGGCCACCGGGGCGGCGGCCGCTACGCCATTGCGTGAAATGCTTCAGGCAGGCGACCGGCCAATGGAGTAGAATAAACGCCCAAGTGCTTCACATGCGGGACAGTCACCCGTTTCCTGACAGATGGTGGTCTTCCGGTTGGCTTCTGGCCATGCTCCGTGTCGCCCGTATTGTGGTCCCGCATTCTCCGATCCTGCCATGAACAGGTTGACTCGGTCTTGCCATCAGCGAGTTGACTCGGTTCCAGCGTTGGCGAGGCGATTGGGTTTCGCGGATGAGGGGGCAAGTGGTGCCTCAGCGGTTCTTCTTGCGGCGTTTACGTTTGTCTTTGCGGGTCTCGCGGCGTTTGGTGACCGTGCTGCCGCCTTTCATTTTGGGCATTTGTCCGGAGGCCGCCGCCCGGGCGAAGCCGGTGACCGAGCGCATGCGGTCGAGGACCGACATACTGCTCATCGCCTTCATCATCCCTCGCACCTGTGTGAAGCTCTTGATCAGGCCGGACACATCCTTGGGATCCGTGCCGCTGCCTCGGGCGATACGACGGCGGCGAGAGGCCTCGATAATCTCCGGGCGCCGGCGCTCCTTGATGGTCATCGAATGGATGATAGCCTCGTACTTGTCCAGTTCGCCGTCTTGGATCTCCATGCCGTCCAGTTCCGAGCCGAGGCCGGGGATCATCTTCATGATCTGCTTCATGGACCCCATGCTCTTGAGTTTCCGCATCTGCCCGAGGAAATCCTCAAGGTTGAGGCCTTTGGCCATCTTCTTCTGAAGGGCCTCTGCCTCCTGGGCGTCGTACTGCTGCTGGGCCTTCTCGACCAGGGTGACGACGTCGCCCATGCCGAGGATACGCCCGGCGATGCGTTCGGCGTGGAACTCTTCGAGAGCGTCGAGCTTCTCGCCGACGCCGATGAACTTGATCGGCTTGCCGCTGATGGTCTTGGCCGAGAGGGCGGCACCGCCGCGGGTATCGGAATCGAACTTGGTGAGAATGAGGGCATCGAGTTCAAGGCGCTCGTTGAACCTTTGGGCGGTGTTGACCGCGTCCTGGCCGGTCATGGCGTCGATGACGAGGTAAACCTGGGTGGGGTTCACGGCCTTCTCGATCTGGGCGATCTCGGCCATGAGCTCCTCGTCGATGGCCAGTCGGCCGGCGGTATCGACGATGACCACGTCGCGGTCGGCTTTGCGGGCCTCGATGATCCCGTTACGAGCGACCTTGACGGCGTTGAGGTGTCCGCGTTCGGTGTAGACGGGCACACCGACCTGCTGCCCGATGACTTCGAGCTGGTCGATGGCGGCGGGGCGCTTGAGGTCGGCGGCGATGAGCATGGGGCGCTTGCCGCGGGCGGTGACGTATTGGGACAGTTTGCCGCAGGTGGTGGTCTTACCGGAGCCCTGCAGGCCGGCCATGAGGATGATCGTCGGGCCGGGCGTCACGAAGGGGATGCGCGGATCGGCCGGGCCCATCAACTGGACCAACTCGTCGTGCACGATCTTGATCATCACCTGTTCAGGGTGCAGGGTCTCGATCACCTTGGCCCCGAGGGCCTTGGCCATGATCTCGTCGCAGAACTGCTTGACGACCTTGACGTGGACGTCGGCCTCGAGAAGGGCGGTTCGCACCTCGCGCATGGCGTCGGCGACGTTATCTTCAGAGATCCGCCCGCGGCCGCGCAGGCGGTGAAAGACACCCTGGAATCGCTGGCTGAGTGAATCAAACATACCCGGACCTCAATATCAGACCTACGACCGGCCGCGGACACCCCCGTGCCTGCCGTGGCGGTTTCCGCCATGATAAACGGGTCGGGGGCAACGGCCAATACCGCCCGCCGAGAGCCCGCCTCGCTGACTCCGCCCGGTTATCCGCTATGGGTGGGCAACCGTCGGGCAGGTTGGGGAACGAAACTGGGTAATTGCCCGCAGCCAGGCCGCCTGTTGCGGCGATTTTGCCCTCTCCGTGGGGTCGAACGGTTTGGCATGCGTCCTGCTCTACCTTCTTCCGTGCTCGCCGCGAGGTGCGGTGGGCGGGAACGAAACCGGAAAAAAGGAGATCTATCATGACCCGCAAGTTGAGCAAAGTGCTGGCCTACCTGGGAATCAGCGGTATCACCCTCTTCCAGGCCAATGGCTGCGACGCGTTCCTCGAATCCTTCTGGGAAGGATTCCAGATCGGCTTCGACAGCGCCCAGAGTTTCCTGTAATCCCCGGCGACCAGAGCGGGACGCCACCTCCCTGGTGAAAGCAACCCGCGTCGGCACAAGGGGCTCGGCCCGCGAGGGTCGGGCCCCTGTGTTGTTGGAACGCGGGATGCAGGGGGAAAGGTGCAGAAGGGGAAAGGCACAGAGGCACAAAGGTACAACGGCACAAGGGCACTGAGGGAAAAAAGCACAAAGGGGAAGAGACGCGGGGAAGATCAACGGGGACTTTCGTCCCCGGCTCGTCATCCGATCCCTGATCTTCGATCTCCAATCTTGGATCCTCTGTCTTCGATCTCCAATCTTTGATCTTCGATTTCGGATCTCCAATCTCCAATCCTCAATCTTGGATCTACAGATCTTGGATCTACAGTCTTGGATCTGCAATCTCCAATCTTCGATTTCCGATCTCCGTCGGGTCAGTCGATCATGTCCTGGAAGGTCTCCCGGAACTCGGCCCGTTCATCCTCGTCGGCGGGCAGAGCGGCTGCCCGGCCACGGTGGCGGGGCTGAGTGGGACGTGGCTCCGGTGTCTCCACAACTTTGATAATGCCTCCGCGGTGATCGAGGCACTCGAACTGGTACTGGTCCAGCCCCATGTGCCGATCGCTTTCGATGAGGATGCGAACCCCGGCCTGCTCTTCCATCTGATGGAGGACCAACCGCTTGTGATTCAGCAACTGCGACGCGACCGGCGGGGCGACCCGTACGGTGACCCTCTCCACCTGCGCATGGTGGGTGGCCAAACGCAGCAGCCTGATGATCGCCAGCGTCATCGACTCCTGGCTCTTGATCAGGCCCATGCCGTGGCAGTAGGGGCAGTCCTGGTAGATGCTGCGTTTGATGGACGGACGCATCCGTTGCCGGGTCATCTCGATGATCCCGAACTGGCTCATCCGCAGGCATTTGGCCCGTTCCTTGTGCTTCTTGAGAGCCTCGCGCAGGGTGCGTTCGACCTCGCGGTTGTGCTTGTCTGCCCGCATATCGACGAAGTCGCAGAGGATCAACCCGCCCAGGTCGCGGAGCCGCAGTTGCCGCGCGATTTCCTCCGCCGCTTCCATGTTGATCCGGAAGGCGGTCTCTTCGGCGTCGCTGTGTTCGCGGAACCGCCCGCTGTTGACGTCGATGGCCACCATGGCTTCTGTCGAATCGATGACCAGCGATCCGCCCGAGGGTAGTGGGACGTGCCGCGAGTGCAGTTGCTCGATTTCCGCCTCAAGATCGAACTTATGGAACAGCGGTTCCTGCTCCGCCCAGACCTCAACCGGGGTTGAGTGGCGGGGCATCGCGATGTCCAGAAAATCGCGGACCTTCGCCGCGACATCGGGCGAGTCGATGATGATGCGGTTGAATTCGGTTGTGTAAACGTCGCGGATGGTGCGGATGACCAGGTCGGACTCCTGGTACAACTCACAGGGTGTTCGCTCGTCGCGGATACGCTCGGCGACGGTCTTCCACAGACGCTGCAGGTAGGTCAGGTCGCGCTGCAGCTCGCGCTTGGTGCGTTCCAGACCGGCGGTACGCAGGATGAAGCCCATGTCTGTCGGCAGGTTCAGCTCATCGAGGATCCGCCGCATCTTGCGCCGCGTTTCCTCATCCTCAATCCGCCGGGACACCCCCATGCGGTTCATGCCCGGCATCATGACCAGGTAGCGCCCGGGGATGGAGACGTAGGTGGTCAGGGTCGGGCCTTTGGTCCCGATGCCTTCCTTGATGACCTGGACGATGATTTCCTGGCCACGACGCAGGCACTTCTGGATCGGTGGCCGTTCGCGTCGTGGGGTCTTGCGACCGACCTCCTCGGCCTGACGGGCGCCGCCGGGGAAGTACTGCGGCTGAAGATCGCTGATGTGCAGAAACCCGTTGCGCGCCAAGCCGAAGTCGACGAATGCAGCCTGGATACTGGGCTCGACGTTGGTGACCCGGCCCTTGTAGATGTTGCCCACATGGGATTCGGAACTAGCTCGCTCGATGAATAGTTCCTCGAGTCGTCTCTGGTGGACGATGGCGATACGACACTCTTCACCCTCGGCCACGTTGATGAGCATGACCCGTTCGTTCGCCTGGATCGGCGCCGGAGAAGCGAACACGGCCTTGCGTTCGGTGGGCGAATCTTGATCCTGCAACTCGTCCATTTCATCTTCGTCGGTGAGCGGCGCAGGACCTGGGGCGGGGAGAGCTTGCCTGGGTTGCGGCGGTTGGCCTTGGCCGGGCCTGTCACCCTGGGGAGCGGGCGCACCGGCACCCTCGGCGAGCGGCGCTCCGCCGTTCTCTACGCCGTTCTGTTTGTTTCGACGGCCTCGGCGCCGGCCACGGGATCGCTTGCGTCGCGTGCCTCCCTCTTGCTGTACGCCGTTGCCGGCAGGGTGGTCGCCGTTCTGCTCGGGGCGAGCGGCTTGCCCTTGTTGCGGCGGCCTCTGGGGTTGCTGTGGCGCAGCGGGTCGTGGGGGCTGGCCTTGCGGGGCGGGCCGTGGGGGCTGGTGCGATTGGTTCGGCCGCTGAGGTTGCTGCGGCTGTGGTTGATGAGGCCGGCCGGGAGGTGTCGGCCGCTGCTGCGGGGGAGGAACGTGTCTTTGGCCTTGCGGTGTTCCCGAGAAGTCAGCTCTGGGTTGCTGCGGCTCCCTTGGATCGGGGCGTCTCACCTGCGCAGCAGGGGGCGCCGCGGATGGCCTGGCGGTCGGCGTTCGCACGACGGCAGGGGGCTCGGCCGGCTCCTCCGGCTCAGTATCGAGCAGCCCGAACCCAAAGGGCAGGTCGTCCTTCGGGCTGTGCTGGAACCGCGGTGCGCTGGAAGCCGGCTTGGGAGCCTGGACGACCGGGGCAGGCGGCGAAGGTACGCGAGGCGCAGCAGGCGCTGCCGGGCGGGAACCCGCGGACGCATCGGGCTCTACGGATGTGGGCTCGGGCGCCGCCGGTGGCGGTTGCTTGAGATCTGCCTCCGGCCCTGGAACCTCGGCGGTTGCGGGAGCCTCCGTCTGTGCTGCTCGGGATCGCCCCCGACTGCGAGAGGCGCGTCGCCGTCGGGTCTCGCCCTGCTGGGCTGGTTTGTCGCCTTGGGCGTCCGCGGGGGTCTTCTTCGTGGGCGAGGGCGAGGCCTCGGCGGAGACGGGGCTCTGGTCTGCCGTCACGTCTGCCGTCTTGATTGCCTCGTCCGCCTTACCGCTGGTCTTCTTGACTGTTGTCGCCCTGCTACGCCGCGGGCGCTTGGCTGTTGTCTTCTCTGTTTTTGGGGTTTGTTTCTTGTCCGTCATGAGGTTTCCTACTCTCGGAACGTCCTTGTCCGAGTAGCGGCAACAGGGGGTAGCATCCGGTTCAGGCCTGAGGGCGTTCGTTGTTCTGAGCCGCCCGTTTGGGGAAGGCTGGCTCGGTTTGCCAGACGATCTCTGTGCGGCGGACCCTGTGCAGCAAAAGCTGTTCATCCAGGCCGACAGCCGCAAGAATCTCACTAGGCCGAACCGAACCTTCGTTCCCCGCCCTGACCACCCATCTCAGCAGGCCGGCTTCCACCTTCGCCCGAACCAGGAAGACCCGCAGGTCCACCGTGCGGGCGGGTTTGCCCGCCAGACTTGCCCGCTGGATGATCCTGCTCCTGCAGGCCATCAACTGGTTCACCGCGGCGGAGATTTCCGCCTCACGGTCTGGAGGCACCTGTACGACATATTCAACCTCTTCGGGTTGAGGTGGCGTACGGGTGTCCAGCTTCCAGGCCTCAGTGAGGCGCAGGCCCGCCGGCATCTGGGATCCCAACCGCTCCAGCAGATCGCTCGGATCGACCGGTTCGGTCAGATCCACGATCAGCAGGTCGGCCTCGCTCCCCACACCCACCGTCCGCGGGACGGGCAGCGAGATCCGCGGCCGAGGGTTGAAACCCTCCGAAAACCGCACGGGGATCCGCGCCCGAGCCAACGCCCGCTCAAACAGGCGCATCGTGTCGTGGTGCGAGATGTACCTCAGATCACCCTCAATGGTGAAGCGGATAGCTACCTTGTGCCGCAACTCGCTCCTGTGTTCCTATTCGTTGCCAAACTTACTTTCCTGTGAGGAGCCCACCTGGAGAATGCCGAATCGGTCAGTCCAATGCCAAACCGATGCGGTCTCTCGATGGGCTCCACGCCTGCCCATATCCGACGGGCAGGCACCAAATCGTTCCCGGCCGCCGTACGTCGGCGGTTCGATGCCTTCACGCAGGCCCGGCAGCCCTCGGGTCACCGGCCTCTGGCCGATGCCTCTCGAAGGCCTTGGACGCACGACCATACGTTCCCGGAGCTCCCAGCAACCGATCCTAAATCGACTCGGGCGCGATCTTGCGCACCTCGTCCCGAAGGTAGTTGCTTACCTGTCGATCCGTATCAAACGACAGGGCCCGCTTGGCCACCCGCTCGGCGTGGGCGATGGTGGTCGAGCGGATGATCTTCTTGATCTCCGGAATGTCACTGGGGGCCATGGAGAACCGGCGCAGCCCTATTCCCAAGAGGAAGAGGACGTAAGTCGGCTCACCGGCCATCTCGCCGCACAGGCTGCACGGCACACGCGCTCGGGCCGCCTGGCGGACGATATCCTTCAGCAGGTGGAGAACCGCGGGGTGTGACGCCGTGTACAGCGACGCGACCCGTTCGTTGTTGCGGTCCACCGCCAGCGTGTACTGAATCAGATCGTTGGTTCCGATGCTGACGAAATCGACCTCGCTGAGCAACTCGCGAATCTGCAGGGCGGCCGCCGGCGTCTCGACCATGATTCCGACCGGTAGATCTCGCCGGAACGGGACCCCAGTCTCTTCGAGATCCTCGATCGCGTCGCCGAGGGCCATCTTGGCCTGCCTCAGCTCCATCAGCGAGCAAATCAACGGGAACATGAGCCGCACATCGCCTTCCGCCGACGCCCGCAGGATGGCCCGCAACTGAACCTTGAACATATCCAGATTCTGCAGGCAGTAGCGGATCGAACGCAGCCCCAGAAACGGGTTGCGCTCCGGATCAAGCGCCTGGGCACGCGTGTACTTGTCCGCCCCGAGGTCGAGTGTGCGGATGGTGACCGGGCGATTGCCCATGTCCTTGACGACCTGACGGTAGGCCTCGTAATGCTCTGCTTCCGTTGGCTCGGCTTCGCTGCGCAAGTACAGGAACTCGGTCCGGTACAGGCCGATCCCTGCCGCACCCTTATCCCGGCAGACTCGTGCCTCATGCGGAAACTCGATGTTCGCCCGCAAGGAGATGTGTACCCCGTCTTGCGTATCGGCCGGCTTGTCCCGTAACTCGACCAAGCCCGAGACCACAACCTGCAGCCGCTGTTCCTCGACCCGGTACTCGGTCAGCATCTCCTCGTCGGGCCGCAGAATGACCAAGCCCTTGGTGCCGTCGAGGATGATCATGTCGCCCGGTGAGATGCCCGTGGATACGTCCTTCAGGCCCATGACCGCGGGAATGCCCATCGAGCGGACCACGATGGCGGTATGCGAGGTCAACCCTCCGCCATCCATGGCCACTCCCACTACGTGGGTCTGGGATAAGCGGGCGCTTTGGGAAGGGGTCAGATCGTGGGCGACCAGGATAGTCCGCTCGGTCAGATGGGCAAGGTCTTCGGCCGGCCGGCCGCACAGATGCCGCAGCAGGCGCCGCTCGATATCGCGGATGTCACGCACTCGCTCCCGCAGAAGGGCGTCTTCCATGTTGAGGAAGCGACGCTGGTACCCGCGGAGAACCTCACGGGCGGCATAGGCGGCATTGTACTGGCGGTCTGTGATCAGGGAGGCGACCTGCTCGCGCAGGTGGCTCTGGCTGAGCACGCCATGGTGGAAGTCGAAGATGGACGCGATGTCCTGCCCCAGTTGGCGGGCTGTGGCGTCCTGAAGCGTTTGGATGTCAGCCAGCGAGGCGTCAAACGCGGAAGCCAGACTCTCAAGTTCCTCGGGCACCTGCCGCTCGGTGACCCGTGCGGCTGAGATGCGGTACTCCTCGGCGTCGAGGGCGACCGCCGCGGCGATCACCACGCCAGGAGAGACCGGAATGCCCTTCTTGATTTCCATGATCGGCCAGCGCGTTCTTGCGGCTTCGTCAAGCCCGCATCGGGGAGAAGCGGATCAGGTCTCGCCAAACCCGTTCTCGACCAAAGCGGCGAGAGCTTGCACCGCGCCGTCGGCGTCCTCTCCGTCGGCCAGTAGTTCCAGTAGCGTCCCGTGCGTCGCTTCCAGCAGCATCATCTCCATCGGGTTCTTGCCATCGACAGCGTAGTTGCCCTTTCGCACCAAGACACGCGACTGGAACTGCTTGGCCAAGTCCACGAAACGCATCACCGGGCGCGCATGCAGACCGTGTTCGTTGGCGATGGTCACAATCCGGGATGCTTCGGCCAATGTGGTCTCGACAACTTACAGGCAAGCCAGGGGTCCGGGGCAAAATCAACCGCCAGGCAGCTCATCCGCTTCCTTAATCAGATCAACGATCTCTTCCTTGGTCGAAGCCTGACGCAGGAATCGCCTGAACGTATCCCGCTGCAGGTGCCGGAAGATGTTCTCCATCGAGGCCAGATGCTGATCCGGATTATCCGGCGGACTCAGCAACAGCACGACAATGTACACCGGCGCGCGATCCAGAGCAGCGAAGTCCACCCCCGTGCTCGAGCGCGCGATGGCCGCCGCGATCCGCTTCACCGCCGGGTGCTTGACGTGCGGAACCGCCACGCCCTTGCCGAAACCCGTGCTCCCTTGGTTTTCCCGTTGAATCACGGCTTTACTTACCGCGGCCGCCTCCTCTTCCGTCAAATCGATGCAGGATGCCAGTGTACTGACCATCTCGCGGATCACACCGTTGCGATCCGTGGCCTGCAGCTCTGGAACGGTGGCCTCGGTTACGATGAAGTCCGACAGCTTCATGATTGCATACCTTGTACAGCTGATGGGCGGCAACGCCTGGTATGGGCATCAGCCCTCCAGGCCAGCGGCCTCCTCTGGATTAGGCTGAGTCTCTTCTTCGCTGCTGTGGCTCTCCGGGCGGGTCGCGTGTTTACGGTTGCGGAGCTTCTCTTTGTGCTTCTTCAGCTGCCGCTCCAGCTTGTCCACCACCAAGTCAATGGCCTCGTAGTAGTCCCCGGCGTCCACCTGTCCGACGAAAGTCTGCTTGTGGTCCGTGCGAACTACCACTTCCACGCGGTGCTGGACCACCTCGCGGTCCACAACCACATCGATCGCTTCGATTCGGTCGTAAAACTTTGTCAGCTTGAGCGTCTTCTCCTCGGCATACTGCTTCATGGAATCAGTGATGTCGACATGCCGCCCCGTCACGGAGAGCTGCACAGGCAAACCTCCTTCACAAGCTGATGTTGCCCAGGCTGTACCAAGTCCCCGGGCCCTACCGGCCGAGGGCCCATGGGAGCCCCTGGTGCCGCACCCGTCCCCCTGGCAGCATGGCT
>JAAYDF010000050.1 GCA_012729395.1 Phycisphaerae bacterium
CCATCCTTTCTACGAAGGCTATGATGTTGGGACCCTTCGACTGACGGACGACCATGCCTGGGTCGCCTTTGGTCCGAAGGACAGTTCGTATCGGCAGTATGCCCATCCGACGTTGACCGTGGACGCCAATGGGATCGAAGTCTTCGTCAACGTGGAACTCAAGGCAGCCGTCGAGAAGCTCAAAGCACGGGTAGCCGAGAACTGGCAAGGCTTCCAAGCCATCATCGGACGCCTTGATCTTGGTGAGGATCTGTACATTCAGATCGCTGAACGCAGGCAAAGGCAGGCCAGTATCTACGACTACCATCCGGTGGCCCGTATCCAAGTGCCGTACCTGAAGGATGCGTCCGTGGGTGAGCACGGCTTTCGGTACCTCCGCACCTTGTTGGAGCAAATTCCCCTGCCCTACGTCACGGTCCGAAAGCGATTGGATCGGCTGCGGGTGCGGATGCTGAGCGAGAAAGACCAGGGGCAATCGTTGATCGCCGAGGTAGTTCGGACGATCAAGGCATTCCATCCCCTAACAACGTACATCAACGACGGCAAGTAGATGTTGACAGTAGGTCGTTGGTCGTACGATGATAGTTGCCACGGCTGATTACATTGATCAGCGAATGGGCCAGCAGATGACCTTTGCTGGCCCAGTGTTTTTGGCGGTTGAAGAGATTTACCCGTCACTTTCGAAATCAACGGAAGATGGAAGTGAAACGAAACTCCTGTGCCGTGCTCGACCCGGTTCATGTGGACGGGTGGCAGCTCTCACCCACATGCCTTTCCGCTTGATCGTTTTCAGTGATCCGCATACACTTCGTTCGAGAGCTGAAGTGACGGGGGGCGAATAGTGCTTTGAGGAGAAGACGATGCCGAACATTGCCCAAGTGCTCAAGGATGAAATCCAACGTCTCGCCAAGAAGGAAATCAAGACGCCGACGAGCCAACTCCGGAAGGGCCTCGTTGCCCTCAAACGCAGCGTCGCCGATCTCAAGAAACGCATCTCGGAACTCGAACGGGAGAACCGGCGATTAACGGCTACCACGAGGAAACGCCAACAGCAACAGCCTGCCGCTCCTTCCGACGAGACGGCTTCGGTCTGGTTTACTTCGAAGGGTATTCGCTCGCAGCGAGGCAAACTCGGGCTGTCGCAGGCTGACTTTGCCAAGCTGGTGGGCGTTTCGTCTTTGACTGTCTATCAGTGGGAACGGAAAGAGGGAAAGTTGACGCTGCGTGGTCCGACGAAGGCAGCGTTGGCGGGCATTCGGGGCATCGGCGTTCGTGAGGCGAGGCAACGGCTGGAGGAGCAGGACGAGGGGGAGAAAAAGACGGCAAAGAAGAAGGCGAAATCGAAGGGCAGGAAGAAAGTAGTCGGCAAGAAGGTCAAGAAGAAGGCAGCGGGAGCAAAAGGCAGGAAGCGTCGATAGGTGTCGCACCAGATACATTTCGATTGCCAAGGAGACGCATGGCGATGGCAAAGCGAAAGAAACAACCGACCATGGGACCCCCACGCTGTGCCTGGTGTGGGCGGCGAATTCCCGATGATCATGAGGTCTACGGGTTGAGTGGGAAGGCGGCGAAGGGCATGGACCTGACGGAATGGGAGGGGTCGATCATGCCTCTTGAGCTTGTCTCGAAGGAGGAGAGCATTCCTGTGATCGTCACAGCGGCTAATTCGCAGGCGAAGAAGGACGGCAAAGATTTCATCTTCATGTTATGCTCCGAGGAGTGTGGGGCGATGCTCAAGACCGCCCTTGAGGGCGAGAAATCGCTGATCGAAGAGATCGTTTCATTTCAGATGCGTTCGCAGTTCAACTGACGGGTCTGTCGGTAGCAAGGTTGGGAGGCGGCGGTCTGCCCCATCTCGTCTTCCGAGGCAAGAGCGGGTTGATGGTTTTGCCAGCGGTATCTGGCGGTCAAGGTGCAGGGACTCTCATGATACATCGCCGAAATAGGAGTGGGCTGCCGACCACATGTCCGGCAGCCCATTGAAATGGTCAAAGAACTCGACGGAAGAACACGGGAACCACGTTATAACTGGACTACTCCGTGGCGTCCTCGGCGGCTTTGCCCGCGTCTTTGAGTGCCTTATCCACCGCCTTGCCGGCTTTTTCCCCTTCCCCCTCGCTCTTGCAGGACGGAAGCCCGACGACCAGAACGGCCAGGAGAACAACCGCCATCAGACCTCTCAGGATCCTCATCGCAAACTCCTTTCAGAACGATATCGAAGACAATGCATGCACACGCTGGATTTCGGACCACCGGCGAAGCCAACGCCGCCGGTTGTCCGAAGCAACCCTAACCGATAGGAACTACGCCTCTTAAGAGTATAACTGACGGCAGCCAAGGGACAACAGCTTTTCGACCGTCGCCTGGCTTTTAAAGTAGCAGATCAGGAAGCGGAAACTTCCATACCCTCCAACCCGAAAGCCGTTTCGCAGCCGGATGCGGAAGGGAACTCAGCACCAGGGCAATCGGGAGTATCATGGCACAGAAGGCCACGCCCTGTCCGCCAAACATTTGGGGACTCGCAAGCCCATCAAGGAAACTTGCCCTTCTCATCCCCTCGCCGTATGCTGGTGAATCGTCAGCTGCCGTTTTCGAGACAGAGGGGGCGTGATGGACCTGGTGGTTCCGGAGAAGTACCGACCGTACCTTCGCATCGGCACCTGCTCGTGGAAGTTCGATGCCTGGAAGGGATTGATCTACGACCCCGACAAGCCCTATGGACCCGACGACTACCTGCCCGACTACACCCGGCACTTTAACTCCGTCGAAATCGACCAATGGTTCTGGAGCCTATTTCCCGGCGGGGTCAGGCTCCCGGATACTTCAACCGTCCACACGTATGTCGAGTTGGTCCCCGACGACTTCGTCTTCACCGTCAAAGCCCCCAACGCCTTGACCTTGACGCACTTCTACGCCAGGCAGCCCCGCCGATACGCCGACTTTGCCAACCGACCCAACGACCACTTCCTGGACCTTCGGCTGCTGGAGCAGTTCCTCGATCTGGTCTCGCCGATGGACAAAAAGCTCGGTCCGATCATCTTCCAGTTCGAGTACCTCAATCGCCAGAAGATGAACTCCCCCAAGGCATTTCTGGACCGTCTTCAGGAGTTCTTCGGCAAAGCCCCCAAGGGCTTCCGGTACGCTATCGAGACCCGCAATCCCAACTACCTCTCGGATGGCTTCTTCGAATGCCTCAGGCAACTCGGTCTGGGCTTCGTCTTCCTGGAGGGTTACTACATGCCGCCTATTGGCGAGGTGTTCGACCGGTATCATCCGCAGACAGCGGATTTCTCGATCGTACGCCTGCACGGACCGGACCGGGCGGAGATCGAGCAGCAGACCGATCAGGTCTGGGACAGGATCGTTTCCCCTAAGCCGGAGGGTCTGAACGCCGCCGCTCGGATCGGCGAGTTCAACGCCTCGCGGAAAGTCCTGACGTATGTGAACATCAACAACCACTTCGAGGGCTGTGCCCCGATCTCGGCTCAACGTTTCGTCGGGGAACTGGGACGTAGGTGACTGACGCTGTTGGCTCGATCCTCTTGGCCTATGGTCCGACAAAGTACGGGGTCAACTCCTGCCGGTCTTGATCCGTCGCGAGCAACCGGCGGACCCGACGGCTGCCGATCATCAGGGCGTACAGAACGGCCAGCCCTGCCGAGAGCGGTTCTTCCAGATTCGCCTCGTACTCACCGAGTTGGTCCCAGGCGTCCATGACCGCCTCGTGGACCTGTCGGATTGTCTGATAGCCGCAGCTGATCAGAAGCAGGCTGAGTTGGTGGGCATGGTCGCTGATGGAATGGCGTTTGTGCTGGAGGTCCAGACCTTCCAGATACGCCCGCAGGGACTCTCCATCGACCGGCTGGTCCAGCACCTCGTCAGGAAAGCCAAGAAGCAGCTGCATGGCTCATTATCATACCACTTGGGAGAGAGAATGCAAGCGAATGGGTCTGAATCTGTATCTATCCGGTAGGACTTGACTTATAAAATTGGTGAAAAAGACCCGCCATCCGTCATCGGTCTGGCGGGTCTTTTGGCAGCTGATTGCCAGACTACGGCATTGTACTGGGGAGGATTTCTGCCAAGGTGTAGTTTCGTTGCTGCCTATGGTAATGATCGACCGGACGGCGGGGTGACTTCAGCTACCGGAATTGGGGATGCGATGCCGCGACCGGTCTCCCGCCAGGACGGACCCCATGTTTGGACCTTACAGAACTGGCTGGGGGCGTGAGAGAAAAGACCCGCCATCCGTTATCGGTCTGGCGGGTCTTTTGGCAATGGATTGCCACGCACCATGCATTGGGGGAGCTGGATGTCCAAGATGACTGCCTGCATGAATCATCGACCAAATGGCGGTCCGCCTTCAGACTATCGGAATCGGGGATACCACCGCTGATGGTCAGTTCCATCTCGTCACGCGAGTGCTGCCTGCCTTGCCGGTAAACTGGCTCGTCCCTTGGTTTGGCAGTATTCCGACTTGCATCTAAGCAACCTCTGCACCCAAGGGGCAAGGCGTAATTCAGATCCGAAAAGGCGTTTGGACCTTCGGGCAGATCTTACCCCGTTTTTTCCTGGTGCATGTGGATGTCCCGCTGGGGGAACGGGATAGTCAGCCCCGCCGCTTCGAGGACCAACTTGCCGCGTTCCATCATGTCGAACCAGAACGGCCAGTAGTCCTTCGGGGCGACCCACGGTCGGCAGACGAGGTTGACGCTGCTGTCGCCGAGTTCCATCACCGCTATCAGGGGTTCGGGGTCCTTCAGCACCCGATCGTCAGCCGTCACCAGGTCGGTCAGGACCTTCCGGGCGGTCTGGATATCGTCGTCGTAGGAGATCCCGAAGACCATGTCCACCCGTCGGCGATCAATGCCCGTGTAGTTGACAATGTGCCCGCCGGTGATCGTCGCGTTGGGCATGATGACCCGCCGGTTGTCCGGGGTGTTCAGGACCGAGTTAAAGATCTGAATCTCCTCGACCGTACCCCCGACGCCCCCCGCCTCGACGTAGTCCCCCACCTTGAACGGCTTGAATAGGATAAGCATGATGCCGGCGGCGAAATTCGCCAGCGACCCTTGCAGGGCCAAGCCGATCGCCAAGCCGGCGGCACCGATGACCGCGACCAGGGAGGCGGTCGGGATGCCCAGGGTGCCGATCGCCGCGATGATCACGAAGACGACGATCCCCGCGTGGACGAGGTGACGGGCGAACTTGGCCAGCGTATCTTCCACCCGCGATCGCTTCAAAAGACGCTCGGTTATCTTCGCCGCCACGCCGGCCAGGACAATGCCGACGACCAGGATGAGGATCGCCCCCAGAATGCTCATCCCATAGGTGACGAGAAACAACTGCACATGCTCCCGGATTGTGTCCATCGTGACGCCTCCAGAAAGGGGTTGGGCTGGAACTGGCATTTCCAAACGGCCATTTTCTGGGCCGGTGTGGGAACTTGTCGGTCATTGTATCCGACCCGCCGTGCAGCACCAAACAAAAGGCGGCGTTCCCCGCGTTACGAGGGCTGACATTTCCGAGCTTCCACTGCCTCTCCACTCGCCCTGGACTGGTTTCGGACGGGCTACCGACTCGAAAATGACGCCAGAATGACGCCAGAGGGGCGTTTTGGGGCAAATCACCCACTGAATCTGGCAGTAGGAGTTTCTGTAAGTGCAGACGTAACGGTAGGTTACGAGAAAAGCGGGCGATCGGATTCGAACCGACGACGTCCAGCTTGGGAAGCTGGCATTCTACCACTGAATTACGCCCGCGAGTTTTTGGCGATCTTGTCGTGGTCGGCGGCGTGGAAGGCCGTCGGCGACGACGGTTTTTGATCGTTGCTGCGAATTATAACCCCGCGTTGGGGCGTTGGCAAGGGGTTGGCTGAGGTGATTCCCCAGCGTCGTGGTGGACTGCGGCGGATGAGGCCAGGCCAACGTAGCGTTTGAGGTCGAGGGCGTTCTTGACGGCAAAACCATAAGCATCGTTATTGAAGTATGCGTAAACATCAAGCTTGTCGGCGACGTGGCGTTGAATGAAGTCAGCTTGGGCGGTCAGGGCTTGGTGGCTGTAGTCGCCGCCCTCGGCACTGGCGCCGTGGTAGCGGAGGTAGAGCCAGTCGGCGGTGAGGACGTGCGGGTGGTTTGGGATCAGGTCGTGGATGCACAGGGCGGTGTTGTGGCGGCGGAGCAGTGCGTAGACGCCGTCGTTCAGCCAGGTCGGATTACGGAACTCGACGGCCCAGCGGTGCTGTTTTGGGGCGGCATCGAGAAAGGCGCTGAGGCGCGACAGGTCGCACTTCCAGGCTGGAGGGAGCTGGACCAGGATGGGGCCGAGGCGGTCGTTGAGCCGTTCGGCCCGGTCGAGGAAGAGCGGGATGGTGCTGTCGGGCTGTTTGAGGTGCTTGAGGTGCGTGCCGTAGCGGCTGAACTTGAGGGCGTAGCAGAAGCCGGATGGGGCCCGGCGATGCCAGTCGTCGAACGTCTCAGCGGCGGGCAGGTGGTAGAAGGTGTTGTTGATCTCGACGGTATCGAAGCGTTCGGCGTAGTACTCGAACCAGCGCTTTTGCGGGAGGTCTTTGGGATAGAATACGTCGCGCCAGTGCTTGTATTGGTAGCCGGAGGTTCCAATCCGGATATTCCCTTTGTCCATGATCGCCCTCCCGCCCCCGGTTGACGTGAGGCCTCGGCGAGGAGTCCCACCTGGCCCACGGGCAGTGTATCCGCTTGGTTGGTCCGGGGCAATTATTTGCTTGCAGGCGGCGTCTGGGCGGCGGTATACTGTTACTACAAACTGTTACTCTGGTGGGCGATGAAAGCGAAGCACGAACAACTCGCGGAGCGACTGAAGGCGACGATCCTGAAGGCTGAGCCGGGGACACGTCTGCCTTCGGTCCGCCAGATCGCCCGGAAGTCCCGGGTCAGTCACCTGACGGTTTCGCGGGCGATGGACCTGCTGGAGGATCAGGAGTTTGTCCTGCGGCGGCCCGCCCTGGGTATCTTCACAGCTCGGCCGCGAGGAAAGCGGGCGGATGACCGGTCCCTCAAGCGTCGGATTCTGCTGCTCGTACCGGACGACTGGGACATGGAGATCCCTCTGCTGATCCGCAAGACGCTCACGGAGCGGGGTTTCCTGTCGGTGCTGCAACGGTACGACATGCGGGAGCGGCCCGGGCGCTGGCTGCCGCGTCTGACCTACGACGGGATCGCGTTTGTCGGGTTCTGCCCGCCTGAGATGCTGCCGGAGCTGCGGAAGAGAAACGTGCCGTTCGTGGCCCAGGGGGTCCAGTTCGCGCACACCGGGGTGGACCACACGTGCGGCGACGAGCGGATGGTTGGGGTGATGGCGGCCCGACACCTGGTCGAATTGGGCCACCGTCGGGTCGCCATGCTGGTCAACGAGCCGCGAAGCCCGGACATCGAGGAGCGGATTGAGGGTTTCTCGATCCAGTGCCGCGGCATGGGCGTCGAGCCGACGGTGTTTGACTGTGCGATGATTTGGGGCGACGATCATCGGCGGCGGGCCAAGGAGATGATCGAGCGGCAGTTCAAGCACGGACGTTTTCCGCATACCGGTCTTTTTGCGGTGGGCGACGCCGGGGCGGCCAGCGCGCTGCAGGTATTCTATGAGCACCATGTCCGGGTGCCGCAGGAGGTCAGCGTCATCGGCTGCGGCAATTCGCCCGAGTCCGCGTACCTGTGTCCCGCTCTGACCACGCTGGCCTTCGATCTGCATGATCGGGCCCGGGCGTTTGTGGATATTCTGGAACAGCGTTTCGCGGGCGACAGGAGCCCGCAGATTGCGAAGATGTTCGCACCTCACCTGATCGAGCGGAAGTCCACTGCTCCGCCGACGAACCGGGAGGACAAGTCATGACGCTCCGCAGATCTTTGAGGACCTTCACCCTCATTGAGTTGCTGGTGGTGGTGGCGATCATCGCGGTGTTGGTCGCGATGCTTCTTCCCGCTCTGTACCATGCCCGCATGGAAGCCCGGCAGGCGGTGTGCCAATCGCGGCTGCAACAGATCGGCGTGGCCTGGCGGACGTTCTGGAATGACTACAACGATGCGATCCCGGTGATGGGCCACTGGTTTGGGTGGGGCGGATTTCACAGCGAGGGGTTCGACCTGACGTTCGATCCGGGCAACTGGCAGCCGACCGGCCCGCCGATCGAGCAGCGTCCGCTCTCGTCGTACCTGGGCGACGCGGGCGGGCCGTATCTCTGTCCGGACGACAACCGCCGGGGGGCCTGCGGGTTCGACGAGTACGTGGCGTGGCGGACGGGGACCAGCTACGCGGTCAACTTCTATATCACGCATCCCTGGCACGGAACGTGGGTCGATCGGTGCGACCGGTTCGCCGAGCCGTCGCGGACGATCTTCATGGGCGATACGAGCATCTACCTGGCGAGCTGGTACGCGTGGCCGGGTAACGCGGGCGGGTTCAGTTGGCACAGCGACAGCGGGTGGTTCAGCAACGTGCTCTTCGGCGATCTGCACGCCGGGCTGACGTTAATCGGACAGGACATTCACTCGTTCCCGATGACGGCGGAGTACATCTGGTGGCAGGTTCCCTGAACGCCCACGTACGAGCGATTTTCTTTTGAGGATCAACGATGCCCATCCGATGCCTTTGGCTTTTGGTCGTGTTGACTTCGGTCGCCGCGGGGGCGGAGGTGAAGACCGATCTGATCCCGGCGGAAGAGCTGTATCTGTTTACTGCCGGCCGCCCGGTTGTCTTCACCGTTTCGCACGATCCCGCGCCGGTAGAACCGCTGTCGCTGACATGGCGGCTCTATGACGTGGATGATCTGGTTCTGCGCGAAGGTAAGGCCCGGATCGCTGTCGGTGCGACCGGTGCTGAGATGGCCCTGGATCCGCTGCCGGTCGGGTACTTTGAGTTTGAGGTGACGGGGCAGCACATAGGTCTACGGCGTTCCTTCGTGGTCTGTCCACCGGTCCGGTCCGCTGGTCATCCGCGGTTCGGCGTGAATGTGGCGCATCTGAACCATCTGGTGCCGACGCGGCCGGACTTGCCGCCGAAGATTCTGGGGGCGGCACGACGGCTGGGATTTTCGTGGGTACGCCAGTTGGTCGGCTGGTGGGATGTGAACCCCCTTCCGGACGTCTGGGACTGGCACGTGGTCGACCCGTGGGTCGAGCAGTGCCAGCGGCTGGGGCTCGAGGTGGTGGGCAGCCTGTTCTATACACCGCCATGGGCGTCCACCGCTCCGCCTGGAGTGACGGATCGTCGTGAAACGTACATGCCGCGTCCCGAGGCGTTCCTGACATTCTGCGAGACGATCGCGAATCGCTTTGCAGGGCGGATCGAGTGCTGGGAGACCTGGAACGAGCCTGACATGGAGTTCTATTGGAGGGGCCGCGGCGATCACAGCAGCCATGAGGAGATTCTCGCCGATCTGGTCGATCTGAGCCGTCTGGCCCACGAAGGGGTCAGGCGCGGCAATCCGGAGGCCAAATTGTTGGCCTTTGGGGCGACCGGCGCGTGCCCGGAGGGGATCACGTATAGCCCTTTCCTTAAGAAGGTTCTGGATCTGGGCTGCGGTGAGTACTTTGACGCCCTGGCGGTGCATTACGGGGCCGATCTGGCGCGATGCCGGGAGTTGCTGGCGGCGGCTGGGGCGCCCGTCGAGATCTGGATCACAGAGGCCGGCGGCGGGGACGCCGAGTTTCGCGGCGGGATGGCTGCCCATCTGCGGGCCGACCTGGTCCAGGCGGTCGAGCAGTGGGCGGGCGGGGCGCGTCGGATCGCCAAGTTCACGCTCTGGCCACTGGGGCTGGATACCGACATGGCCTTGTTCCGCCCCGACGGCACGCCCAAGCCGGCGGTGGTGGGTTGGGTGTTGCTCAACGACTTGACCCGCGAGGCGTCGTGTCGTGGCGTGTTGAACGTGGTCGGCTGCGTGGATCGGGGGTACGCCAAGGGTGTCGCGTTCGAGACGCCGGAGGGGCCGCTGACCGTGCTGTGGCTGGAGTTTGCCTGTGACGCGGTCTGCACGGCGCCCATCCGCGAAAGTGAAGCGGAGGTGTTCGATCCGCTGGGTCGGCCGGTGGAGGCAGCCGTTTTGCCGGAGGGGTTGCGGTTCCGACTTGGGACGCTGCCGGTTTTCGTCCGGGCGACGGTGGTCTCCGCGAAAGGCGCTGCGGTCTATCCGACTGTGGTTACGGAGTTTGAGGATATCCACGAGGAAGACCTGAGATTCGCCGGCTTTGACGGTCCCGCCGAAGAGGTTTTTCGGCACTGGCAATCAAGTTCGGACATGAATCAGGCGACCGACCAGATCATCTACGGCGTGGTTGACGGGGAGAGAGCCGATTCCTCATGCCTGCACGTCCAAGCCGACAAGACGACCGCCTGGCCGTGCCTGCAGCAGACTCTACCGGTGCGACAGGTATCAACGCCGCTGGGTGAGCATCGGCGGTTGGTGTATCGTTTGACCGGGTCGGTCAAGACGCAGAACGTCAGCGGACGAGGGGCGTTCATCGAGATATCGTACCTGAAGGCCGACGGTACGCGGATATGGCCGCCGTATTGCGGGGTGATGGTCTGCGGTACCCAGCCGTGGCAGCGTCAGGAGACGATCTGGTCCGAGGTTCCGGCAGAGGCCCATACGGTGGCGGTGCGGTGCTATCTGGGTCTGGCAACCGGGCAGGCGTGGTTCGACGACCTGGAACTGCGCTCGGCGATTCGCAGCGAGGAACTGGTCTATTCGGTCACACAACCCGCGTCGTCGCGGGAGTAGGTCGCGGCTTCATTTCAGAACCACCTCCAGGCCGTCGTGGGCGATGCGGGCCTTGACGTTGCGCGCCGTGGCCCATCGGTTCAGTTCGTTTTGGATGGCCGGTTCGTCGCCGTCGACGATCTGGGCTCCGCAGTGGGTGAAGATCGCCTCCGGCACGCCTTCCTTTTCACACCAGGTCAGTTGCGTTCGCACCGGGCTGTGGCCGATCAGGTGTTCGCCGCGTTTGCGGACCATCGGGCGTTTCAGCGTGGCTCCGTCGCCGACATAGAGGCGGCAGCCGACCAGGGCGTCCTGACGGCTTTGGATGTAGACGACGTCCGGGACGTAGAAGATCGTGACGTTGCCGGCGGCGATGCGATACCCGACGGCTGGGCAGCGGGTGGAGTGTTCGACCGGGAATGCCTCGCAGGTCATGCCCTCGATGGCGGTCGGCGATCGGTCGGCCAGGGTTTGGTGGTGTTCGATCGGGTAGTTCGCCATCGTTTCCCACGCGGTTGGCGTGGCGTAGACGGGGCACGGCGCGCCCGCTCGCAGGCCCCAGGCGTGGTCCGGATGGGCATGCGTGATTACGATGGCCCGCGGCCGGACCCGGTCAATATGGTTGGTCCAGTCGGTTCCGCAGTCGATCATCACCCGTCGGCGGCGGTAGTCGACGGCGAGCGCGGTGTGGCGGCGGTGGCGCTGCGTCCGCGATTCGATTTCGCCCCGTGTGCCCAGAAACGTCAGCTTCATGGTCTGTCCTCGATGACCCCGTGGCGCCCCCAAGGCGGCAACCACTTCTTACGCCAGGGCGGTTCGTGGATCAATCAAAATCGCGTTGGCGTACCTCTTCCAGCGTTCCGGCGGGTGTTTCGGTCGGCGGCTTGGCGGTTTCACTGATCCGAGGATCGGGGAAATCCCTGATCCGAAAATTGCGGGTATCCCTGATTGCATGGGTTGGCGGCTCTGGTAGAGTGAAGGTTCAGGGGATAATCGGGGGGATGAGGTCTGAGCGGGGTATGGGCGCGGAACGCCGCGTAAGGCATTGGCGCCCAGTTGGTTTTGGCCGTCCCGCCCGTTGTGAGCCAAGAGTGTGAAACATGAGAAGATCGGTTTTGATTCTGAGCACTGTCCTGGTCGCTGTGGTCATCGTTTGCGGCTGCAAGAAGGAGGAGCCTCCGACGCCGGCGGAACGGGTGGGCAAGG
>JAAYDF010000051.1 GCA_012729395.1 Phycisphaerae bacterium
GCCTATGTCGATGTCACCATGAGCGAGGCCGTCTATGCCAACAACGACGGGACCGGGGCCCTGCAGGCGGCTGACTTTACCCTGACCTTCGATCAGAACGGCGGCAACGCCACCAACGTCACGATCAACAGCCTGACCAACAACGCCGATGGCGCTTTGGTGGGCGGCGAGACCGTCATCCGGGTGGTCCTCGATGTCACCGGCGTACCTGACGGACTGGAAACGGTCACCATCACCCCGGCGGACGGTAACTCGATCTTCGACGCGGCGGGCAACGCGATGGCTGCCGGACAGACCACCGGAGCCGTGACGCTCAGCGATCAGCTGCCACCGGTCATCGACCTCGGGGTCATGGAAGCGACCAACGCACACGTCGACGTCACCATCAGCGAAGGTGTCTACGCCAACAACGACGGGACCGGAGCCTTGCAGGTGGCCGACTTCACCCTGACCTTCGATCAGAACGGCGGAAGTGCCACCAACGTCACCATCAACAGTCTGACCAACAACGCCGATGGCGCCTTGGCAGGCGGCGAGACCGTCATTCGGGTGGTCCTGGATGTCACCGGCGTGCCCGACGGCAACGAGTTGGTCACCATCACCCCGGCTGACGGCAACTCGATCTTCGACGCCGCCGGAAACGCCATGGATGCCGCCGAAACCACCGGTGCCCTGAACCTCAACCCATAGTGCCTCAAGGAGCTAGTGCAATGCGGTGCAGATACGACCATGATGGAACAACCGGCCCCCGTTGGGCTGCGACGTTGGCAGTCATGCTGGCGGCAAGCACGATGGCCGTGCGGGCTCAGGATCCCTGCCCCTCACCCTTTGTGGTGGGTGACAACCTGGTCCCGGCAAATACGCGGCCGGTCGCGGTGCTTGCCCAGCTCGATATCGACGCGGACGGCGTGGCAGACGGTGCACCAGATACCGACGGCGACGGTCTGCCCGACAACTGGGAAGTGGGGGGCCTCCACCCCGGGTTCGTCGGGTTCTTCGCCCCCACCGCCATCGGGCCCGGAACCCCGCCCACCTTCCTCACCGCCCGCCTGACCGTCTCCACCGATGCCGACAACGCAGATACCGACGGCGACGGCCTGACGGATTTCGTCGAGGTCTTCGGCCTCAAATACATCGATGACTACGGCAACGGCAGGCTGGACTTCGTCTTCACTGATACCAACGGCAACGGACGATGGGATCTCGGCGAACCCATCGACCCGAGCAGTGAATGGCTGGATCTCAACCTCGATGGGCTGCCCTCGATCGGCGAGTATCCCCTGCCCAACATCGACCCGGCCGCCAATCGCCAGTATGACTTCGACGGATTCGTCTTCACCGACCCCAGCAATCCGGATACCGATGGCGATGGCATCCTGGATGGCTGTGACGTTGATCCGCTCATCAACCCCGAGACCTTCGGCGTGTCTCTGGCCACCGGATTCGTGAGACCCTATGCTGAGGAAGGCGACACGGATCTTGATAACGACGGACTCGGCAACGGGTCAGACTTCGGAAACGACATCATTCAGACCGTGGACTTCCCCACCGACGTTGCCGATTTGCTCACCATTTTCCGAAAGGACCGCATCACCGCCGGTACGCTCCCCGAGTCGTTGATCGAGGATTTGCTCGGCGCCGATTGGGACGGCAACGGACTCTTCCGGATCACCGACACCAACGGGTTTGCCAGGCCGCAGATCGGAACGGCGGTCGACATCGCCGGCAACGATTGCTTCTACAACTCGTTGGGCACGCTTCAGACCCGCTATGCGGAGCTGTTCCGCGTCGGGCCGCGCAAGCTCTACGGCGAGTTGCCCACCGAGGATGCCGACTGTGCCTTGGCCCCTGGCCTGGGTACCTCCACCGTCGCAGGGGATCGAAACGATCCGGGTACCAACTACGCCACCATGCGACAGGGGCTCGGTTATCAGCTCATCGTCGTGCCGGCCGGTCGCATCCCCATCACTTTCCCCGACGTGCGGGTGTGGACTATCCTCTACGCGTGGCGGACGTCGGGGTTTGATATCGACGGCGACGGATTCGTGGGCTCGCCCGAAGGCCGATTCACTCAAGATGATCGCCATCCGTTTGTGATTGACACTGAAGTCGATCTGAGTTTCGACGGGCGCATTGCCGTGCCGCAGCGGTTCGAGTGTGGCATCATGGCTCCCCTGGCGATGACCGGGATGCTCGCGGGTTTCGCGGTCTTCAAGATGGTGGGCCGACCTCGACGCCGGTTGTCGTAAGCGAGAATGCGAGCCATGGCCCGAAGGATATCCACCGCACTGGGGCGCCGCTGGACGGTTGTGCCGGGATTCTTGGCCGGGTTGGTGATATTGCTTGTCGCCTGTACCAGCGATTCTCGCTCGCGCCGGCACGAAGAGCCGAGGCCCGCACCGACGGAGCATCGGCCGCGGAACGAATCGGGTTACTTTGATCGCCAGGCCGGCAGCATGGCCGACGAAGACGCCCGACGCGTTCAACCCAGCGTCTCGCGTCCAGATCGACCCGGTCGTCGGCCTGAGCCCATCCAACAACGGCCGACCCGGCCGATGGACCAGCCGCGCTTGCGCTAGGCAAAACCCGGCGGCCGGCGGCGGCATGTAAGTAGCTGGGACGAAAGCAGTAACGGCTCGCGAGCACTGGAGGGTGACCGGTGAGACGCTTCTGTAGAGCAAACGAGAGTCAACCCGCTATAATGGAATCCGTACGTTCCGGTTCCCGCACGTCGAAGGCGTAGCGGCAGTCGCAGCACGGCCGCGCACTTGGAGTCCGGAAAGCTGTGAGTCCGTTGGCCGAGTCACTATCTCCCGCATCTTTGACCGCCCTCACCGAGGCGGCCGCGGCCATTACCTCGACCCTCAAGCTCGACTCGGTGCTGCAAACCATTGCCCGGCTGGCATGTAGCGTTACCCGCGGCGAGGCCAGTTGCGTCTTTCTGCTCGATGCTCGTACCCGCCGGGTCACGGTGGCCGCCGCCACAGGTAGCCGACGCGACGCGTTCATCGGCCGGGAGTTCGATTCCAACCTCGGGATTCCCGGGCAAGTCATACGCACCGGCTCGCCGATCAGCATCATCAACGCATCCCGCGACAACCGATTCGTCAAACAGATCGATCACCTCGCCAGCCTTCGCACGCATTCCATCATTGCCGCACCCATGCTCCACCGCGGGGAGATGATCGGCGTGGTCGAGGTGGTCAATCGGCTTGACGGTAGCGATTTCAGCCCCAATGACCTCAAAATTCTTCAGGTTTTCGCCACCCTCGCCGCCGGCGCTACCCAGAACGCCAGGGCGTACGCGGACCTGCAACTCAAATACGACGGTCTGCGCGAGTCGGTCATGAAGAAGACCGCGATCATCGGGCAGTCCCCGCTGATGCAGGAAGTCTTGAAGCTTTGCGAGCGCGTCGCCCCCAGCAACGCCACCGCTCTGCTGCTCGGCCAGACGGGTACCGGCAAGGAACTCTGTGCCCGCTACATCCACAGCGTGTCACGTCGCCGGCACGAAACCTTCGTCGCGATCAACTGCGCTGCCCTCAGCGAGACATTGCTCGAAAGCGAGCTGTTCGGTCACGAGAAGGGATCCTTCACCGACGCCCATGCCCAGCGTCGCGGATGGTTCGAGGCGGCCAACCGGGGCACGTTGTTCCTCGACGAGATCGGCGACATCAGCCGTGCCACCCAGGTCAAGCTCCTCCGCGTCCTCCAGGAGCGGGAGTTCGTGCGCGTCGGTGGCAGCAAGCCCATCCCCTGCGATGTCCGCATCATTGCCGCCACCAACCGGAACCTGAAGAACATGATGGCCGACGGCCTGTTCCGCGACGACCTCTACTACCGCCTCAGCGTTTTTCCCATTCGCATCCCTTCGCTACGCGAACGTCGCGAGGACATCCCGCTCTTGGTCGAACACTTCGTCAAGCACAGTGCCGAGGCGTTTCGCGTTCCCGCGGTGCGGGTGTCCGAGCCGGCCATGGACCTGCTGACGCGCTACCATTGGCCGGGCAACATCCGCGAGCTGCAAAACGTCATCGAGCGATCGGTCCTCATGGCCGACAACCAACAGTTGCTGCCCGGGCATCTCCCGCCGGACATCCAGGCGGCGGTGGCCGAGGTACTCGTCAGCGAAGATGTGAACAGCCTCCAGGGCCAGGAGCGAGCCCTGATTCTCAAGGCGCTGACGCAATGTGCCTGGAACCAATCCAAGGCTGCCAGGACGTTGGGCATCTCGCGAGATTACCTGCGACACAAGATCAAGAAGTACGGACTGCGGAAACCGGCCTCTCCCGGCGACGCCGATGGCGAGTCATGCTCGTTCTCTGAGAGCCCGGTGATGGGATACGCTGGCGGAAGCGGCACATGAGACGTGTGGCGAATTGTCGTCCGCGACCTATGCTATATCTATAACTCCATTGTTGTCAGTGTGTTGCGCCACTCCTTCCGCCGGACGTGACAATCTGTCGCGGCACATCTATATTAGCCGCAAGCATTTAGGTTATCCTTTGCCCCAAACGGCGCCGATAATAGGCACAACTGTCGACCACGGCCGCCGTGGGCTCGTGTGGTGCAACTGGCTGGTAGGACTATGGTTGAAAAGGTCTGTAACCTCTGGCTTGAGCCGGCGGCGTTCCGCTGTATCCTCACCAATGGGTCGATTACTCCCGCCGGGGAAGCTATCTTGGAGCATCGCACCGCTCAGGAGGCGGTCTCCCGGTACGCGGGCGTGGCCCAGGATTTGGGGCATCTCCTTGCCTCGCGCGGGAACCAGGTCCACGTGATCCGTCCCGGGGTGGTCTCCTTTCCCGTCATGCAATCTCAGTACTCGTTGCCCAGTTTGCCGATCATCGAGCGGAGTGCCCGCCAGCTCGTCGAGTTGGTCGGGTCGCAGCAGACGTTGCTTCCCCGGCCGGGCTGCGATGCGGGGCAGTTGGCCTGGGAGGACGTGGCCAAGGTTCTCGCCTTCCTGCCCGACAACATCATTGTGATTCAGTACACCTGATCGATCGCACGGGCCCCGTGGTAGAGGCCCTTCTACGCTTGCGTCACGGCCACTCTGCCGAGGAGTTCGTCGAGGATGCGAGCTTTGGAGTGCACGAAAGGCACGGTGGACAGCTCGTGCTCGCTCTTGTCGTCTCCGAAGTAGAACACCAGGCGCCCGCTGCCCAGCATCCCGTATTCGACCACATCTTCGATGACCAGCTTGAACCTGGCTTGGGCCGTGGGGTGCCGTTCCACTTCCTGCAGGAAACCCCGGTGGATGATGATTTCGTTGTGCTCGACGACCCAGTAATGGAATCGCGTGATGACCCAGGCGATCACCAGGTTGAACAACAGGACGAGCCCGAACAGGAAGTAGAAAGCGGCATTGGCGTAGACCTTGATACTGAGAGCCCGCCCGATCGCCTGCCAAGCGCCGCCCGCGATTTGCAGGTTGATTACCAGGACGATCAACACCAGGACCAGAATGAGCAGGCAGACGATGATGAAACCTCGCAGGCTGAGGTCGTAAAGCAACATAGTCAGGTTGATCAGGAGGATAAACAGGAAGCCCAGGCAGACCAGGTGGGGGAATCCGAAGTCGGCGTTGGTGGCGGGCGGTTCCTGGGTCATCATGATGGCGCCGGCCACGCCGGCCATCACAAGTGTCGGCAGCATGAGGATGATCTTGGGCCACGAGCGGATGACCACGCGGTTGGGTTTGACGGGTTTTTGAGCAGTACTCTGGGTCATGGAACGACTCCTACTTGGCCGCGCGTGCGAGCGCGGTGCTGAGGCGGTCTTGCGTACCTGTCACCAGGGGCAAGTGTCGTGGGTGCGGGCGTGCTCGTCAAGGAGCTCGTCAGGCGTCTTCGGCGGTAGGGTCTGGGGCCAGGGTTGTTGAGGATGAGTTGGCGGTGGTTCGTTCCAGGATGCCGGAGGACGCTACGTCCTGGGCCAATCGTCGGTATGCCTGCACGACGTCCTTGCAGATCAGGTCGATTCGTTCGCGGAGGTCGCGGCGTTCGCGAAGGATACGCCCGGTGAGGAGTCGGAGTCTGCGGTAGCGTGTTCGTTGGCGTCGTTGTCGGAGTTCGGTGCGGAGCACCCCTCGGATGGTTCGTACGAGATCGACGGTGTCGATGGGGTGTGGGGCCACTCCGCGGATTCCGAGTCGCATGGCATCGATCAGGTCCTCGGGCGTTGGGGAGTCAGCCAGCAGGATGATGGGGCACTTGTTGGAGACCTGGATGCGGCGGACCAGTTCGAGTCCGTCGGCGTCGTGCAGTGACAGCTCGGTGATGACGAGGTCGTGGCGGTGGTTGAGTTCCTCACGGAGCGCTTCGCCGGCGCAGGAGACGCGGTTGATCTGGACCTGCATGACCTCGAGCAGGCACTCCTCGATCATCTCAGCGAGGGAGGGTTCGTTCTCGACCAGCAGGATACTGACGGACCGTTTGGGCATGCTCGCTTCCTCAGCCGGAAAGCACAGGCGAGGCGATATCCGCGAAAAAAGGCCGGCGGGCGTTTTGGCCGCGAGAGCGAGGAGGAGAGGAGGAGAGAACAAGGCCTCCACGGCCCGCCTGGCCCGGATATCTGGATTCCCCCGGCATTACCGCCTTGTGACTACGAACCCCGTTCAGGCATCCAGCCCCTCATCGCCGCGTCCGTGGCTGTGGTGCTTGCTTCCCGCGTGGTCTGCCCGTCAGGCCGGGCTTGCGGCGGGAATCGAGACTAGGACAACCGTTCCTTCTTGTGGTCGGCTGGCGATCCGGATAGTTCCCCTGTTTACCTCCGCGTACCGGGCCGCGCGGGAGAGCCCGAGTCCTCGGCCTCGGCCGGCCGGTCGCTGCGAGAAGAACGGATCCATTGCCCGCTCCAGCACCTCGGGCGTCATTCCGACGCCGTTGTCTTCGACTCTGACCACGAGCATTTCATCGGTTACATCGCCTCGACAATTGACGATCAAACGCGGGTTGGGGTGTTCACGCATGGCTTCGACCGCGTTGCGGATGACTTCGTCGAATAACTTCCGCATCTGGGCGGCGTCCGCCGTGACGAGGGGTAGATCGTCCGATAGGATTAACTGAAATTGTTGATCGCTGAGGATGTTTTTGTCGAGCCAATCGCGGCGTAGTTCGGCCAATAACGCGCCGATGGACCAGGTACTCAGCTCGGGGGGTGCCGGTTTGGCGTATTCCATGAGTTCGGTGACGATGGCGCTGGCCCGATGGGCGTGCTCGGCGATCACGTCGGCGGATCGCCGGGTGTGTTCATCGACTTCATTTCGAGCGAGCAACTGAGCGCGGCCGGAGATGACAGCCAGCGGGTTGTTCAATTCGTGGGCGGCACCCGCGGCCATTTCGCCGACCATGGCCAGCGATCGCATTCGTGCGACGGTCGTCTGCGAAACCACCAACCGCCGGTTCATGTCCAGGAGTTCGTCGTTGAGTCGGCTGGCCTGTGCGCGCGATTCGGCCGCGCCGAGCCACGAAGCCACCCAGTCTACCAGGGTAGCCAATCCTTCCTGCGCTTGGGGCGGCACAGTCGAGCCGAGGGCCAGCAGTCCGACGGGAACATCGTGGAAGCGAATGACCAGCCAAGCCGCGGGAGGCGTACCGAGCAGGGTTGCCAAGCGGTCTTGCATCAGGCGAGGTATGGGGGCGTCTCGCATCCATTCCGCGTTGCTGTTTTCGCTCAGGCTGGCGATGAGTCCCGCGGGCAGAGGCAGGAATTGAGCGGTCGGCGCGGCGGGGTTGTCAGAGTGGGAGGGTTGAGGCGATGGCTCTTTCATTGGGGACGCAGGCTCGGGGTGACAGGCGGCCAAGGTTGTCAATGAACGCGCCTGGGAGAGGCCGATCATACCTACCGGCATGTCGGGTAGGACGGCTGCGGCCGCGGTGACCGCCGCCCGGCAGACGTTCTCGTGAAGGGCGGGCTCGTCCAGAGCGGCCTTGAACGCTCGCAGGGCCTCGAAACACTGCGAACGCTGTTGGAGGCACTGATTGGCTTCGGTGAGGCGGGCGTTGACACGGGCGAGTTCGGCGTTGGCTCGTCGCAAAGCCTCCTCGTATACCTCCCTGGAGGTGAGGGCGTGCAGGCCGATCAACTGCGCACGCGATTCGACCCACTCAGGCAGGGCCGCCCGAACCTGTTCGAGGGTCTTTGGCGTCAGACCTGCCGTTTGGCCGGAGTGCTCCTCCTCGTGTCCGAGGTCGTGGCTTCCCGAGCAGCCGATGCACATCTGTCGAGCCAGTTTGTTCGCCAGGTGGACGAGCCGAACATGGTCCGCATAACGGATCTGCGTGGGCAAGGCCGTAGGGGGGTGGTGGTGTAACCAGATGGTCTCGGCCACCATATCGGGCAATTTCCAGTGCTGGGCGAGGCGCCGGCCGACCAGGGTATGGTCTACGCCGAAGACCTCGCGTTCTCCGTCGGCCAGGCTTAGCAGCAGGGCCTCGCTTTGCTCGATGACCCGGTCGTAAGCTTTTGGGAAGAATCCTGCCAGCACGATCTTGCCGATGTCGTGGAGCAGGCCGCAACAGAAGGCATCTTCCGGTTGGATTGGTCCGCAGCTTTTTGGGTTTTTCGTTTCGGCAACGGCTTCCGCGAGCAACCGGGCCGCACACGCCACCGCCAAGCTGTGTTTCCAGAAACCCTCGCGGTCGAATCGCCGTGCCCCTTCCTTTCCTTGCCGGGCCAGGGTCTCGAACACCTCGACGGAGAGCGTCAGGTTTCGCACCGCATGGAAGCCGAGAACCTGGACCGCGCGTTCGATGGTTTGGGCGTCGGTGCCACGGTCTGCCCGGCGAGCGACCGCCAGGACTCGGGCCGCGAGGCTCTGGTCGGACTCGATCAGGCGCACGAGGTCGCGTACCCCGGTTCGCTCGTCGCTCGTCAGCTCCAGTAGCTGGACCGCTGTCTGGGACAGCGTGGGCAACGACTCGATCTGCGCGAGGATTAGCTCGACCTGTGTGGCGTCCACGGGCGTGCCTTCCTCTTTGAGGTTACGGAGGGTCGCCTTGTCCTCGGTGGTCGTGGCCATACCTACACCTCGACGAGTCGCAGGATGCGGGCGATCAACTCGTCAATTTGAAATGGCTTTCGTAGGAAGTCATCGGCTCCGGCCTCGCGGAGCATGGCGATTTCGTCCGGGTCGGCGACCCCGCTGATGATGATGATTCGCGTGGCCGCCATGGTGGGATTGGCTCGGATGGTGCGGCAGACATGGTTACCGTTCACATCCGGGAGTTTGTAGTCCAAGATGATCACATCGGGCTGAAACTCCTGGGTCAGAAGGCCCGCCTCGTAGCCTCCGCGAGCCACTCGTACCTCGAATCGTCCATCCCGCTCGAGCAGCTCGACCAGCATCTCGAGTATGGCCTCATCGTCGTCGACCACGAGCACGCGTTTTTTGCCGGTTTCCAGGTTGTCCAGGGGGATTTGGTTCTCGCGCATGAACTCCAGCAGGCTGTCGCGCGGGATCCGGCGGAAACGGGATCCCGGCACTCGGAATCCTCTGAGCCGGCCGCTGTCGAAACAGCGGATGACCGTTTGTTGGCTGACTTGGCAGATATCCGCGACTTCGCCGGTCGTGAAAACGCTCTTCATGATTCGCCTACCCAGTACGGTCCCAGAAAATCGTTGAGAACAGGGCGGGTACACCTGGTCCGATATCGAGCCAATTTCTCTATCTTCGCCAGACTTCCCAAACTACTATACCAATCGTCCAGTAAACGTGTCAACTGCATTTTGGCCCTGTTGGTGCTCGGGGGTGACTGGTTGCGGTGTGGTGCTTGCGGCTGGCTGAGCAAGCCATAAAATGCGCGCCCGTTTGCGGTTGTGGGCTAAGCAAGATCTGACTTGGAGTGGCGGAATATGGCCAAGCAGCAGGTGGGCTTGATCGGTTTGGACGTCATGGGCAGCAACCTGGCTCTGAACATTGAGAGCCGGGGCTACACGATGGCGGTGTACAACCGAACGACGGAGAAGACGGACAAGTTCATGGCTGAGCGGGCGGCGGGTCGTCGGTTTGTGGGTGCCCGCACGCTGCAGGAGTTTGTGGACGCGTTGGAGAAGCCGCGGCGGATCATCTTGATGGTCAAGGCGGGTGGCCCGGTGGACACGGTGATCGATCAGCTTGTGCCCCTGTTGGACAAGGGCGATCTGATCATCGACGGCGGCAACAGTTTCTTTGAGGACACACGGCGGCGGAACAAGGCCTTGGGCGAGCAGGGGTTTTTGTTTATCGGTACGGGCGTATCCGGCGGCGAGGAAGGGGCGCTCAAGGGGCCGAGCATCATGCCCGGCGGCCAGAAGGAGGCGTACGAGCTGATCGCCCCGGTGCTGGTAGCTATCTCAGCGAAGGCACCGCAGGACGGCGCCCCTTGCTGCACGTACATCGGCCCGGACGGGGCCGGCCACTACGTCAAGATGGTGCACAACGGCATCGAGTACGGCGATATGCAGCTTATTTGCGAGGCGTACTACATTTTGCACAATGCCCTCGGTCTGGACGCCAAGGCGATGCACGAGGTGTTCACGGCTTGGAACCGCGGCGATCTGAGCAGTTACCTGATTGAGATTACAGCGGACATACTCAAGCGGACGGACGAGGACACCGGTCGTCCGCTGGTGGACGTGATTCTGGACAAGGCGGGGCAGAAGGGCACGGGCAAATGGACGAGCGTGTCGGCGCTGGATCTGGGCGTGCCCGCTCCGACGATTGCCGAGGCGGTGTTTGCCCGGTGCATTTCGGCGATCAAGGAGGAGCGAGTGGCGGCCAGCAAGTTGTTGGCCGGTCCGTCGGCGACCTATCGCGGCGACAAACAGGCTTTTGTCAAGGCCATCCACGATGCCCTGTATGCCTCCAAGATCTGCTCTTATGCCCAGGGCTTCCAGCTCATGCGGGCGGCCAGTGCGGAATGCGGCTGGTCCCTGAACTACGGCGAGATCGCGATGATCTGGCGCGGCGGGTGCATCATTCGGGCCCACTTTCTCAATCGCATCAAGGATGCCTACGACCGCAAGCCGGACTTGGCCAATCTGCTGCTGGACCCGTATTTCAAGGATATCATCGACCGCAGCCAGGCGAACTGGCGCAAGGTGGTTGCGACGGCGGCCGAGTTGGGCATTCCTGTCCCGGCGTTCGCGTCCGCGTTGTCGTACTACGACAGCTATCGGCGGGATCGTTTGCCGGCCAACCTGTTGCAGGCCCAGCGTGATTACTTCGGTGCTCACACCTACCAGCGTGTAGACAAGCCCGGCACGTTCCATACACAGTGGGTGTGACCCAAGAGGGCGTCGCGCCAGCAGGATGTGGGTTGCCTGGTGTGGACACCCGGCGTGGTGTGGCACTGCGTTGTGAGCAGTGCCGGGAAGCCTGTCCGTCTTCTACTCCCTCCCGCTCGCTTGCGCTCGGGGCTCGTTGGCTCGCGTGCGTGCTTTCGTGTGGCACTGCGTTGTGAGCAGTGCATGCGTGTCCCCATGGTGCCCCGCAAGCGTTGCGCACCGCGTCGAGCCCGGTCGGCAGGGCTCGGCCGAGCTCGCCGAAGTCGGGGGCGACCGCCACGATGGCGAGCGATGGGGGGCGAGAGTTACGATGGCGTGTGAGCTTTGGATCGGTTGGTGACGTGGTAGACGGCGGCGAGGGTCGCAGTGGTCAGTGTTTGGACGAGGGGGCCGCTGATCCAGTTCGTATGGTTGGTGTCCAGGCTGGCCAGGAGCAGTCCAGCGGGACTCCACGTCGGCAGGAGCAACGCGTCTCTGGCCTCGCTGCCTCTTTCGGTCGCGGTCCACATCAGATCGAGCAGCGGCGGGACACCCCAGGTCAGCACAACCCAGATGGCAATGCAGAAGGTTGGCGCGAATCCCAGCCGGTAAAGCATGCCGAGCAGGTAACGAGCCTGAAGCAGAGCGGTCACGGTCACGAACAGTGCCGCGGTGAGTAGGGTGGCGTTCGGTAACGGCGACTGCGTCGTGTTGAAGGAGGCCAAGGCCAGGGGCATTAACAGGAGGGTCGCGGACGCGAGGAGCACGATGAGGACCGGGGCGATGGGATGTGGTTCGAGTGCGGGATCGTTGAGCGTGCGTCGCCGTCGCCATCGTCCCTCTGCCAGGACGGCGGCGGCGAGGGGCACGAAGGCCACGATGATGCCGGCCAGGATGGAGGCGACCAAGCGGTAGTCGGTCATCTCTGTGGTCGGCATGCTGGGGAATATGGTCAAGCTGGATGCTGAGCTCATACCGCAGATGGAGGCCAGCACCCAAGCGAGGACCAGGGCCATGCCGAGCAGTCTACCGAAGGCGGGCACGTCGTCTCGGCAGTACCGCCTGGCCGCGGCGAGGAAACACAGGCCCGCGATCATTAGTTGGAGGCATAGCGAAATCAGGTGGATGCCGCTCACTGTAGCTCCACCGGCCACGATGCCGAAGATACTGCCGCCGAGGACCGGGCCGGCCAGAATCGTCACCCCGGGAAACAGGCTCGCGACAGCTCCGCCGCCCGTGGCCACGAGGAACAGAACGCCAATGACCACGCCGAAGGCGTTCTTGCCGAGCACGGACAGCAGAACGCAGACCACCCAGACACAGGCGGCGAACAAGCCGAGGACGAGGTTGACGCCGACCCAGTCGACGATGCGATATCCGCCCGTGGCGGCCGTGCCCAGCCCGAGGCAGAATGTGGCTGCGGACAGGGATATGGCCTGAACAGTCGGGCCGGTCAGGTAGCCGACCACTGCCGTCACTCCGGTCATGGGCATGAGGCGGTGTGATTCGATCATGCCGGTGTCGATGTCCTTGCGTACGGCGTTGCGGATCACGGACGGGGCCAGCAGAAGGAGGATGCCGGCCTGCAAACCGAGCAGGATCATCGTCCACGTGGCGAGAATCTGGGGTACGGAGGAGGGGTCCATGCGCGTGCTGATGAGGATGAGTCCGCCGATGATCGCGATGTAGAGAGCCAGCACGCTCAGCAGATTTCGCGGTCCGCCCTTGAGGCGGAACTGGCTCCAGGCCAAGGCGTTGTCTGGTCCCAGCAGTGTTCCCATTTAATCCACCTGCCGAATACCGGCCCGCAGATAGGCCTCTTCCAGGTCCGCCCGGTGAGGCCAGAACGCGGCGATGGGCACGTTTCGTCTGACAAGTTGGGCGATCAGGGCGGCGACCTTCTGGCGATCCTGGCTGTATTCGATGGTCACGCGCTCGCCGTTGATGGCCACGGCAGTCAGGTCGGGTATATCTGCGAACAAGTCGGCCAGCCCGGCGACATGCTCGGCCAGGAGCATAGAGTATCGGCAGCGTTCGCCATCGGATCCGGCGGCCACCTCGGTCACCGTGCCGAACTGTACGATTTGTCCCTGGGCCATGATCGCGATATGCGAGCAGTACTCGTTCATATCCGCGAGGATATGCGAAGAGACGATCAGGGCTTTGCCCTGTTCGCGGAGATTGCAGAGCAACTGGCGGAATTGGACCCGCCCGGCTGGGTCGAGCCCCGCGGCGGGCTCATCCAGCAGGATGACCTGCGGGTTGGGCAGCATGGTGCGGGCGATGCCGATTCGTTGCCTCATGCCACGTGAGAGGGTTTTGAGCTTCTGGTCCGCCTTCTCGGTAAGCCATACCTGATCGAGCCAGAAGGCGATGCGGTCGTCCAGCTCAGACCGATCGAGGTCGTAGGCCTTGCCGATGAACTTGAGGAATTCGCGGACGGTGAGGCCCTCGTAGACCGGGGGCGTATCGGGGGTGAAGCCGACGAGGCGTTTGAGGTGGTAGGCTTGCGGGTTGATATCCTCGCCTGTGACGGCCACCCGTCCGCACGCCAGCGGTTGCAGGCCGGCGATGGCTCGAAGCAGTGTTGTCTTGCCCGCCCCGTTGGGCCCGATGAGCCCGAGCAGGCAGGCGCCGGCCAACTCGAAGGATACGTCGTGCACCGCGACCAGTCGGCCGAACTCGACGCGGACGCGTTCCAGCCTCAGCAGGGGTGCGGATTGTTCAGGTGTCTCGCTCATATGTGCCCGTCCGTCTGGGCCAGTGCGGAGTGTAGCATATTCCAGATGGTTTGCCTAGATGGTTATCACCGGGAGAGGCGAGGAGTCCGAGTTCTTTCGAGATACTACAGTGGCCAGCCAGTGGTGGGGGGGCATGGGTCAGCACACACGTCTTGAAGGTCCAGCAGAGCACGCGCCAGGCCCGACGGTCACGCCGGGTTTGCTGAGCGTGCTCGGTAACTGCGCGACCCCGATTCACCGGGGTTCTCGATAGGTGGCTTAGGTCATGGAGCCCAAGAATGTGGCGATCGGGTCAACCCAGACAACGAGAACCTCGCGAAGGCAGGCTGGACCATGGGAGCGGGTGAAGCCAACCCGCGCGGCATGAGTGCCGGACCTGGCGCGCACGAAGCAGTATCCACCGGGGGTGCTAAACGCGTCCGTGCAAGCCCCACACACCGCGAGGGCATTGCGACTCGGCGTATTGGGGGTGGCACGGTATCATGTGCGGCGTGAGCGTGGCTCCGTTTCATTCCAGTGCGTCCGGCACCGACGAGTTCTACTCGCGGAATATGGCGGCGTTGTTTCGCTGCGATATGCGGCTAGCCCAGCTCATCGATGAGTGCGAGCCGGACGGTTCGGTCGTGGTCGAGCCCTCGCGTCGGGGACCGGCGACGGTATCCGTTGCGTTGCCGGGCACGGATCGGCGCGTTTACCTGCATAGCCGGGTTGACCCCGAGTCGGAGGCCCGGCAATTCGCCGACCACGTCAAGATCGACAAGGCTCTGTGTCTGGTCGTGGCAGGTTTCGGCCTGGGGCATCACCTGAAGGCCTTGGCTGCCAAGCAGACGGGCGACGCTTTTCTCGTGGTCACGGAGCCTAACCTGCAACTGCTGAGAGCGGCGTTCGAGACGGTGGACTTGACGGATTTGTTCGTGGGTCGGCGTTGTCTGATTCTTACGCATACCGACAAGGGTCGCATTCAGAGCATTCTCGAACCGAACAACACGTTGATGATGCTGGGCACGCAGTTTGTCAGCCACGCGGCCTCCGAGCGTGTGGGCGGCGAGTTTCACAAGCGGATGCGGCAGGTCATTGCCGATCATATCACCTTCTGCCGCATGAGTCTGGTGACGCTGGTTGCCAACTCGCGGATCACCTGCCGCAACATCGTGAATAACCTGCCGACGTTTCTGTCCACGCCGCCCATCAACGTGTTGCGTGATCGGTTCAAAGGCATGCCCGGCGTGGTGATCGCCGCGGGTCCATCGCTTCATCGCCAGTTGGATCAGCTCGTGAGTCTCAAGGGGCGGGCGGTGCTGATAGCCGTGCAGACGGTATTCAAGACGTTGCTGGAGCGCGGGGTGTCGCCGGATTTTGTGACCTCGCTGGATTACCACGAGATGTCGAGGCGGTTTTTCGAGGACTTGCCGGCGTTGCCGCAAACTCATCTGGTGGTCGAGCCGAAAGCGACGTGGCACGTTCTGGACACCTACGGTGGGCCGATTTCGGTGCTGGGCAACACATTTGCCGGGCTGTGTCTGGGGGAGAAGCTGGCGGCTCGGGACGGGCTCAAGGCGGGGGCGACCGTGGCCCATCTGTCTTTCTATCTGGCGGTGTACATGGGCTGCGATCCGATCGTTCTGGTCGGGCAGGATCTGGCCTATACGAACCATGTTTACTACACGCCCGGGGTGGCGATGCACGGCCTGTGGCGACCGCAGCTCAATCGTTTCTGCACGATGGAGATGATGGAATGGGAGCGTATCGCCCGCAGCCGCCCGATTTTGATGAAGGTCAAGGATCTCCACGGCCGCGATGTGTACACGGATGAGCAGCTCTTCACTTACCTGCAGCAGTTCGAGGGCGATTTCGCGACGGTGCCCGGTCGGGTGATTGACGCGACGGAGGGCGGCGTGCGTAAGGCGGGGACCCGGGTGATGCCCCTGCGCGAAGTGATGGAGGAGTACTGCACGGCTGAGATTCCGCCCGAGCGATTCGCGTATCTGCGCGAGCTGCGTTGGCATGATCCTTCGCGTTTGGAGGCGGGCAGGAAGGAGCTGGCTTCTCGGATGGAGGAGGTCGACCGCATGGCCGACACCTGCCGCCGGATGATGGCGGTGCTTGAGGAGCTGGAGGGTTTGTTGGATCGGCCAGCGGAGTTCAATCGTCGCATCGCCCGAGTGGACGCGTTGCGGCTGGAGGTGCAGGCCCAGGAGCGGACTTATCAACTGATCAGCTCGGTTGCCCAGCAGGCGGAGTTGCAGCGTTTCAGCACGGATCGGCGATTGAAGCATGCGGGGGCTGAGGGGGTCGAGCTTGCCCGCGGGCAGCTCGAGCGTGACAAGCAGTTTGTGGGGGCGATCATCGAGGGTGCGGATGTTCTGAAGGAGATTCTGCGGGGCGGTCTGGAACGATTGGACGAGGCTGCCCGGCGGGCTGCGACATGAAAGTCATTGCCGCGATCAGTGCTGACTTCGATCATGGTGCTCTGGGCACGTCCGCTCGGCTGGAGGCGGATCTGCGGGGCGAGACAGTCTTGCGGCGGACGCTGCGGCGCGTGTTGCAGAGTCGCGGGCTGGCCGGTGTACATTTGGTCGTGCCCACAGCCCAGGCGGAGCGAGCGGCGCGGGCGGCGGCGGGTTTAGCGGTGCAAATCGAAACGCACGATGCCGCTCCGGTGCCGTGGGGCGCGTATGTGCGCAGTGCCCGCAAGTGGTCGATGGATGCCTGGCGAGGCGGGTTGAGTGGTGCGTCGGTGTTCGATGAGTCGCTGGATCCGTGGGTGCTTGACGGGCTGGCCGGCAGGGAGGCCGTCGACGGCATCGTGGATATCCCCGCGTCAGCCTGCCTGCTGGATCCGACGTTGCTTGATGCCATGATTGCGCATTACGAAGGCGTGCACGAGGATGTGCGGATGACCTTTACGCAGTCGGCACCGGGCTTGTCGGCGGCCATCTACGCTCCCTCGTTGTTGGCCGACTTGGTCAAGGCCGTGCAACCCATCGGGCGCACCATGGCCTTCAACCCGGCCGACATACGCAAGGACATGATCATGCTTCCCTGCTTCTATCCGCCGCACTCGGACGTTCGGCGGGCATTTGGGCGATGCCTGGCGGATACGGGGATGGCGTTTGATCGTGTCGCGAGGATTGTCGATCACGGGGCGGCGACGGGCGGAGAGGATAGCCTGGATGCGTTTCGTGTTTCGCAGTGGCTGTTGGAGCACCGTCTGCAGGCGTGCGGGGATCTGCCGGCCGAGGTGGAGATCGAGCTGACCACGGACGATCCGTTGCCCGGCAGCACGCTGCGTCCGCGTGGGTCGGCGGTGGAGAGACGCGGGCCGATGGATGAGAGCCTCTTTGCTCGACTGGTGGCGGAGCTGGCTGGGCGGGATGATCTGCGCGTTGTTCTAGGCGGTTTTGGTGATCCGCTGATGCACCCGGAGTGGCCGCGATGGGTGCGGCTGTGTCGGGAGGCGGGCGTGTTCGCTCTCGCGGTTCGCACGCCCGCGGTGCATCTCGATGATGCCGCCGTGTCGGCTTTGCTCGATGCTCGGGTGGATGTGTTGAATGTACTGCTCGACGCCGCGACGGCGGAGACCTATCTTCGGGTGCACCAGGCGGATTACTTTGACCGCGTGCTGGCCAACATCGATCGGCTGACCGAGGCTCATCGGCAGCGCGGGCAGCCTCAGCCGCTGGTGGTCTGCGAGATGATGAAGACGCACGCGACGATGGACGAGATCGAGGTATTCTACGATCACTGGCTTCGGAAGACGGGCACGGCGGTGCTGTCGGGCCCGAGCGACTATGCCGGTGAGTGGGCGGATCTGGCGGTGATGAACATGGCCCCGCCGAACCGCGCGCCCTGCGAGCGGCTGCACGCACGGGCGTCGGTGTTGGCCGACGGGCGGGTGCTGTTGTGCGATCAAGACTACAACGGCAGGCATGCGATCGGCTCGCTGACCGACGCGTCTCTGTCCGCTCTGTGGACGGGCCCGGCCATGACTGCCGCGCGCCAGGCCCAAGCCGCCGGTCAATACGATGCACTTCCGCTATGCCCCGTCTGTCGCGAGTGGCACCGTCCGTGACTGCTCCCTTTGACGCCCGATAACAGTCAGCTGTCAGCGAGCGAAAGCATCGCGTTCTGCTCGCGGAACGTTCCTTTCCGGCCGATGGATATGGTGATAGTGCCTCTGGCGCTTCTGCCCTTGTGCCTGCCGCGTGAGGTTGGCAGGAGGGGGATTATCGCCCTGTGGGGGGAGCCCGGCCGCGACTGAGTCCCGGTAGCGATCTGTTGCCGGTACTACCTGAGGAGCGGTGGTGCCCGAGGTACTACACACGGTTCATTCCGCCAGGGCGAGGCAGGCCACGAGCCGGATGACCAGACTATCTCGGAGCGCAACATGCAGAAGACAGAGTTGGATCCGACCGCCGCCCCGACCGGGCGGCGAGGTACGTTTGAGTCGTTGCCGGCCGTGTCCCACCTGCAAACCGATCAACCGTGCCGGGTGTGCGGGCATAATCTGATCACACGGGCTGTCCGGCGCGACCCGCGGACGCAGCTTCTAATGATCCGTTGCCCGCAGTGCCGGAGTTACAACGCGGCAAGCGAACAGCCGGCCGCCATTCACGCCGCGGCTCCGCCGATCTGGGGGCCATACCTTGCCCGATCATTGATGTATCTGTGGCTCATCGTCGTGGGTGCCGGTGGTTTGGGCGTGGCATTGACCCAGGGTTTCAGCACGCTGCTGATTCTTGAACTGGTCACCACGCATGCCAAGTCCACCGTGCAGTCCGATTCGCCCCGCATGACTCAAGTTGTCTGGCGATACGTGCCCAAGCAGAACTTGCTGGAATATCGTTTTCTGACCTACTCGGCCGTGGTCTTCTCGACGGGTGTTGTGATGGCCGGTGCTCTGGTGACGGCGGTGGTGTTTTCGCATTGGCCTCGCTGGGGGCAATGGGTGTTCTGGCTGGTGGAGCCGGCGGCGGTGGCTTTCGTGGTATGCTTGGTATGGAAGGCGCTCGCACCGGGTTTGTTCCTATGGGGCGCGCAGATTATCTGGCTGCACGCCGCCGTTCATGCCTTCGGTGGATTGGCGGGGGTGACGATCGGTCGTCCGTTGGTCCGCCTGTTTGCTCGCCTGACGACGCCGCAGAATGTGCGTGAGGTGTTGGCGCATCTGCGGTAGCGAGGTGGGCGACGGACCATTGCTCCCGCGCGGCAGTCGGTGGGCAAGACGAGCCCGCACGCGAGACCCACGAAGCGGCAAGCCGGCATTAAGCCCGCTTTGTGTCCGTGATCCCGCACGCTTGATCGCTTACCTTTTGAGCTTGGGATCTCGTGTGGTCTGGCGCCAGGTTTGCAGCCGATCCTGAAGGACCTTGATGACCGCCTGGTATTCGAGGTCGGTCATCGCGTTGTGCAGCTCATGCGGGTCGCGTCCCAAGTCGTAGAATTCGTCGTTTCCGCCGAGGTAGTCGGTCAACTTGAACTGCGGTGTGACCACGCCGCGTACCTCGGCGGCTTGGTCGGCGAGGCGGTCATACACAAAGAAGCGCTCATCGGCATGGTCCGGCCGATCCGGGTTGTCCAGCAAACCGAGCAGTGATCGGCCATGCATGGTGATGGGTGCGCTGAGGCCCGCCAGGTCCAAGAAGGTCGGCGCGAGGTCCACCAGACTCACGATCCGCTCGACCTTGGGCGTTGATCGCTTGTCGCCCGGTCGCCGGATGACCATGGGTACGCGTGACACCTCTTCATGGAACACCGGCCCACGTCCCCACAGGGCGTGGTCGCCTATCGGCCAGCCGCCGTCCGAGGCGAATACCACCACGGTGCGGTCGCGCAGGTCGGGCTGGTTGAGACGTTCGAGGACGCGCCCGACCGCGGTGTCGAGATGGGTGATCCTCGCGTATTGTCTAGAGCGGTCCTGGCGAAGTTGGGATGGGTTCTTGGCGGGGTATGCTTTGGCCGGCGGGGAGTTGGCCAGGATGTTCGATCGCCGACGCAGATTCACCTTCATGGTCGGCGGCAGTTCGACTTGGTCGGCGGGGTAGAGTCCCTCCGTGCCGGGCGGGTAGGTTGTCGGCTCGCAGGGGCCGCGGAAGTTGACCCAGAGGAAGAACGGCTGCTCGTGTGCCCGGTCGAGGAACGCGAGCGCCTGCTGGGCCGTCCAGTCATCCAGTAGTGTTTCCGCCTGGCTCGGTTCGCCCTGCACCATGACCGTGCAGCGATCCCATGAGCGGGCCTCGGGGCAGACCGCGGCGTGGTCCTCGATACCCGGGGCCGGCTGCGAAGTGCTCACCCCCTTCATGTGCCACTGGCCCACGAGGGCGCAGGTGTAGCCCGCGGCCTCCAATCGGGAAGTGAAGGTATCCGCCACGGCCGGCAGCGGCAGGTCGTCGTTGAGCACGCGGTGGGTATGCGGGTACTGGCCGGTGAGGATGCTCGCACGGCTCGGTGCCCACTGGGGTGTCGGGGTGTAGGCCCGGGCAAACCACACCCCCTCGACCGCCAGCCGATCGAGGTGCGGCGTTTTGACCTGGTCGTGCCCCTCGAAACCGGTCAGCCCGGCGCCCTGGCTGTCGGCCATGAGCAGCACGATGTGCGGCCGATCACTACCCTGTGCCGGTATCGCCATCAACGGCATCAGCCCCACAACCCACGCGGCTGATGATCGAAACCATCCTCGCCGGTTGTTCCTTACGTCACGCGTCATCCTGTCATTCCCCATACGTCCTTGCCTGCCGAGCATCAGGTCGCCATCTCGTAGCAGCCATCCTTCGTAGTGGCTGCCGGGAAGCCATTGCACGATGGATTGCGGCCGGTACGCGAACTCCGCACGCGCCCATACGATAGTCGAAGTCCGGGCCGGGGGATAACCCCCGCGCGGATCATCGCCAGGGGAGCGCCCTCTCCCCGTGCCGCACGCTCAGCTCTTGCGATGCACGGTCTGATACCAGGCGTGGTGTTCGCCGTCGGCGGTCTTGGTCACCAGTTGATCGTGGACGCGTTGGTAACCGGGGATCTGGCAGGCGGGCAGATCGTGGGCAAAGTACTCCTGGTCGTGCAGGGTGTGGCCGGGCCGGTGGATGCGGACCGCGCCGGAGGGCAGCACGGTATTCTCGGGAAAACCGAAGAAAGTATTGGCAGGGGATCGCCAGTCAACAATCGCGATGGTGGGTGACCAATGGGCGATCAACTGCGGCCCGTCGGCGACGAGCATCATGAACCCCCAGGCGACGACGAGATCGGGCGGTTGGGGCGGATGATACTGCTCGGCCGGCCCGCAGATCACCTCGACGCCGTTGCCGCGGGCAATGCGGCACATTTCCTCGTCACTGTCGAGGCCCAGGGCCTGGTAGCCGAGGTCGGCGAGCAGCTTGACATGTCGGCCGGGGCCACAGCCCACGTCGATCGCGCGGGGGCTCTCGGCGGGCACATCCCGCCCCGGTCGGGCGTAGCGGTAAAGCAGGCCCACCAAGTCGCTATCAGGATATTTGAGGCCCTGCCAGACACGTGGCAGCATGAGTCGCTCCTTGCTCGTATGGCGGCAGGCCGAGAGACTCCTCAACGTGCTTGGCGTCGATGCGCGGCACGATGAAGCTGTCTCTATCCCATTCGCCGCCGCCGTCCAGCACGCCCTCAAAGCCCAGCGATCGCAGGCTGGGCACCAACTGCTCGACCGTCGCTGGATATCGCGGCCGCATGGGCAGTGTCAGGTAGCGTGTCGGCGTCAGGCCGGCCTGCTCCATGGCGGCCATGCACGGCAGTACCTCCGCATCCAGGTAGCCGGCCACATCGCCGTCAAACGCCCGATGGCTGACGGTGTGCGGGCCGAACTCGGCATGATGCCATCCGAGGTATTCCTTGGGGGCCGCGAACCGCGCTGCCAGATGTTTGGCCTCTTCGTCGCCCAGCGGTCCCAGCAAGGCTCGGGCCTCGCCGTCTTCCAGGACCACGTTGCAGGCGCCCTTGAGGCGACGGCGCCTTCTCTCTGTCTCGTAGGCGTAGACACGATCCACATACTCGGCCTGCTCGGCGGTGAGGGCCGGCTCGGGCAGGGTCTGGTCGGGCAAACAGAGCAGGATCTGCAAACGATGGGCGACCGGGTAGACGGGCGGGTCTTGCCACGGGCCGGTGATGATCGCGGTGTGCGTGGGGATCTTCTCCGCCTCGCACCAGGGCAGCACGTTACGCACTCAGTCCACCGTTCCGTCGTCGCCGGTCACATAGAGTGTGTTCTCGTTGGTGTCTTCCCGCAGGCGTGAAAGCGATCCGAAGGCCCAACCCTGTCGGCGGGCGGCGTGCACCTGATGGCAGAACCGCGCGAGGGGGATGGGAAAGCTGCCGAGCACCGCGGCCGCGTGCGGACCATCCACCGAGTGATACATCAAAATGACCTGTCGGCCGGGCACGGCGAAGCCTCCTCGTTGGATCAACGCGTACACCCGCACGAAGGCGAGGGGGACAGGCACTTTTTTGCCTTGAGCCTGTTCTGTCGCGACGCCGCCTCCATGCCGCCAGAGGACTGAACCGCGTCGGAAGCTCCCACGTCGGCAAAAAAAGAGCCAGTCCCCAGACGCCACGTTGGGTCGGCGCGCACGCACAGTGTACGCTTGCCGTCTATGTTATCGGCCCCCCCGCGAAGGGGACTTGAGCGTTCCATTCCTCGGCAGGCCCGACGCCTCCGCGACGCCCATTCCGCGGCCGGCCGGGGTGTGTCACCGGTGTCCCGCCGGTGTTCGGTCGGCGCGGCGCGGCAGCACCATGGTGTGGCACTGCTCTGTGAGCAGTGTGTGCGTGTGAGGTTTTCTCCCCTCTCGCCCAGCCCGTCAAGCAAGCACCGCTCACCGAGCAGGGCCCGGTCGCCACAGCCTGCCCGCCGTGGCGGGGGGGGGCGACCGCGTCATGGCGTGGAAAAGCTCTTTTGTGTGCTTGCAACCCCTTTTGAATACTGCTTCGTCTGCGCTAGGCCCGGCGTTCACGCCGGGTCGAAGTGTGCCGCATGAATGCGCGAGCCCGCTTCAGCGGGGTTTTCGATGGGCGGCTTGAGCCATCAAGGCCGAGCAGACACCGCGATCAGGTCAACCCATACATCGAGAACCCCGCCAAGGTGGCCTGCAGGGAGGCGGATGGTCGAGCCCGGCTGACGTGCGGATTCGCCGGTACCGGCTTGATGTGGTATCGTGCCTGGGCGTGTAAGGAGTCGTGTATCGCAATGGCATGAGGATGGTCGCGGGTACGGCGATGTGCGGATCAAGGATTGGAGTTGGCGTGCTGCTGCTCGGGGCGATGATGTCGCTGCCGGGGTGCCGCACGGAAGGGACACGCATGGTCGATCGACTACGATTCGAGCTGCGGGAACTGCCGCCGGTGCCGCAGGGCGTCGGCGGGGGGATGTCGGGTCTTGTCGGCGAGACGCTGGTGCTGGCCGGCGGGAGCTACTTCACCACCCCGCCCGATCAGGGCGGCACCAAGTTATGGACCGACGAGGTTCTCATTCTGGGCCTGCAGGCGAGCCAGTGGCAGTCGGCCGGGCGGTTGCCTCGGCTGCTGGCTTACGGAGCGGCCGTTTCGACGCGCAAGGGGCTGCTGTTGGCGGGCGGATGCGATGCCGAGAAACACTATGGTACGGCTTACCTGCTCACGCTCGATGGCGATCGCTTACGCATCGCGGAGTTGCCCGCGTTGCCCCGGCCGACGGCGTACATGGGCGGCTCGCTGCTGGCCAACACCGTCTACCTCGCGGGCGGACGCGAAGGACCGGAGACTCCCGCGGCTCTGCGGACCTTCTGGTCGTTGGATCTCGACCGGCCGGCGGAAGGCTGGCGGGAGTTAGAACCGTGGCCTGGGCCGGCGCGGATGCTGCCCGGTGTGGTCGCCCAGGACGGGGCGGTGTACGTCTTCAGCGGTGCGGATCTGCTGCCCGGTGACGATGGCGTTGTGGGCCGACAGTACCTGACGGATGCCTATCGGTATCGTCCCGGCAAGGGTTGGAGCCGTGTCGCGGATCTGCCTCACCCGGCGGCGGCCGCACCGGTGGCCTCCTGGGGCCGGGATCGCGTTCTTGTTTTCGGTGGGGATCACGGCCGCCTGGCCGCCTTGGGTTCATCCTTGGGCGACGCCCATCCCGGATTCGGTCGGGCGCTCTTGTGCTATCACACGGCCGACGACACCTGGACGCACCTGCACGACCTGCCGCCGTTGCCGGTGACCACCACGGCCATCCGCCGCGACGACACCATCCTCATCCCCACCGGCGAAGACCGCCCCGGCCGACGAACGCCCAAGGTTTACGCGGTTGAGCCGAGGCCGCTGTTGAGACGCTAAGTCTTGTATTGGCAATTAGTAACGCTTCTTTGTGGGCGTTTTCTGGTTAAAATGAGCAGACGATTGACTTGACAAGGGTATTCACTTATAACTAAACTTCAATGAGCATGGATGCCGATAGCCCGTTAGTTGTTCACGGACCGATGCGGATCATCGAGTACGCTGTGTGCTCGAACGGCATCATGCCCGCCAGAAAGTTCATCGAGAAGGAGCTTAACGAAAGCGAACGGACAATGCTGCTTGTCCTGTTCAAGCGGATGGCAGACCATGGAACCGTTCCGAACCGGGAGCAGTTCAAGAAGGTAGAAGGTGAGATATTCGAGTTCAAGAAACATCAGATTCGCGTGTTCTGTTTTCGCACGGGCGACCACTGGTTACTGACCAATGGCTACAAGAAAAAAACGGATCGACTGGATCCAGGGGAGGTTAAGCGGGCGAAGAGAATTATGGCGGAGCACTTGCGCCGCGGGACAGGAAGACAGGAGAGACGGACAAAATGAGCGACAGTTTGATGAAGCGATTGACGGCCACCCCTGAAGGGATGCGGCTCTATCAGCAGGAGCGCGCGATTCAGGAAGTGACTGACCTGATTTGCCTGCTTATGGCTGAGCAAGACGTGAGTCGCGCGGAGCTGGCCAGGCGGATCGGCAAGACCAAGGGATACGTGACGCAACTGTTGGATGGGCGAACGAATATGACCATCCGGACTATCTCGGATGTGTGCTTGGCACTTGACCATGCCGTTCACTTTCAAGACGGGCCGCTGGATGCCACTGTGAGCGATGATCCCCTCCTGACTATGACCATATCTTGCCCGCAGCAGGAGTACTTGATGCTGACCAGCAGGGAACTGCCAGTTCATGGCAGTGTGTTTGGTCATCAGAGAATGGTGAGCTAATGGTGAAAAAGGGAAGTGAACTCAAGATTGGGGGGGCTGATGCCCTTTTGGAGTTAGGGGCTGTTGTGTCGGATCGGGTCCAGATTCAGAATGTGCATCTGTTGGAAACTAGAGCGAAACGGGGTTCGATACGTGAGAAGCAGCCCCTCCACCTGCGGTTCTCGGTCAATGTGACGACGCAGGTCGACCAGTCCAAGTCGATCCTGCTCGTCCGCCCCCTGCTGACCATGATTGCCAGCCATGAAGACGCAGCCGATGGGGAGGAAGCCCTTCGCATTGAGGCACTATTCGTGTTGGCTTACAGAGTAGATTCTCTCAAAGGACTCGACAAGACGAACTTCGACGCCTTTGGAGAGACCAATGGCCTGTACAACGTCTGGCCTTTTTGGCGGGAATATGTGCAGGCGACAACCGCTCGTTTGGGATTGCCGCCGCTGACGATACCGGTGCTCCCACCCGCTAAGCGCAACGTCGAGGCGAGCGAACAAGTCCGACGGACTTCTCCTAGGCCAAAACGGACAAAGAAACCCAGGCAATCGTCATCTACCTGACTTCAGGGCACCGATCCCCGAAGGATCCTTCATGCTCATTCGCTGGTTGTCGGTTTGCGTGTTTCTTGTGGCGGTCCAGGCGGTCGCCACGGCCGCCGATGACTTCGCCATCCGCGACGGCGACACGGTGGTGTTCCTGGGCGACAGTATTACCGCCGCCCGGACGTACGGCCGGTATATCGAGACGTACACGCTGTTGCGCTACCCGGATCGTCGCGTGCGGTTTATCAACGCGGGGTGGGGCGGGGATACGGCGGCCGGCGGGCTCGAACGGCTGCAGCGCGACGTGCTCGACCGCGGGGCGACGGTGGTGACCGTGGCCTACGGCGTCAATGACATCGGCTGGGGCGGGCGGGCCGACGAAGAGCACAAGCAGAAGTACCTCGATGGCATCCGCGGGATCGTCGAGCAGTGCAAGGCCCGCAACGTGCGTGTCTTCATCTGCTCGGCGGCCGTCACCGGGGCCGACCCGCACAAAAGCGAGGACGACTTCCTCCAGCGGATGTGTGACGAAGGCATGGCCCTGGCCCGGTCGCTGGGCGGGGCGAGCATCGACGTGCAGCGGAGCATGCGCGAGGTCCAGAAGCGCGTCTGGGCGGCCAATGAGCGAGTCACCGAACCGGCCAAGAAGGAATCCCTGCACACCGCCGACGGCATCCACCTCAACGACCTGGGGCAACTTGCGATGGCTTTCGCGATCCTCAAGGGTCTCGGCGCCCCGGCTGACGTGTCGTCGGTGACCATTGACGCGGCCGGACCGACGTTGACCGAGGCTCGCGGTTGCCGAGTCACGGAGTTGGGCAAGCAGGGCCAGACGCTGAGCTTCGATCGTCTGGATGAGGGCCTGCCGTTCAATCTGGCGGCCTTGTGGGTGCTGCACTGTCGGTTTGTGCCCATCCCCGAGGAGTTGAACCGCTACATGCTGCGGGTGACCAATCTGCCCGCAGGTGAGTACGAACTGGAGGTGGGCGGCCGGCCGGTGGGCACCTTCAGCAGTGAGCGATGGGCGGCGGGGATCAACCTGTCGTCGGCAACGCCCGACCCCTGGGAGCCCGGCGGCCCCTGGCATGCCCAGGCGGCCCAGCTATACTTCCACCAGGAGGCTCGCTGGCAACTCGACTTGGCCGGGCAACGCCTGCCGAGTTACCTCGCCACCCACCCCGACCAAGCTCGCATCGCTCAAGAGCATGAGGAAGTCGCCGCCCGAGCGATGGCATTGCAGCGCATGCTGGTGCGACCTTATCCTTACCGCTTTGTCATTCGCCCCGCGAGAGGTTAGTCTGACGTGTGGCACCGGCGTCTCGCCGGTGCCCGGTCGCCACGGGGGGCGACCGCTACGACTGAAACTGTCATCTTGGATTCCCGACTGGAGGTCACGTTATGTTCAGGTTTGCCATCCTTGGCTTGTCCGCGTTTTTGGTGTGCGGTCATCTGCAGACGGTTTCGGCCGCCGGTCCGGTCCGGTTTCAGCAGGACCGCCTGGCGATCGGCTTCTGGTTCGATCCGCCGGCCGACGAACAGATGGAGGCCCGTTACGCGGAGATCGCCGAGGCCAACTTCACGCTGGTCATTGGGGGCTTCGGAGCGCGCACGCCCGAGCAGGTTCGGCTTCAGATCGCGCTGTGCGAGAAGTACGATATGCGGGCTCTGGTGGCCCGGGCCGGACTCTCGCCGGACCAGCTGCCCACCGGCGACGGGTGCTGGGGCTACATGGTTCGCGATGAACCCAACGCCGCGGATTTTCCCGCCCTGGCCGAGATGGTTGCACAGCTTCGCAAGGCCCGCCCGGGCAAGATGGCGTACATCAATCTCTTCCCAAACTACGCCTCGCCCGCGCAGTTGGGCACGGCCACGTATGACGAGCACGTCGAGCGATTCGCCCGGGAGGTGGACATCGATGTGTTGAGTATGGACCACTACCCGATCATGCGTCCGGAGGCTGACGGCCGGGATACCTATTGCACCAATCTCGAGGTCATGCGTCGCGTGGCGCTGGAGCGGGACATCCCGTTCTGGAACTTCTTCAACACCATGCCCTTTGGTCCGCACTCCGACCCGACGGAGGCCCAGCTTCGCTGGCAGATCTACACCTCACTGGCGTACGGGGCCAAGGGTGTTTTATACTTCTGCTACTGGACGCCGCGGGGCGGCGAGTTTCCCAAGGGCGGGGCGATCATCACCGCCGAGGGCCGACGCACGCGGCACTACGACCAGGCCCGCCGCATCAACGCGGAACTCAAGAATCTCGGCCCCACGCTGATGCGGCTGACCAGTACCGCCGTCCATCGCGTGCGTGGCGACGACGATCCCAAGAAGGTGCTCGCCGATGCCCCGCTGACGCCGAGCCCGGGTGAGTACCTCGTCGGCGTATTCCGCCACGCCGACGGCCGGCGGGCTGTATTGCTCAGCAACTATCACTTTGCCTACACCCAGTGGCCGACCGTCGCGTTTGCCGTGGACCTCTCCAAGGTGGTCGAGGTCTGCCCGCAGACCGGCCGTGAAGTCCCGGTCCTCGATGACAGCCCGGATATGGAGGGCCTGCAGCTTTCCCTGGACGCAGGCATGGGGCGGCTGTTTCTGCTGAGCGAATAGTGCAGCCGCATACGGGTGCGTCGTCCGGGCGAGCCGCCGGGTTTACCCCGGCGTTTGGCGGGGAAGGCCCCTGGGCCCGTGTGGAAGCGTGCTCACGAAGCAGCGTCTGTACGCGATCCGCACTGCTCAGAGAGCAGCGGCACACGGCCAACGAGCCGCGGGCTTCAGCCCGCGCGGCGTCTCCGGGCGATGAAGCCCAGGCCGACCGTCAGCAGAGCGAGCGTTGCCGGCTCGGGCACGATTCGCACGTTGTCCACGCCCACGATCGTGCTCCCGTCCGCGATCACCCGAACCTCCAGCCAACCCACGGACGCCATGAGCCCAGCGAAGCTCGGGGCGAGGTTCTCCTGCGTCCAGCCGTTGGCTAGTGCGGTGGCGTCGTCCCACGTCGGGTCGAACAGCACGTCGTAGGATGCCCACTGGTTGGCGTTGGGGGCGACCGGCCCGAAGTCGTAGTACCAGCCGTTCTCGTCCACGGCGCGTCGCAGCCGCAAATGGGCCTCATCGAGCGTTATGTTGAACACGTTCAGGTCGAAGCCCGCTCCGCTGACCCCGGCGGCCGCGTAGTCGCCCAAGAAGCCGGGCCACACGCTGTTCTGCGTACCGATGTCGAATCCCGGCTCAAGATTCTTGCGAATCTGCACGAACCCGCCCGGGTTGCCGGCGCTGTCCACATGGACCTGCACGGTCGCGATGGTACTGCCGATGAACCCATCTTCGTCGGCGTCGAAGGTTGCCACCGTGCCCGGGACGGCCGCCAGGGCGGTGCCCGCCGCGAACAATCCGCTCAATACCACCAAGCCTGCCAGTCTACTCTCTCTGCCCATTGTATCTCCCTCATCTGCTTGTGCCGGGTCGCCGTGTGTGCGGTGGGGTAGTCTGAAGAGACTTCTTTCCCCTCCGGTGAAAGGCGATACCTGGCATGCTCCGGAATGGGGCCGGCCCGATGCCGGCTCACGGGGGGATGGTAGGGGCGCCGATCGCCAAAGCAAGGGGAAAATGCCAAGATTGCAGCGAGAATGTACCTGTCCCGCGACAGAGGCGCGAGGTAGGAAGTGTTACTTCCTTCCCGGTCGCACGAAGAGATTGCCGGGCAGTTGCCGGGCCAGCCCGCGCAACTGCAGGCCGATCAACGCCGCCGAAACGCGCGAGGCCGGCAATCCGGTCTGCTCGGCGATCGCCTCGATGGTCCGCTCGTCGGTGCTCAGTGTACCCAGGACGGCCTGCTCGGCATCGTTGAGCCCGGCTGCGGCGGGCGCCGGCGACGCGTCTTCGTCGGGAGTCGATGATCCGCCGCGTAGTGCGTCGCCCACTTCGCCCAGCTCGTTGATGATGTCCTCGACGCAGGTCACCAGCTTGGCGTGTTGGTCGCGGATCAGGCAGTTGGTGCCTTGCGACGTTTCCACGTCCACGCGTCCGGGCAGGGCGAAGACCTCACGGTTGTACTCGCTGGCCAGCCGGGCGGTAGTCAGCGAGCCGCTCCGTCGGGCGGCTTCGATCACCAACACGCCCAACGACAGCCCGGCGATCAACCGATTTCGCGGCAGGAAATTCGAGCCGTTGGGAGCGGTGGCCATCGGCAGTTCACTCACCAGGGCGCCCTGGGCTGCGATTTTGTCCGCCAGCTCCTCGTGCTCAGGCGGGTAGAGGTTCGCCAATCCGTTGCCCAGGACCGCCAGTGTCCGCCCACCGGCCGCGAGCGCACCTTTGTGCGATTCGCCGTCGACTCCACGGGCGAGCCCGGACACGATGGTGACGCCCTGTGACGCCAACTGGTAGCTGAGTCGGTGGGCCTGCTCGCGCCCGTACAGCGAACAGCGACGGGCCCCGACCACGCCGATGGCCACCGTGTCTTCCGGCTCCAGCCGCCCGCGGACGTACAGGCAGATGGGCGGGTCGGTGACGTGCTTGAGGGGAGCCGGGTATTCCTCGTCGTCACGGCAGAGGATGCGGACGCCGTGACGGGCCGCCAAATCGACTTCCTGCCGCACGTCGGCTGAGTCCCGCCCTCGGGCAATCTGGGTGGCTCGGGCAGGGCCGATGCCGTCGACCCCTTCAAGCTGTTGGGCGTTGGCTCCCAGGGCCGCCTGGGCCGACCCGAAGTACTCGATCAGCCGGCCAAAAAGGATCGGGCCGACCTCCGGCGTCAGAGACCAACGAAGATGCTCAATGGCCGCGGATGAGGCGATCTGGGTGTGGTCGTCCAAGGGCCGCTCCTGTGGATGAGTCAAGCTTCAGTTGAGCCGGCAAGGTACCAGCAGGCTCCCATCCCGACAAGCTCAGCAGCCGGTCTACCCATCGAGGAACCCGCGAACCGGTTCGTTCGGTCCGCGGGGCCACGGTCCAGGTCGCTCGATACGGGGAGGGGGCTCGAAGGTTGACGAGGGCGGGCGGTTTTGCCACACTATCCGTATTGGGCGTGAGGTGGTCATCGCCCTCGCACCGGTTTGCGAGCCTGAAAGGCCCGTTCTGTCAGCCCAGGCCGAGGGTCTGGGAACCGGATAACATCCTCCGGGTCGGCCCGGTAGGGGCCGTTTGCTCTGATGAGGCATTGTGCCGCGTGGGCGCTCGCGATGCAGCCCGCCGGTGGCATGATGCCGGCGCCCGAGTTGTGCTCGTGGACTGTCGCCGAGAGCATTTGACAGCATGCCGGGGAACGCGGTCGTTGCGGGGCGGCGCCGTCAATACTAACTAACAGAGAGGCAAGCTTATGTCCGTCAAGGTGAGTGAACTGCGCAAAGGCCAAGTGATCATGTACGAAGGCATCATGTACACGATCAAGGATATGCAGCATGTGGCCAAGGGAAACTGGCGCAGCTACTACCAGGTCAAGCTCAAAGATTTCAAAACCGGTCGGATCATCGACCAACGCATGGCCGTGGATGATCGCATCGAGACCGTCTTCGTCCAGACCAAACCCTACGAGTATCTCTACCGCGACGGAACGGACTACGTGCTTGCCGATGTCGACACCTACGACCAGATCCCCGTGCCCGCGGATACCTTCGGCGACGCGATCCGGTTCCTCAAGGAGAACACCCGGGTGACCTGCGAGGTCATCGACGGGGTGATCGTGAACGCCGAGCTGCCCAATACCGTCGAGCTGCTGGTGACGGACACGCCGCCCGGGATCAAGGGCGCCACGGCTACGAACCAGAACAAGGAAGCCATCCTCGAGACAGGTGCCAAGGTCAAGGTTCCGCCCTTCGTCGAGATCGGCGAGCTCATCCGTGTGGATACGCGCACGGGCGAGTACCTCGAACGAGCCAAGTAGGGCTGTTCGTTCTCGCATTCCTCTCCATCAACGCAGGGTGCGAACGTCCTCGGCGGCCATCGGCTTGACTGGCGAACGGGGTTGTCGCATCGTCATCCCGCCCAAAGCAAGATGCCCAGCACGCGGCACGTGCTGGGCATCGTAGATTCTCAGGAACCATGATCCGGTCAGTTGGCCCGGCTCTGCAGGATGATCTGGGCGGCTTGGTCGCCGGGGAGATTGATCGCTCCCAAGGCGGCACTGGCCGCGGTCCGAATTTCGAGATCAGGGCCGGCGAAAGCTTGCTCAGTGAGTCGCTGGATCATGGCCGGCTCCAGTTTCGGGCCGGCTTGCCGTGCCGACTCCGCCAGCGCGGCGAAGGCCACCTTCCGCAGGTCACTGCTGTGGTCCTCGGCGAGAGCGGCCAAGGCGATGGCTTGCTGGGCGGGGGCCGTCGGGAGTTCAGCAAGCACCTTCAGTACGGTCATCCGCAGGGTCTCTGATGGATGCGCCAGGGCGGCGGTGAGTGTGGGCTCGGCCATGCCGACGTTGAAGATCGGGCTGCCGGCCTGAGCGATCCGCAGCAGGGCTTGGGCGGCGTCAAGGGCCAGAGCCTCGCTTGCTTCTTCATCAAGCTCGTCCATGCGAGCCGCAGCCGCGACTTGGGCGTGTTTCTCGAGCAGCAGCTCGGCGAAGCCCGGAGCGGTCGGGCCATTTCCGTCGACCACGAGCACATGTCCCACGGGGCGTTCGAGCTCCGCCAAGCGGTCCAGCACCGGAGCGTCGCCCTCCTTGATGTAGACGACGATGGGCACCAAGCCGAAGCGTGCGTCCTCGGCCAACGTGCGGATGGCCTCGATCAGCGAGGGGTGAGCTAAGTTGCTGGCCAGGAAGATCCCATCCAAGTAAGTGCGTTCCTGGTGGGCTCGGGCGAGGATGGTATTGAGTCGGTCGCCAGCTAACACCTCGGCGCCGGTTTTCTGCAGGCCGTCGGCGAGGTTCTTGCGGCCCGCCTCGTCGGGGTCGACGAGCAGGTAGTACCGCTGGCCGGTCAGCCCCAGGGCCGACGCCAGGATGGGGACGACCTCATCGGCACCCCGGAATACGCCACCCGGCAGGGCGTGGGCCAGGGCCAGGGCGGCCTTGGTTCGCACCAACAGGTCGGGGAAACGCAACGCGGCCGCGAGGCTCATGTCGGGAGCGCTGTCGGTGCCTACCATGGCCGCGGGGCCCGCTACGCGGTTCAGTGCCGCGATGGCGCCCAGGGCCACCTCGCGATCCCGGTCGCGGATCGCTCGCCGTAGGACCATCTGGCTGTGGGCCGGGCCGGCGCACCGGGCGAAGTAGACGCTCCGCAGGAAATCGCCTGGGCGGGTCAGGTCCGCCGTCTGGGCGACCTCTTCAGCTTGCACGTCGAGTCCCAGCCGGGCTTCCCGTCGGAAGTTCGCCGCCAACCACAGGGCGACGACCTCCGACTGGTCCTGTCGCAGGGCCAGCGACTGCTCGCAACTCCGCATGCACATGACCAGCGAGAAGATGTCCCTTGGGACCTCGATCGGTGCCACCATGTCCTGTCGGGCGACCCAGACATTGGCCCGATCCTCGCGTGGGTCGGGCTGGAGGGACTCGATGTCGGCGTAGTACTGCTCGGCCAGTTCGGCCAGGAGGACGGCGGCGGGCCGATCCAGAATGGCCGGGTCCGGTACGACAAGCTGTCGTATCGCCGTCGCCGCGGCTTGGCGGACCGCCTCGTTGGTCTTCGGATCGGTCGCCAGTCGCTTCAGGTAGGGCAGGCTCTGCGGGTACCCGATCTTGCCCAGGGCGTCGACCACCAGCCGCTGGAGCACCGGGTTGCCCATGTCCAGGGCCGCGATCAGCGGGTTGAGTGCCCGCTTGCCGAGTTCGGGCAGGGCCTTGATCACGAAGGGCCGCAGGTCGGCTTGGGCCGGGTCGGTCAGGGCGGTCAGCAGCCAGGGCACGGCATATTCGCCGGACTCCAGCAGGCGCTCCATGGCCGTCGCCTGCTGCGTCGGCGTGCCCGCCAGGAAGCGGATGCTCTCGCTGATGCGGGCAGGGTTTTGCCGCTCGCCCAGGTGGGCGGCGCGGATCAGGTCCAGGATCTTGCGGGCGTTATCGGCGATCGACGTGTTGTTGATGATGAGTAGCAGGACGTCGATGCTGTCCTTGTACCGGTCGGTGAGGTCCAGCAGTTGCCGTGCGCCGGCCTCGGAGAGCGGGGCCAGGTCGGGGTTCTTGAGCAGGGCCTCGGCGTAACGGTCGGCGATGTCGAACTGCCCGATCAGGGCGAAGTGCAGGTAGCTGGAGAAGTCGTTCTCCAGTGCGTTGTCTGCCACTCGCTCGCTCGCCTCAGCGACGGGTGGGGCCTGGTCGGCCACCTCCTCGTCCTCGGGCTCCATCGCTTCCGCCTGGACCCCGGGGTCTTCATCTCCCGGCGTTTGTGCCTGGAGCGTGCTTCCCCATCCCGCGAGGAGCAGGGCTCCCACACACCCGCAGCGTACCCACCACTTCCATCCTCCGTCCCAGCAGCAGCGTCCCATCGTGGCCTCCGATCAGGGGAACGGCGTCGGCCTTGCCGGCCGGCCGTCACGAGCGGCATGGTTCCGACTTCGCGGGATTATAAGAGATGCCCCTGTCGCGTCAACGAGGCGGGATGGTCCATCCGGGTGAGCGACGCCCCGCGGGCGTATTGTCGGCTGTGCCCGGGCAGCCCCCCTTCCTGAAAAATAGTGTCACCTGAAAAATAGTGTCAGGATGATTTTTCTTGGGACTCCACGCGGGTGGAGTCCCGGGAAAAATCATCCTGACACTGTTTTCATGCGTTGGGGCGACCGGGGATCACCGACGGTTCGCGGTGATTAGGAAGACAGGGAAGTCCCGTTGTTCGCCGCTTTCAATGGGTCTGCGGATTGTGTGAGCGGTCACATCCCGGATGTCGCGAAAGCCGATCTGACTGAGCTGGCTTGTGAGTTCGGCCCGGTCAAAACCATGATGACGCACGCTCGCGGCGGCCTCGGGCGCATGGAAGATGCCCGGCTCGGTATCCAGGTCGGCGATGCACAGCATTCCGCCGGGCAGCAGCAAAGCGTGAAAGGCACGCAAGACACGGTCCGTTGCAGCGACGTGGTGAAGGGTCATGTTGGTCACCACCAGATGATAGCGATTGTCCGGCAACCGATCCTGCTCCAGATCGAGTGGGAGGATCTTGAGGTTCTGAATGTCCGCTTCCTTGAGTTTGGTCTGGAGCATCTGGAGCATGCCGGCCGAGCTGTCCGCTCCCGTGACGCTGTGGACGTGCGGCAGGAGGTAGAGGCTGAGCAACCCGGTTCCACAGCCGTAGTCGAGCATGTCCATGTCCTTGGTCGGCCGAGCTTCCCGCAGAATGGTCTCGCCGACGGCTTTGGTCATCGCGACGCGGCGGGGCTCGTTGTCCCACGTCGCGGCGGCGTCTTCGAAGTAGCTACTCTTCATTGCAGAGACTCCTCTCGTGTTCATCATCGCCTATCGGTCGATTGGCATTCAGCTGGAAGGCAGCGTGGCTGCGCGGGTGGCGGCCGTTTGATCTCCACGTTGAGCGCCTTGTCTGTCTTGGTTCAGCCTGAATGCGAGAGCAAGGCCGTTCACTCCACCGCCCGTGTCTCGCTGGGCGGTTTTTGCGTTTTGGCTGGCATGGGGGGACACACCGAATGGCAGGGGGGGGCTGCGGCGGTTCCGCCGTGTGGCCATTCGTCGAACACCCCCTACCCGCGGTAGGCCATCCCCGGCAGGTTGCCCATGACCCGACGCCCGGCTTTGCCGCTCGTGGGCGCCCACGCGACCGCGTCGCGTCAAGGGTTGGACGCCTCCAGAGCCCACTTCCGCTTCGCCGGCTGGACGGCATTATCTGGTTCGGTTGTTGCCGCTGCAACAGTGAGTTGCGGGAGTCCAGCCAGTCACGAAGTACCTTGTTGCGGGGCGACAAGGAATGGTTTGTCGAGCGATGAGGAATCAGCGCTTTGCCCACGCCATGCTTCGCCCCGCCGGGGCGAGCGGAGAGAAAACAGGACTCCTGGTCCACGGGTTGCGCGTCGGGCGGCTGCGCTGCCGGGCCGCTCCACCCGTGGCTACGCCCCTTGGCCCCTCCGGGGCCGGAAGATATAATGATGATATGACGATCACCTTGCCCGATGACATTCTTCGGCAGGCGGGTCTCAGCGAGCAGGAGGCGCTCGTGGAGTTCGCGTGCCGGCTCTTCGACGCCGAACGGCTCGACCTGTTCGCCGGTGCGCGCCTGGCCGACCTGTCGCGCAGCGCGTTCGAGGCAGAACTTCGCGCTCGCCGCATTCCCATCTATCGTCCGACGCTCCAGGACGTGGAGGATGACGAGGCGGCGTTGCGAAAGCTGGGAGTCTGATCCGTGGCGGTGGTCGTGAGCGATACTTCACCGCTCCGCTGCCTCAGTCATCTTCACCTGCTCGATATTCTGCCACGACTGTTCGGGACGGTGTTGATTCCGCCTGCTGTTGCTGACGAGCTGCGAGCGCCGGGCCAAGGGACACCGCCGCTCGATCTTGCGGTCATCCCGTTTTGTCAGGTCCGTGTGCCCGGCGATGTGGAGCTTGTTCAGCGCCTTGCCAAGCGCCTGCACTTGGGCGAATCAGAAGCCCTGGCTCTTGCGGTCGAGGTGAAACCGGACGTGGTACTCATCGACGAGAAAACCGGGCGCGCCGTTGCGAAGGAGCTCGGGCTCGTACCGCTCGGCGTCCTGGGGGCGCTGGTCCAGGCGAAACGCGCCGGTCTGATCGTCGCGGTGGCCCCACTGGTGACGACGCTCAGACTTGAACTCGATTTCCGCGTATCCACAGAGGTGGAGCGCCGGATTCTGGACTTGGCCGGCGAGTAGATGACGGTGCAGAAGCTCGCCGGTCTGACCGTTGTCGGGATCGTCGCGGCGACAAGAAAACCATATTCCACCCACACCCTCCTTCGCCCCTGCCGGGGCGGGCCGAGAGAACACGGGATTCCCTGTCCACGGGTTCCGCGTCGGGCGGCTGCGCCGCCGCGCCGCTCCACCCGTGGCTACGCCCCTTGGCCCCTCCGGGGCCAGAAGGAGGCCGATGCCGCCCGCGGGCGAAATGCCCAATGGCGAAGCACCAATGACCAATCAAGTCCGAATGACGAACGTCTCAGCCCGCAGCCGGACTTCGGGTTTCGGGGTTGGTCATTGGGCCTTGGGCATTCGCCATTGTGCTCAAGGGGCCGGGTGGGCAGCGCGTGACGGCCGAGTCATTTGTATCGGAAAGCCCGGTCCGAGGCATGGCGGCAGGCGATCAGGCTGCAGCTCCGACCCCAACGGGGTCGTTCAGACAGCCCAGGGTGAAGCCCTGGGGAAGTGGTCACCTCACATTCGAGGCGAGCCTGTAGGGCTCGTTCACGTCGCATCGCACGACAATGCCAGGCGCGCCGAGCGAGGCCATGGCATGAACGGTCCCTTCAGGACCGACCTTGGTGGGGCGATCCCGTCCCCAGGCCTTTGACCTGGGCTGACGGAACGAGCCCTTCAGGCTCGAAGACGCCGAGCACGTGAACCCCGCCCGGCGCGATTTGATGGGTTCACGGCCTGGTGGCAGGCGGTCAGGCGGGCCACCATACGTCAACGGTTGGACTCATGCCCTCATCCGCCCGGCATCTCGCTCCGAAGGAGCGAAGGAGTGTAGCCACGGGTGGAGTGAGCCGCAGGCGAACGGAACCCGTGGAGGGCGGCCCCACATCCTATCCCCCACCCCGGGAGGGGTGGAGGATGGAGGTGCAGGATTGGCCAATGCGTTCATGATGCGGGAAGGAATCGTTTGCGGGGCGACAAGGAATGGTGTGTGGGACGCCAACGAATCATCGTTATGCCCGCGCCCTCCTTCGCCCCTGCCGGGGCGAGCGGAGAGAAAACAGGACTCCTGGTCCACGGGTTCCGCGTCGGGCGGCTTTGCCGCCGCGCCGCTCCACCCGTGGCTACGCCCCGCGGCCCCTCCGGGGCCGGAAGCAGGCTGATGCCATCCGCCCACATCGTCACGCACGCCCGTTGCGGTTCGATCGCATCGAGGCATAGCGGCAGGCGATCGGGCGGGACTCCATGCGTCAATCCCTGAACTCATCCCCTTGCCCGCCCGGCGAAAACTGGCCGCGTTCCCGTTCTGGACTCTCAAGGCGCGGACCAGATCTCCTCGCCCTGTTCGTTCGCGAAGGTCAGTTCGGGACTGCCGTTCCCGTTCACGCCCAGCCCGGCGCGGCTCTCGCCGCTCTCATCCGTGAAAACTAGCCACGGCTCGTTGTCATTGTCTACGGTGAGAACAGCGCGGGTCTGGCCCATTTTGGCCACAAGGAACAGCCCAGGCGCACCGTCCTCGGCCACCTTAAGTACAGCGCGGCCCTCGCCCATCTCGTCCGCTAGGATCAGCCCAGGTGCGCCGTCATTGGTCACGCCTAGCCCGACGCGGGTCTGACCCTTCTCGCCAAAGAAGCTCAGCGTCTCTCCATCCTTGGTCGCGCTCAGCCCGGCACGGGTCTCGCCCGTTTCGTCCATGAAGGTCAGCCCGGGCTCACCGTCTTTGTTCGCGCCGAGGCCGGCACGGGTCTGGCCCTTTTCGTCCAAGAAGAGCAGCCCAGACGCGGCGTGAGGTAGTGTCAAGTCCTGTGTAAATTGCCTCGGGGCATCCTGCCGGTCCAATTCGTTACGCCACTTTCGATTTCTTCTTTGAGGATGAAGAGGGTAGCGGCACCGTCGGGCACAGGTGTGCCGA
>JAAYDF010000052.1 GCA_012729395.1 Phycisphaerae bacterium
CGAGTACGCAGCGACCTGAACGTCACCATCCGCTGCATCCCCCTCGACGCCGACGACGAGCCCGGCACCTGCATCATCAGCGGCCAACCCAGCCGCCGCCGCGTGGTCTTCGGCAAGGCGTATTGAGTGCGCGATCGCGTGGTTCCCTCGCCGGTGATCGGCTGGCGAGCAAGCCTTGACCTATCGTAAGGTGGAACAACATACCGATGTCTTAACCAATGGCCGTTGCTCCTTCGGGTTGTCTAGGACATCAGCGACATCGCGGAGGTAACCGTGGGAAGGAACAACCTGGACGAAGTGGGTCCTTGGACCGAAATCAAGCTGGAGATTCTGCGGGAGTACTCGGCCGCTTACTCGAAGATTCTCAGCAAGCAGCCACATATCAAGCACTACGCCTACATTGATGGCTTCGCCGGGGCGGGAAGCCACATCTCCAAAACGAGCGGCCAGGAGATCGAAGGGAGTCCCGCCATCTCGCTTTCGCAGAGGTACACGCACTATCATTTTATTGACCTTGATGGAAGCCGGGCGAATCGCCTGCGGGAACTCGCAGGCGGCAGGACAGATGTGACCGTGTACGAGGGCGACTGCAACGAGGTTCTTCTCAACGACGTGCTCCCTCAGTGTCGCTACGAAGACTACAGGCGGGCGTTGTGCCTGCTTGATCCGTACGGCCTTAACCCCAGATGGGAAGTCGTCGAGACGATCGGCAAGATGAGGAGCGTTGAGGTATTCCTGAACTTCATGATCATGGACGCGAATATGAACGTTCTCTGGACTTCGCCCGACCGCGTTGCCGCCAGCCAGCGGGCACGCATGAATGTGTTTTGGGGCGACGAGACGTGGAAGGATGCGGCATATAAGACCTGCCGGGGCCTATTTGGGGACATGCAGGAGAAGACCACCAATGACGCGGTCGTCGCTGGTTATCGTCGGCGTCTCAAAGATGTGGCGGGCTTCAAGTACGTGCCTGAGCCGCTTCCGATGAGGAATCGAACGGGAGCGATCGTCTACTACCTATTCTTCGCGTCCCACAACCAGACCGGTGACCGGATCGCCCGGGCAGTGTTCAAGAAACACAAGAAAGGGTAGGCAGGCAATGGCAGCCAGATCAAGAATCGAGTGGACGGAATCCACCTGGAACCCGGTGACGGGATGCACCAAGGTCAGCCCCGGCTGCCAGCATTGCTACGCGGAACGCATGGCCAAGAGGCTCCACGCAATGGGGCAACCGAACTACGCAAACGGGTTTCGTCTCACAGTACATCCTCATGCCGTCGAAGCTCCCCTGTCATGGAAGACTCCCCAAGTCATCTTCGTGAACTCGATGAGCGACCTTTTCCACGAGGACGTGCCCATGGAGTTCATCCGCCGAGTGTTTGACGTCATGAACCAGGCAAGTTGGCATCAGTTTCAGATACTGACCAAGCGTTCAGGACGACTACTTCAGCTTGACTCAAGCCTGTCGTGGGCTGAGAACATCTGGATGGGCGTATCAGTGGAAACGGAGCGATACGAGCCCCGCATCGACGATCTGCGGCACACCCACGCGGCCGTTAAGTTTCTCTCGCTCGAGCCGCTCCTTGGTGCGTTACCCGACCTTGACTTGTCTGCCATAGACTGGGTGATCGTAGGCGGCGAGTCAGGGCCAGGCGCTCGACCAATGAAAGAGGAGTGGGTTCTTGACATCCGGGACCAATGCATCGATCAGGGTGTACCCCTTTTCTTCAAGCAATGGGGAGGCACGAACAAGAAGAAGGCCGGCCGGCTTCTGCAAGGACGAACGTGGGACGAGATGCCAACAGGCGTCACCTGCTGATTCTTCACAGCCCACAGAGAGCCGCAAATGGCCCAAGACACGTCGAGAAGAAAGTGAAGCAGTCACATGCCTGCATCCGCGATCATCGGCCGTACAGAGATGAAATATGGATGCGGCGCATTGCCACTCACGATGAGCAGGTAGAGGCTCGGCTCATGCCCAAACTTACCGCGCCCGTACGGCAACGAAGTCTTAAGACCATCCCCACCTTGCCCGGCCTGCGGATTGTGGAAAGGCCGCATAACTTCCCTGACGAGGTTGTCCCCTGGACGCGCACGGGGCCGTTCGAGGCGGGCGGCGTCCTGTCTCCGGGCCGATGGTTGGTCTACGACGAAGAGGACAACGTGGTCCAGCTCGACCGCCGTACCCTGGTGCTGGAGGTTCCGGGCCTGCGGGCCGCGTGCTTGGCGAACAAGCTGCACTGCAGAGCGATGCGCCGGTCCTGGCGTGCGGGCACCTACACCCATACCGCCAGCTTCGCCCCACGATCGCGGTTTCCCTGGCCATTGCTCCTAGTCGGGGCGGCGATCATGCTGGTCCTCGGGCTCTGGTGCATGAGAGGCGGTCCCTGGACCGGTGAGCCCGACGCGCTGATGACCGCGCTCCAACGCCTCCTCGTCCACGGGCTGGCCATCGCCTGGCTGCTGATGCTGACCGGCCCGTTCCTGCTTCTGGCCTGGATCGCCCGGTCCTACAGCCAACGCCCGAACGTCATCGAGGCCCGCTTCGACGCGGAGGGGCTCTCCACCCGGCTCATGGATGGAACCGAGCCACGGGTACCGTGGGGCAAGCTGTTGAAGACCCGCCAGCTTGGGGGGCTTGCGGAATTGCGCTTCACCGATCGGACCGCGCTGTGGCTGCGCATCGAGCCACTGGACCGGCGTACAAGGTTGGTGTTGAGGCTGGCCGCCCACCCGAATGCATCGGATGCGGAACTCCTCGGCCACGAGATGCCGCCCGATGTCCTGCGCCGCTGCCTGTTGTACTGCTTGATAGGGGCGCTCGGTGGATTTGCTCTAACCTGGGTGTGGGACCTGGAGGAGCGCCACTTGGTTTGGGTGCCGAGCCTCTTCCTGTTGGCGGCCGGTCTGGTGCTCATGCTGCCCAGTCATCTGCCGCGATGGCTTGGACGCCTGGAACGCCGCCGGAGAAACCACCGACGACGCGTTCGACGCGCGGGGTGACGCCGATGCACTTCTCGGCCAGCCGTGAGCCCTGCGCGAGCAGCACACCCGCAGGATCGACTCGAAGGATGAGTTCTACGCCTTCTTCACACCGCAGAACGCGGAGAAGCCGGAGATCCACGGCGGGTTCGCCCTGAGCCACTGGAGCGGCGACC
>JAAYDF010000053.1 GCA_012729395.1 Phycisphaerae bacterium
AACCCGATGCCCCGCCTCTGGGGAGGCAGGTGCACTCGCCTCTCAGCGTCGAACCATACCTCCTCGCCGAAGCGGATCCACCCGCGTTCCGGCCGCTCGAGACCGGCCAGACACCGCAGAATGGTCGTCTTTCCACAACCCGAGGCACCGAGCAGCGCGGTCACGGAGAATCGGTCAGCCGGCCGCCGCATCACCCCGTGGATGACCGGCACCCCCGGAAAACGCTTCTCGAAGTCAGACGCAAGCTCCGCCATCATAGCCCCGGCACCCGACGTTGAAGTGAGTACACCACGCTCAGCATGCAGACCGAGAAGGCCAGCAAAACCCCCGCCGTCACATTGGCGGCGCCGTAGTTCATCGCCTGCACATCATCGTAGATCAGTGTCGAGATTGTCTGGGTCACGCCCGGAATGTTCCCGCCCAGCATCAGAACCACGCCGAATTCGCCAACGGTATGGGCAAATGACAGAACCACACCGGTGAGAATCCCCGCCCGCGCAAGAGGGAGGATCACCCTGCAGAACGTCCGAAACCGAGAGGCCCCCAGACACCACGAGGCCTCGACCAGACGCCGATCGACCGCCGTGAAGCCAGCCACGAAAGGCCGTACCGCAAACGGCAGGTTGAAGATGACCGACCCAACCAGGATACCCCCAAAGGAGAACGGAAGGCTGCTGCCGGTGACCGACTGGATCAGCCCGCCGATGGGGCTCCTCGGACCCAGGGCCATCAGCAGGTAGAAGCCCAGCACGGTTGGCGGAAGGATGATCGGCAGCGCAACAACGGCCTCAACGAGGAACTTGCCCCGCCATCGCGTCGTCGTCAGCCAATAAGCGAGAGGCAAACCCAAGAGCAGAAGAATGGCCGTGGTAGCCACCGCAAGACGCAACGTGACCCACACTGCCGATTCACACAAGATTCAACTCTCCGGAAGAGCGTAACCATGCTTCCTCAGAATAGCTCGGCTCTCCTCGCCACGCATGAACTGGCACAACATACGGACGGATCTCGTGTCCTCCGACCGACGCAGGATCACGCCTGCCTGCTCTATCCGAGGGTAGGCATCGACCGGGATCTCCCAGTACCGTCCTTTGTCGCGCATCGGCGGAGCAAGGGCCAGCGATAACGCGATGATACCGATATCCGCCGCCCCGGACTCCACGAACTGGGCGGCCTGCGTGATGTTCTCGGCCAGCACGAGCCGCGACTTCACTTCCTCGTAGACTCCCAGTGTCTTCATGGCCGACTCAGCCGCCCGCCCATAGGGCGCATGGGTAGGGTTCGCCATGGCAATTCTTTGGACCGAAGGATCCACCAGGCTTTGTATGCCAACGGAAGCCACGTCAAGTGGCGAGCTGTTGGGCACCCAGATGGCTATCCTCCCCACCGCATAGAGAAACACATCCGATTCTGACGCCAAACCCTGTTCGACGAGTTTCTGCGGATACGCCACATCTGCCGACAGAAACAGATCAAAGGGAGCCCCGTTGGCTAGCTGGGCAAAGAGGCTGCCCGAGGAACCGTACACCGCCTTCACCTCGACCTCGGCGTGCTGATGGCGAAATGCCGCGATGACATCGTCAAGAACGAACTTCAGATTGGCCGCGGCCGCGACTGACACCTGCCGTCGAACCGAGGGCTGAGAGGCCGGCGACTCAGTGGGCTGTTCTCGCCCTCCGCAACCAGACGCCAGCGTGCCCAGGCATGCCAACAGAAGACTACGACGCCACCAGGAAGCCACCCAATCGGACGGATGATCCTTCACGGTATTCTCCTAACCCTGCAATAACCCTATCCTGACACCATCGCGGTGGTTGACAACACGCTCACGCCCGCGCGACGGGCGATCCTATCCGGCTCTTCCCGCGGCTGTCAAGGCCGACCAAGCGAAGCTCTTGCCTTTGCATCCTGGTAGTTCGGCTTGTGAACGGTTACCCTTGCCCCAAGCCGACAGGGCAAGCCCGGAGCTGCAATGAAACCATCGCCGGGGAGGCAAAATGATCGAATGCCCGACATGCTGTGCTCCACTGAACAGAAGGCAGACCACGCATGGGTACGTGTACTGCTGCAGGCAATGCCGGGGGCTGGCGGCGACGCTGCCGGTCCTGCGGAAGGCGGGGGCGACGCGCGAGTTCCTGCGAGAACTGTGGCAGAGAATCCACAACGAGGGAGCGCCTCGTCGCCGCCGGTGTCCGCACTGCATGATGCCGATGGCCGAGGTGAGCTTGCCGGCCGGCGGGCATCGTCTCACGCTGGATGCGTGCGCGCGGTGCGCGGCCATCTGGTTTGACGCGACGGAGTACGAAGCCGTACCACGCCGCCCCGAGCCCAAGCCAACGCCAATCGAGCGGACGATGTCACCGGAGGCACGCGAGCAGCTCGCGCTTTGCCGGGTGAAGCAGATCGGCGAGGATGCCCGCCGGGAAAGCTTCAATGAGGGCCCGGACCAGGCGTGGCAATGGTTACCGGCACTGTTGGGACTTCCGGTTGAGCTGGAGGCGCCCGCAGTCTCGCAGCGACCATGGGTCACGTGGACTGTGACTGTTCTATGTGTGATGGCCACGCTACCTATTCTGGGAGACGAGGGCCTGCCCCAAAGCGAGACGTTCCGGCAATGGGGCTTCATTCCGGCCGACTGGGCGCGTGGCGGCGGCATCACCCTGCTGACCTCCTTCTTTCTGCATGCCGGCTGGTTTCACCTGCTGGGCAACCTGTACTTCCTGATGGTCTTTGGCGACAACGTGGAGGACCGGCTCGGGCGAGTGGCCTTTGTGGCGTTGCTGGCCGGCGGGCATCTGGCGGGAATGGTGGCCCACGGAGCCTTTGGTGCGGATGCATCCATGCCCTGCATTGGGGCGAGCGCCGGCATCAGCAGTGTCATCGCCTTCTACGCGCTCGAGTTCCCCAAGGTGCGGCTGGGGTTCATGTTCCGCTACTTCCTGCTCTTCAGGTGGTTCCACCTCTCCGCCGCATGGGCACTGGTGCTGTACGCGTTCATGCAAATCTTCGGCGTCTACTTCCAGATCCTCGGAGCCAGCAACGTATCGTACCTCGGCCACCTCGGCGGTCTGGCCGTCGGCGTGGCCGCCATCTTCGTGTACCGTAGCCGGCAGCGACGCGAGGTGGCAAAGGCCATAGACTAGCACGGCCAGCCACGCAGCCCGTATCTTCAGGTGTGCCACCGGCCTGCCCGCCGTGACGGGCGTCTCGCTTCCCTTGCGGCCCCGGTCAACGACGCCAAGCCGGACTTAGGCCGCGGCATCACCGATACTGCCAACCGTGGGTTTCTTGTTGTCCCGAGAAAACGACAGCTCACGCAGAGGCGTCGGCCTCGCCGACGACCCCAGACAACTCTCCGCCGCCCACGACCCAACGCCAACGGCGTTGAATAACACAGCCCTGGGTCGCGCAGCGCACCCTGGGTGATCAGACCCGTCTTGATCCAGCAAACCCTGAAAGAGTCTCATATCCGGCCGCGGCTCAATCCCCCAACACCAAGACCTTGCCATCACACCGGCTCCGAAGCACTGGCACTCCGGCGGGAGGCACATGCAACCCTTTCAGGGTTGAGCCATGCTTGCGGGCATAATTCCCGGGGTGCGCTGCGCGACCCCGGGCTGCGATCTGGAACCGCGTTGCGGTTCGAGGGCCAGTATCGGCACGCCAACAGAGTGCCACATTCCCGGGAACCGCATTGCGGTGCGGACCGCGTCGCTGAGTAGGGACAGACCACGGGCACGTCGACCCGGCTTGAATGCCGGGCCTAGAGCGTTTCCCGAACCGCTGTAGCGGTCGCCCCCTGACTTCGGCGAGCTTAGCCCAGCCGTGGCGACCGGCGTATTCTCCGCAAACCCGCCGGCCACCATAACCTGTCCGCCGCGGCGGAGGGGGCGGCCGCTACGCCATGACGTGAACTGCTCTAGCACGGACAACGCAATAATCCGGAAAGACGCTCAACACGTACCAAGCCCGCAACTCGCTGTCGCGTATCGCTCACGGTGAGCTATAATCCACCCATACGGGACGCTGTGGTAACGATTGGGCTGTGGCCCCTGTCGCGCGACACCGCCGGCCCTACGGAGGACTTATCCATGCGACGACGTCAATTCCTCGGCACGTTGGGCGCCGCCCTGGCGACCGGTGCCTTCGCCCGACGCACACCGGCTCAGACCGCGGGCGAGTCGGCCACCGAAGAGCGACTGGCTGATGGCCCCCGATCCAACGCGCCCCGGCTCCCCATGCGCGAGTACGGAAAAACGGGAATCAAACTGTCGATCATCGGCTTCCCCGGTTTCGCCATGCGAGACACTACCCATAACGACCGCGACCGGACAAACCGCCTCGTGGCCGAGACCATCGAACGCGGCGTAAACTTCTTTGACTTGGCTGCCCAGTACGGCAACGCCGAAGAAGTCATGGGCCCCGCGCTGCAGCCCTATCGCCGGCAGGTGTTCGTCTCCAGCAAAACCGCCAAACGAACAGCCGAGGAAGCCGCGAAGGAACTCGATTGCTCACTCGAACGACTCAAGACCGACTACCTCGACGCGTATAACCTGCACCATATCCAACACATGGACAAGGACGTGGATGTGGCCTTCGGCAAGGGCGGAGCGATGGAACTGTTGATCCAAGCCAAGAAGGAGGGCCGGGTGCGACACCTGGGCTTCTCCGCCCATTCCATCGAGGCCGCCTTCGCCGCCCTCGACCGCTACGATTTCGACTCGGCGATCTTCCCCATCAACTACCCCTCGGCCATGAAGGGCAAGTGGGGACCACAGATCATCGAGCGCTGCCAGGCCAAGGGCGTGGCCATGTTCGCACTCAAGGCCCTGGCCCGCCAGCAATGGCCTCAAGACGACCCCCGACGAAGCAGCTACCCCATCTGCTGGTACCAGCCTATCACCGACCTCGACGAGGCGGAGCTCGGCCTGCGGTACACGCTCAGCCAACCGATCGTGGCGGCCCTCCCGCCCTCATCCGACCGCCTCCACCGCCTCGCCATGATCCTGGCGATGGACCATCGGCCGATCACACCCGAGGAGGAGCAAAGATTGGCCGCCCTGGCCGAGGGACTGGATCCCGTTTTCTCGCAGGCTTGACAACCACCCTGCCGCAAGGTGACATGCGATCGCCACCTTCAGGTGACCCACCGGAGCAACGCCAACCATGACCATCACCAGAGCATCCACCGCGGATGCGGAGTGCGTCCTGCAGCTCCAGAAGCTGGCCTATCGTAGCGAGGCCCTTCTCTATGGCGACTTCTCAATACCCCCGCTGACGCAAACGCTGGATGACCTCAGGGCCGAATTCGCCACCAAAACAGTTCTCAAGGCACTGCTGAACGATCAGATCGTGGGCTCGGTCAGGGCGTCGCACAAACACGGCACCTGCTTCATCGAACGACTGATCGTGCATCCGGACTTCCAGGGCCAAGGCATCGGGACGCAACTCCTGCTCGACGTCGAGGCCTGTTTCCCCAACGCGGATCGCCTCGAGCTGTTCACCGGACACAGAAGCCACAGGAATATCCGCCTGTACGAGAGGCTCGGCTACCGAATCTTCAGGCAGCAACCCGTCAGCAGCAGCCTGAGTCTCGTGTACATCGAGAAGCTCAAGCAGGCACCGCCAGACGCGTGAGCGACTCAACCCTCGGTCTGTGGACCACAGTCCCGTCCAAAGGCACCTGCAACGCGATAAGTGCTTGTGCCGATACGGGTTGGGAGCAGTGATCGGCCAACAATCGCCGCTTTCGATCTTGACAACGCGGTCGTCGCCCAATGGGTTCAAAGCATCTATTCGAACCACAGGCAGCCGAGAAGGCCTGCCCGATGCGAAGAGTCTACATGTCCGGAGGGTTTGCCATGCCGAAGCGAGTGTTATGCGGTGCGGTTCTGGTAGCGGTCACCTGCTCGGCGAGCGGTGTCGGCGCGGCCACGATCACGATCTATACCGACAAGACGGCGTGGGAGAACGCCGTGGGCGGCCAGTTCCTGACGGAGGACTTCGCCGACGATCAACTGAACCCCGGGATCAGCTTCGTCTCCAGCGAATCTGGCCGTGTCAACTCAGCTCAGGAATACTATCAGGACGTCCTGGCCTCACAGAGTCAGAACGAGCCCAGCACGACCTGGAGCTTCGTACCGCAGATCACCGCATACGGCGGCAACTGGACCTTGGGCGGCCCCGGTGGCTCGGGCAACAACCTACAAGTCCACGTCGACGACCTCTCCATCTACGTGGGCGCCATTTCCAACAGCTACAACGGCGGATTCTGGGGTTTCACCTCGGACACCCCCCTCACCTCCGTCCGCACCGTGGGCGGGAGTGGCAGCCATCAGCAACACTACAGTCTTGATGACATGGTGTATTCCCCGGTGCCCGAGCCGGCCACCGTGGGGCTGCTGGCCTTGGGCGGACTGGCTGTGCTGCGTCGCAAGCGCGGCTGACGCTCTCACCCTGGCATCACCCCGGCCCGCGCCGGGAGGCAACCGCAACGGAACCGCACAACCACGCACCCTGCACAAACCAAGAACTGCGGCATGCGCAATCTTTGGCATCTCGCGGGCTACACGCCAGCGATGGTAACCACGCACGGAGCTCGCCAGTTTGGCACCTGGCGGAATCCCGCCTTGTTGAAGCCTCCGCCGCCCCCAACGGCCTTCCTCCTCCAGGGACGGCTCGCACCACACACGCATAAATTGCACCTTGAAACGAACTCCCAGAACCCGCCCATCGTCCCCATCTACAAGAAACGCCGAACGCTTTGAAACTTTCAGCCTCGTCAGACGTATACGATGGGTAGTAATGCCCAGCGAAGGAAATTTTGGGAATTTTTTCGTTGGTTTTTGGGCGGGGATGGGTTAGAATCGGCTTCGGTGACCTCCACCCTCGGCCTACCTGATGAGGAGTAGCTGCCGTGGCGGGCTGACACCCGTAGCGGGTGTGCACCTGAGGACGGGAAGGCGGCACTCACAGTACCCAGGGATTACACAAGGCCATTGTCAGGCCTTGGTTAGGGTATATGTTCGGCCTGTGAGCATCGACACAGGCAGGTGGATTCCGATGGCGCCCGGTGGGCGTCGAGGGGCTGACCGTGGAACTCGGCCAGACATTACAGCGGGTTGCGGACCTTAAGTTCGTGCTTTACCGGAGGCCTTTGCATCCGGAGTTGTTCTGCATTCACGAGAGCCGGCACCTGGAGCGCGGCACCTACCAGGCGGATATCTGGGTGATGGGGCTCTCTCATGTGGTGACGGTCCAGTCGGCCGGCCGGTGCGTCACCGAGGTCACCACCGAGGATATCGAGGTCTTGCCGCAAAACGGCTTGGTCACGACTTTCCCGTTCCGCGGCGAGCGGGATCACCTCGAGAAGCTCGACGACGGCATGCACTACATCCTCTCGACTCAGGTCGAGCGGATGAATCGCAACCTGTTCCATGCCTCGCACCGTGACCTCATGCACTACGGGGCCACGCGGGGGATGCTGGTCAAGTTCGAGAACTGGGTCCACGACGACAACCTGGTACCCTTCAGCTTCATTGACTGGGAGCTGCGGGACCGGGAACTGCACGTACAGGCCTTCCATTCCTTCCCGGCTGACTATACCATCCTGAAGACTCAGTCGATCTTCGAGGTCGGCCCACCGCCGAAACCCAAGCAAAGTCGCTAAGTTCGAGCGGGATCGGCCGGGAGACGACAAAGGCTGTAACGGGCGGATCGGCCAGAGCGCGATCCGCCCTTTCTGTGGATACTCCCCGGGCCTCCGCCCGGCAAAGCAGAGGACACGACATGGACGAGGTGATCCGCGGTAAGGCGTATGTGTTGGGCGACGACGTGGACACGGACCAGATCATCCCGGCCCACTACCTGATGTACAACCCGGCGATTCCCGAGGAGCGTCGGCAATTCGGTCGGTACGCCCTGTCCGGCGTGCCCGCGCCGCAGGCGGGGCTGCCCGACGGTAACCGGCCGTTCGTGGATCAGACCGACCCGGAGAACACCCGAAGCCCGTACACCATTGTCATCGGGGGCCGCAACTTCGGCTGCGGCAGCTCGCGCGAGCACGCCCCGCTGGCCCTCGCCGAAGCCGGCATCCAGGCCGTCGTCGCCGAGTTCTACGCCCGCATCTTCTTCCGCAACTCGGTCAACGGCGGGTACGTGGTCCCGTTCGAGACGCCCGAGCGGCTCGTCGAGCAGGTCGCGACCGGCGACGAGGTTGAGATCCACACGCGGGAGAACTGCCTGGTCCACCGCGCGACCGGCTGGCGGTTCCCCCTTCAGCCGCTAGGCGACGTGGCCCCGATCATCGAGGCTGGCGGCGTCTTTGCCTACGCCCGCCAGGCGGGGATGCTGTGACCGGCTTGGGTGGAACTCGCCAGCCGCGCGCGGAATGGCCAATACCGAAGCACCAATGACCAAGACAGTCCGGCCGGGTAGCCTGTACTCAGGCCCGTGGCCTCCCCCAGCGCAACCACGGGGCGGAGTACCGACCCATGCCACCCGCCGCAGTTCTGGTTTCGGGCTTGGTCATTGATTAGTCATTGGGCCTTGGGCATTCGCCATTGGATCCCAGGAGCGTCTGATCGCCCTCGAACTCATGAGGCAGATGGCCTATGGCTACGATCCGGATACCACCCGACTTCGTCGCGTTCTTGAGGTTGCTGAACGCACACCGGGTTGAGTACCTGCTCATCGGTGGGTACGCGGTCGGCTACCACGGCTATCCTCGGCCCACCGGCGATCTGGACGTGTGGATCGCGACGCCCCCCCGACAACGCGGAAAGGGTGCTCCAGGTTCTCACCGCGTTCGGCTTCGGTGAAACGGGTATCACGGCTGAAGAACTTACCGCTCCCCAGCGGGTTTTCCGCATGGGTCTGCCGCCGGTGAGGATCGAGCTTCAGACTACCATCTCGGGCGTCCAGTTCGCGGACTCTTACACCCGCGGTCCACGACGAGATCGAGGGCGTGCCGGTCCGAATCATCGGCCTGGGGGCCACTGCGCACGCCTGTGACTGACCTCGGGGATGGTATCAGGGAACAGAGAGGTCGGCCTGTCCTCTGTTGCTCCAATACATCCTGTTCACACGTTCTAGAGCTTACACATGCTGCCCGACCCCGTGTTCTGCCCTCAGCCATAAGATACCCGGACCTTTCGCTACCGGATTCAAGAACCGCTCCCTCGCGGTCGCGGCTCCGCACAGAGGTTTCCACCCCTGACAGGTAGCTTGCGGCACCGATCTTCAGTTATTTGTGGAATCGGCCCGGTGGAGGCGCTGGCGGATCAGCTCGGCACGGAACACGGAGCGCTTCTCGCCGTCGAGGGGCTGGCCGAGCTGCTTCTGCAGATGGGCGGCCTGGATAGCGATGAACAACTCGTTGATGGCGTCGAGCGAGACGTGCTTGACGCGGTCCAGCACCACGCCCATGCGCAGGTGCGAAAGGAGGAACAGAGCCTCCTCAGTGCTAATGGTTCGCGCGTTCTCGAGCAGCCCAACCGCACGCCAGATCTTGTCGTCCAGAGCGTTGAGCCGATCGCGCTGCAGAACTCGCCTCGCCTCCTGCTCATAGCGGACAATTGAGGGGATCACGTCGGCCTTGAAGCCGGTAAGAATCTCCTGCTCGCTACGGCCCAACGTGGTCTGATTGGACACCTGGAAGAAGTCGCCGAGGGCGTCGGTGCCTTCGCCGTACAGGCCGCGAACCGCCAGGCGCATATCCTTGGCCGCCCGAAAAACCTTCTCCAACTCGTTGGTCAGCTTCAGAGCGGGCAGATGCAGCATGACCGAAACGCGCAGCCCCGTCCCGACGTTGGTCGGGCAGGCGGTCAGGTACCCGTAACGCTCGTGAAAGGCAAACCGGACCAGTGCCTCGATGGCGTTGTCCACGCGGATGGTCTCGGTCCAGGCGTCGTCAAGGTTGAGCCCGCGGCGGAGGACTTGGATGCGCAGGTGGTCCTCCTCGTTGATCATCAGGGCGAAGGTCTCAGACTGGGCGATGGCGACACCACGACTGCCTTCCGCGTCGGCGTGCTGGCGGCTGATCAAATGCCGCTCGACGAGCAACTGGCGGTCGAGCGGATCCGTCTTGTCGATGTCGACATAGAAGGTTTTCTGCCCCAGGTTGCAGACCGAGATGGCCTCGAAGAGCACACGCTCGATCTCCGTCCGATCAGCCCGCGAAGCCCGGCTCAGGAACGAATGCCCCTCCAGGTTGCGAGCCAACCGGACGCGGGAGGAGATCACCACGTCGTTCATCGGCCCGCCGGTGGCGAGCCATTCTCCCGTCGAGCGTGCGAGATCGTCGATACTCATGACTGCTTGTCCAACTCCGCCAGTTGATCGCGCAACTCGGCAGCCCGCTCGTAATCCTCAGTCTCGACGGCATCCCGGAGCTGCCGTTGGATCAAGAGCCGCTTCTGCAAAACCGGATCGAAGGGGATGGATTCGCCGGGCCGCTTACCTGTGTGCTGAAGCTGCCCGTCCTGGGCCCGCTGAATCACGTTGGCCAGCGCCTCGCCAAAGGCGTCGTAGTCCTGAGGACAGCCCAGGAGACCCTGGCTGCGGAACTCGACGAAGGTCATACCGCATTCGGGGCACTTGAGTTGGGCGAGTTCCTGCACGGTGGCCTGCGACATCAGAAAGGAGTTGAGGACCTCGTTGATCGAGACCTGCTGCTTGACCGTGATGCCCTCCTCGCTCGCACAGCGCTGACAGAGGTGCCTCTCGCGCTTCTCCCCCTTGACGAGGTCCGTCAGGTGGATGGTGGCCTCGTGTTTCTTGCATCTTTGACAAAGCATGGCGATGAAAAGGCTCCCCGACCAAGGGGTGGACGCACACCTTACCATGCGTCCCGAAAACCATCGGGCGGAAACCCCTCCGGCTTGAACCCAAGAGCCGCCGAACACCCCAACCAGTGCGGTCATGACGGCTTATGGGACGCACCTACTTTATGTTAGGTTGCGGCGGCGGAAGCGTCAACCGGGCGGCTTGCCAGCTCAGTACGACAGCGATGTGTCACGGCGACCGCAGCCGCTGGCGGCCGCTACGCGAGAACGCCATCCAGGCTGTCATGCCAGGTAGCTGGCGAAGCAACCGGGCTCCTCCTCGACCCGCAACTCGACCAACGGCGCGTCCGGACCAAGAGCCGCCCGGACCGCCTCGAACAAACAGCGTGCGACATTCTCCGCGCTGGGGTTTGCACCCGCCAAACGGGGTACTGTCCCAAGATCGCGGCCGACCAGGGAACCGGTCACGGTATGGAGCACCTGCCGCACCCGCGTGAAGTCCACCAGGACGCCGATCGCGTCGAGCTGCTGCCCACGGAACACCGCCTCGATCAACCAGTCGTGCTCGTGCGGCGGCTCTCGCCGACCGTCGTACATCCGCAACCCATGAGCCGCCCGAAATCGATGCTGGACCCGCACTTCATACATGTTAGGATACTCGCATGGTACGCTACTTCCCTGATCTTAACGAGTTCGAGCGTCTCGCCCAGCGCGGCAACACCGTCCCCGTATACTGCCAACTCCTGGGCGACAACCTGACCCCGGTGACCGCCTTCGCCGCCATTGCCGAGGACAGCCCGCACGCCTTCCTGCTGGAGAGCGTGGTCGGCGGGGTGGACGTGGCCCGCTACTCGTTCTTGGCGGCCCACCCACAGGTCATGTTCGAGGCGACCGGCGATCGGGTTACGCTGGATGGCCCTCAGGGGCGTCAGGAAGAGACTTGCCCCGACCCGCTGACAAGGCTCGCGCAGTTGCTGGGCTCGTATCGAGCGGTACACCTGCCGCAACTGCCACGCTTCGCCGGTGGGATCGTCGGGTACGCGGGCTACGACAGCGTGCGGTACTACGAGCCTTTGCCAAACGCGCCGCCGGACGACCGACACCTGCCCGACCTGCTGTTCAACCTCTACGACACTATGGTCGTTTTCGACCACGCCTACAAGACCATCCTGGTTATCAGCCATGCCCATGTTGAGGCCGAGGGCGTACGCGGGGGATACGAGCGGGCCTGTGAACGCATCGAGGCAATGGTCCAACGGTTGACAGCCCCGCAGGCCACGCGAGTCAGCCGCATCAACCGCATGGGCGACCCAAGCCTCGCGTTCTCGAGCAACTTCCAGCAGGCGGAGTTCGAGAAGGCCGTCGAGGCGTGCAAGGAGTACATCCGGGCCGGCGACATCTTCCAGGTCGTGCTCTCTCAGCGGCTGCTGGTGAAAACGGCGGCCGACCCGTTCGACATCTACCGGGCACTGCGGGTGGTGAACCCCTCGCCGTTCATGTTCTATCTCAAGAGCCCACGGGTGATCCTCGTAGGGGCATCGCCGGAAATCATGTGCCGGGTCGAGGACGGGGTCATCACCAACCGGCCGCTGGCGGGAACGCGCCCTCGCGGGCGGGACGATCAGGAAGACCTGCGCCTCGAGGAGGAACTGCTGGCCGATCCCAAAGAGCGGGCGGAACACATCATGCTCGTCGACCTGGGACGCAATGACGTCGGGCGGGTGGCTGAACTGGGCAGCGTCGAGCTGCGCAAAGTCATGACCGTTGAGCGATACAGCCACGTCATGCACATCAGCAGCACGGTGCGGGGCAAACTGGCCGCAGGGATGAGTTCTTTCGATGCGTTACGGGCCTCGCTGCCGGTCGGCACGGTCAGCGGTGCACCGAAGGTGCGGGCGATGCAGATCATCGATGAGTTCGAGCCGACGCGCCGCGGGCCGTATGCCGGCGCCGTGGGCTACGTCGATTTCGCGGGGAATATGGACACTTGCATCGCCCTGCGGACGATCGTCATCACACCCGGAGATACGTTCGGCAAGCACCACGCCTACGTGCAGGCCGGCGCGGGCATCGTCGCCGACTCGCAACCCACGATGGAGTACCAGGAAACGATCAACAAGGCGAAGGGCTTACTGCGAGCCATCGAAATCGCAGAAACGCGGTTCCAGTGACCATGCGCCCTGCGACAGTACTCCATCACAACCACCTATCCACGGCACTGGGATCTGTCAGCAGCACGAGGGTCTGTACGCAGTACGAGGGTCTGTACGCAGTACGAAGGTCTGTGCGCAATCCGAGCCGGGGACGAGAGTCTCCGGTTGAGTATCCCAGGAAGACCATCGTGCTTCCCCGATGAAACCATCGGTCTGCCAATGATCGCTGTTTTCCATGCAGGATCGGCCGTACCGGCAACGGGTGCCAAATTGCCGACGGGCGCGTCACGATAGGGATTGCAGATCTGAAATCCCAGATCGCGAATCTCAAATCGCAGATCTGAAATCGCAGATCGAAGATTGCAGATTCCAGATCGGGGATCAGCCAACGAGTACGGGCATCAGCAGGACAGTCCACCGCTTACGGCTTCGCACAACCGGATACGGGCCGCAGCATGGTACGCTTGTGCTTCCCGCGGCAACGCACAGATCCTGATGTGGTGTCCTTGCACTACGCGCTATACGAAGATGATCGCCACGCACGACGCAAAGATGAGCACCACGCACCGCGCGAAGATGATCGCCACGCACGATGCGAAGGTGAGCACCATGCGCCATACGAAGATGATCGCTCCGTGCGGTGCGGAGGCGAACGACTGGGTTGGCGATCCAGCGCGGACTCACGCGGGGGTGATTTCCACGCACTTTTCCACGCTCGCCAACTCGCGGAGCACGTCCAGCGAAGCAAAAAGCTTGCAGGAGGTTCCGGCCGCGATCTGGGGAATGACGATCCGCGCCGGCCGATCATGCCAGATGCGGCCGCCCCGAACGTGGCCGCGAACTACGCGAGCCCGGCTCAGCCGCTGACGCTCCCGCTGCGCGGTTCTGTCCTTCTCGAAAAGGCGAATGAGCGTCTTGACGCCCCCCTTGCTCTGCGGCCGCTTCGTGATCTTGACCGTAACCCACTGACCGGGTCGAATATCCGTTGGCATCGCCTGCTCCTGCTGGTCTTCCTCGTCCGTCATCGCGGGCACCGTTTGAACACGGGCCTCCCGCCTGCCCGTCGCTCCACGTTCTCGCCACGGCGACCGGCCACCCTGTGCCCCGCCGCCCGCGACGCTTTCCACCCAACGGGCAGAATCTAAATACTATACGGCATCGTGGCTGCGGTGCCAAGATCTCCTCCCCCATCACAGCGGGCGGACCCGCCCTACTTGGCCGCCGCGCTCCGGCAAATCCGCGATCCGCCAGGGTAATGCACCTGGCAACCCAACCGCCCCCTTCTCCCCAAGCGAACCGCCCAGCCACCTCGCTGGGCCGCCCGCAAGGCTGATCGGACCTGATGACGGCAACGCGAACAACGAAGGGTGAAACCCTTTCAGGGTTAGTGTATGGTTAGGATGGCGGTGGCGGACGACGTCTCCGGCGGCCACCCCCTGTGGCGTATGTGTTTAGCGTCCTCGGAAGGGGGACAGACGCTTCTCTGCCTTGAAGCCTGTCCCTTGCACCGACACCGGCGTGCGTCAGGTGACTGAACCGTGTGCAAAGACCTCTCGTCGGCAAAAAAGGGCCAGTCCCCGGACGCTACCTGTGGCGTTCCGTAGCGGTCGCCCCCTGACTTCGGCGAGCTCTCTTCGAGCCTGCCTTCGGCTCTGAGGCTGAGCCTCATGCTCAGGCTCGAAGAGAGCCGCAGAGCCAAAGGCACCCGGGCCGTGGCGGCAGGCGGCCAAGACTCCATCGCCGCCCGGCTGGCTGCGACGGAACAGCGATGTCATACGAAGTGTTCGTCCTCCGGGGCACCCTGTACACCCCGGGCTTGGTCCCAGAATCGAGTTGTGGTTCGCAACGCTATGGCAATCATCGCTCTCATGACGGACTTCGGTACGCGAGACCACTATGTGGCCGCGATGAAGGGAATGATCCTGCAGATCGACCCCAAGGCAACACTCGTGGACATCACCCACGAGATCGAGCCGCAGGAGATCGTCTCGGGAGCATTCATCCTACGACAGGCCTTTCCCTACTTCCCCGTGGGAACGATCTTCCTCGCTGTGGTCGACCCAACCGTGGGCACCAGTCGGCGAATCCTGGCCGCCCGCTACAGCGACCGCATCGTCCTGGCCCCGGACAACGGCCTGCTGACCCTCATACACCGCGATGCCGAGGTGCAGGAAGTCCGCGTGGTCGACAACCGCCGCCTCATGGCCGCCTCACTATCGAGCACCTTCCACGGCCGGGACATCTTCGCCCCTGTAGCCGGGCATCTATCCAAGGGTATGTCGCTCGGCCAGGTCGGCCCCGCCGCCAGCCAAGTCCTGATGCTCGAGCTGGCCAAACCCGTGTACCGACCCAACGGCGGACTCGACGGCGAAGTCCTCTTCATCGACCGCTTCGGCAACCTGATCACCAACATCTCGGAGCTTGACCTGTCAGCAGCCCATTCCCGTGCCCGCCAACACCGCGTCGCCGTGGGCCCACATGAGGTAGGCCCCATCCAATTCAGCTACGCCGACGTACCCCAGGGCAAACTCATTGCTCTCATCGGCAGCACACAGATGCTCGAAATCGCCGTCAACGGAGGCAGCGCCGCCGCCGCCCTCGACGCCCGCCGCGGTACGCCCATCCAAGTCCGCGCGGAGTGACAAAGCCATCGCGAATGCGAGCATCCCCCGCCTTGACACCCAACCTGTCCCGAGGCGACACTGCTCTACCTGCCTGACATGCCCGGAATGTAACGGGTGGATCTTGTACGCCAGGCTTTCCGCAACGGAGCAGACTCCTATGTCCCAAACCGTCCTTTCCTTCATGGCTCATCCCGACGATGCCGAGTTCAAATGTGCCGGCACCCTCATCCGCCTCAAGCGAGAAGCCGGCTGCCGTATCGCCATCGCCACAGCCACCAGCGGAGACTGCGGCTCGGTCCAGCACTCGCCGGCCGAGATCGCCCGCATCCGGCACGCAGAGGCCAAAGCAGCCGCCAGCATCCTCGACGCGGACTACTACTGCGCTGGCAGCAAGGATGTGCTCATCGTTTATGACCAGCCGACCATCCAACGTTTCGTCGAGGTGATCCGCAAAGTGCGGCCCGACATCGTCATTACCCACCCTCCGGTGGACTACATGGTGGATCACGAAATGACCAGTCGGCTGGTACGGACCGCGTGCTTCATCGCCGGCGGACCGAACTTCCTGACCTACGACATCGACCCCGCCCCCCCTGCCGGATGTGTCCCGCACCTGTACTACACCGACCCGGTCGAAGAGAAGGACATCTACGGCCGGCCGGTCGAGCCCGACTTCGTGGTCGACATCACCGACGTGCTACCTACGAAGGAGAAGATGCTCGCCAGCCACGTCTCGCAGCGAGAGTGGCTCCGCGCCCATCACGGCATCGACGAGTACATTGACAGCATGAAGCGCTCCGCTACCGTCCGGGGCCAACGAATCGGCCGGCCCGCCGGCGAAGGCTTCCGCCAGCACCTGGGCCACGCTTACCCGCAGAACAATATCATCGCGGAACTGCTTGGCGTGAAGTGAAAAGGCAAGCCGCGGAGCACCCGGGCAAACCGCTTGGTCGCATCGGCATCAATCGCCGCCCCGCGCGCTCCGATGAACCGCGCGCAAGTACCGCCTCCCCCACTTGTCATCGGGCAAACGGGGCCATAACCCAAGCCTGGAGCATCTCACGGCATGGCATAACGGCCGCTGCCTCTGGCGACTGGCGAACACGCAGCCAATGGGCCGGTCGCCATGGCCTGTCCGCCGCGGCGGAGCGGGCGGCCCTACCACGCATCGTAAGACGCTCTACCCGCCAAGAGTTCACTCAAAGAGGAATGTTGTCCAGCCAATCCCAGAAGTCGTCGGGCTCCGCACCGTCGGGGTCGACCTCGTCGGCATAGTCCGACAACTGGTCACCCAAGTCCCGGAGCGCGTCGCCTGCACAATTCCCTGCCGAAGTCGCGAACAACACAGCGCCACCCAACAGCCATCGAAGTCCGCATGTGAACCATCTACGCATGATTGATCCCTCGCTCGCCTCCCGCCCCAGCCGAGGGCTTCGTGTGCTTGAGCCGAAGCCCACAGGGTACCCCACCTCAGCACCGCGCCCTGGGGCCCCAGAGTAGGGACTTATCGGCGACTTGGGCCAGCTCGATCCAGCGAAAAGGGCTCAGCCCAGCCCAACAGCGGCCGCTCAGACCGATGCAAATCGCAACGTGCTTAATCGCAATAAGTTAGGATCAATACCCGGCTAGCGCCGCAGTGTACGACGCCGACTTTGGCACAGAGGGAACAGCATGTCCATTTCGCCCTGCGGTGAGGTCCGAGCACCCGGATGGCAGGACGCGATGCTCAGCACAAAGCGGTGCTGACCGCGTCAAACAGCCAAGTCGTGACCGTCGAAGAACCGTCGCTGGTCGGTTGAATGGCCAGGAAGAAGGCGTCCACCAGGGCCACCACAAACTCGTTCAAGCCACCCAGGATGGCTTTGGTCACGTCGGTGTTCTCACAGCCGCCGAATTCAGCGAGAACGCCCGACACAATGGCCAAACGCAGCAAACCTCGATGGTACATCTTCTGCCAGATCGGGCCGAGTTTCATGCCCATCCTCCCTATGGTCAGATACGGACTCTTGCGGGAGCCCTGGACGCATCGGACTTCAGCTGGACAACGCGGAACACGTGCCCCTCGCCCTATCGCGGCAGGATACGCGAATCGCCCCGACACAAAGCCGGCGTCTCCACACGATTGCCCCGACGCAGGGGAAACCGCCAAAGCATTATACCGTTAGTCCGATCATCGGTTGACCGGCGGCGAGAAATCAATTCCGACTGTCGTCTCCCTGGACGCTCCCTGTTCCTGACTTGTTCTCGCCGATCACTAACTCCTTATCTGAGATGAACTTAACCCACCATAGAGCTTCTGCGAATCGTCGCGGAATTCCGACCGTCGTAAACCGATCCTGGTGTTCCCGTCGAGCGTCAGCGGTTATCGGCCGATACATACCCGCGGACGACGAGAATCAGCCTCTGACTCTATTGTGGAAGCCAGTCAATGTCTTACGTGCCGGCCACAACCAAACGGACCACAACGACCACCACTCGGCGCAGACCGGGCACGAGACAACAGATGGACCGCCAGCTGGCGGATCTGCCGCGGTGGCTGGAGAAAGTCAAAGCCCTGCCGGATATCCGCTGGGAGAAAGTGGCAGCGATCCGGGCGGCGTTGGAGTCCGGCCAGTACGACGCCGACGCCCGCATTGAAGATCTCCTTGAACGGTTTCCGGCGGAACTCGCCGCCCTCAAGGACTGCCAGGTCTAGGCATCCGTCAGGTTGAAGCATCCGTCGCGGGCACGCCGAGGCCGAATCACACCACCACACTGGCGGGCGCGTCCAGGTAAAGGATTCGCGAGCAGGATTGGCACTGCTGGACATCATCTCTGGATTGCAGTGCGTTAATGATCTCCAACGGAATGGACATGCTGCAGCCGCCACAAACGAACTCGGCTCGTTTGGGGTGAACCTGTTCGAGTCGGGCCATGGCCTCGCCATCGTGCCTCTCGCAGGCCCGCTCGAAGATGGCCAGGACGGACGGTGCGACCTGGCTTGCGGCCTGTGCGCGCTGGTCGTCCAGATCTTTCAACTGAGCAGCGAGGCGAGTCTCGGCCTCGGTGGAGGCCTGTGTGACCTCAGCAAGCTGGGCCTTTTCCTTGTCAAGGGTGATCTGGGTAGCGGCGGTTTTCTTCTTCTCTTCGTCGACTTTGGCCAGCGCCGCCAAGACGCTGTCCTCGATCTTGAGGATATCGACCTTCTCGGTGTTGAGCTGGGTCAGGATAGCGGCGTATTCCTTGTTGCTTTTGGTTCGGTTGAGCGCCTCGCGCAGTTTGGCCAAGTGCTCATCGCGACTTTTTCGGTCGAGTTCGAAGCGGTCGGCGGACGCCTGGGTTTGCTGAATGGTGTTGCGGATATCAGCGATTTCGTGTTCGAGCTTGGCGATGCGCCGCTGGCGGGCGTGGACAGTCTTTCTTCTGGACTCGATCTGTTCGCGAACGGTTCGGAGTCTGTTCTCAATGGATTGCAGTCGATGTAGAGCGTCGAGGGTGGCTCCCATGCGTCCCTTCCCGTGAACCGGCCGGCAGGCCGGAGGTATCCGCGTGTCAAACGTGCCCGCGTGCTTGACCGAGGGCGCGGCGGACCGGACGCCGATCCGCACCCCCCACCGAGCGAGGTCGAGGGGGTTGCCATTATCGCGTGAGTATGCTGAGGATGCAACCGTTCTTGTGGAAGAAAGTGTCGGCTCGTATGCTGGTGTCCATGAGTGACTCAGGTGACGGCACAGAGCGGATCACACTGGCGACCCTGCAGGCCTGCAAAGAGACTGGGCGGAAGTTCAGCGTTCTGACCTGTTATGACGCCCCGACGGCCCGGCTGATGGCGTCGGCGGGGGTTGAGATATTGCTGGTGGGGGATACGGCCGGCGAGGTTGTGTTGGGTCTTCCGCGGACTCGGGAAGTGCCGATCGAGTTCATGGTGCACATCACGGCAGCGGTTCGTCGGGGGGCGCCGAACGCCTTCGTGATGGCAGACCTACCCTATCAGTGCACGGTTGATGGACCCGCCAAGACGGTGGAGTGGTGTCGGCGGTTCCGGGACGAGACGGGGTGTGATGGCATCAAGATCGAGGTAACGGCCGCGCAGGCGGCGTTGGTCTCCGCGGTACGTGACGCGGGTATTGCGGTGGTTGCACATTTGGGGCTGTTGCCGCAATCGATTGAGTCGCCATCGGGGTACCGAGCACAGGGCCGTGACGCAGCCGGCGCGCAGCGGCTATTAACGGAGACCCACCAGATCGAGGAAGCGGGCGCGTCGATGCTGCTGCTGGAGGCGGTGGCGAGCGAGACGGCGGGTGAGATCACCGCGCGGACAAAGCTGCCGGTGATCGGTTGCGTATCGGGCCCGCGTTGCGACGGGACGGTGGTGGTACTGCACGACATGCTCGGGCTAGGCGGAGGCCATCCTCCGCGAGCGGTCAAGCGTTACGAGAACCTGTCGGAGCTCATGACTCGGGCGTTTCGGGCCTATGTGGAGGACATCCACGCCGGCCGGTTCCCGACGGACGAGCAGGCGATCCATATGCACGCGGGCGAACATGAGAAGCTCCTGAGGGCCTCTGGAGCCAAGCGATGATCCGACTGTCGGTGGTGATCCCCTGCTACAACGAGGCAGAGAACGTCACCGAGCTGCACCGCCAATTGAGCGAGACTCTCGAAGATCTGAAGCTGACGGCGGAGCTGGTTTTCGTGGACGACGGCAGTGGGGATGCAACGCTGGACCGGCTGCGGGCGCTGGCCGGCGAGGACAAGCGGGTCCAGGTGCTCAGCCTGTCGCGCAACTTTGGACATCAGGCGGCCTTGTCGGCGGGTCTCGACCACGCATGCGGGCAGGCCGTGGTGGTCATGGACGCGGATCTGCAACACCCGCCTGAACTCATCAAGACGATGGTCGAGCAATGGGAGCGGGGCTTCGATCTCGTCTATGCGTACCGCGAGGGGGTTCGGCCGCGTCTGGGATATCGTGTGTTGAACCGGCTGATGCGTCCGCCCATTCCGGCGGAGTCGGCGGACTTCCGGCTGATGGATCGCAAGGTGGTGGACGCCTTCCGCCAAATGCCCGAGCGGACGCGGTTCATTCGGGGCATGGTCAGCTGGCTGGGTTTCCGGCAGACTGGGGTTGGCTATCACGATCGTGCCCGCCACGCCGGCCAGCGGGCGTACACGGTACGGCAGACGGCCCGCATGGCCCTCCATGCGCTTCTTTCGTTTTCGGTGATTCCGTTGCGTCTGGCCTCGCTGCTGGGGTTGGTGACGCTGCTGGCGGGTCTGTTTTACGCGGGCTACATTCTGTATGCCCGGCTGGCGGGCTGGCCGATCGAACGCGGCTGGACGGGGCTGATGCTGACCGTTCTCATCCTGGGCGGGGTTCAGTTGGTCAGTCTGGGCATTATTGCCGAGTACATCGGGCGTATTCTGGAGGAGGTCAAGCATCGCCCGCTCTATGTGGTGCGGGAACGGATTGGCGGACCGGGACAATCCTAAGCCTCAGAACGCGGACAAGTTGGCTCGGCCTGTCGCCTCAAGGCGTTTGACCGGTCTTTGCGCTTGTTCACTCGGGACCGGTCAGAGACAATGGGCGAACCGGGCGGCGGCACGATGCGGCCTGGTTGTACCCTGAACAAGGAGCCGGTGACTCAGATGACACGACATTGGCGGATCATATTCGGGTTGATGGCGCTGATGCCGCTCACAGCGGGTCAGCTGTGCGGTACGGGGTGGGTTCCGACCCCGGTGCCGCCTGATACACAACCTTCCGACGAGGATCCCGATGATCCAGGGGATGACCCTTCGATCCCCACGGGCAAGATATCGGTGACGCCATCGCAACGGAACTTCGGCGTGGTCGTGATGGGCGGCTTCTCGTTCGTGGAGTCATTCCAGGTGACGAACGTGGGGCGGGCGGACCTGTATGTCAGCAGGGCTCGGCTCACCGGGCTGCACGCGTCGTCATTCACGATCGTCGGCAACACATGCGCTCTGAGCTCGTTGGTGCCGCTATCAACATGTACGGTGCAGGTGATGTGTGTACCGGTCACTCCCGGTTCCCTGCAGGCGAACTTGACCTTCGACTCGGATGATCCGGACACGCCGACGCTGAATGTGCCGTTGCAGGCGTTGGCCTCTCAGTACTGAGACGGTCCGGCCCATTCAGGGGAGACAGCCATGCCGGACACGCGAAGCAATTCCGACCAGCACCTGTCGGTCCTGATCGAAGTCGTGCGTCAGATGAGCGAAACGTTTGAGCTGGCGCCTCTGCTGTGCACCGCGGAGCGTGCGGCGTTGACCGTGCTGCAATGCGATCGGGCGACGATTTTCCTCTACGATCGTGGGACGGACGAGCTATACAGCAAGGTAGCAACGGGCACAGACGAGATCCGCTTCCCGGCGAAGTTGGGGATCGCGGGAGAAGTGGTGCGTACGCGATCCGTGGTGATCGTGCAGGATGCCTACCAGGATCCGCGGTTCAACCCGGAGATCGATCGGCAGACCGGGTACCGGACGCGGAATATGCTGACGCTTCCGCTGATCGTGCCGGACGGTGAGGTCATCGGCGCCTTGCAGTTGCTCAACAAGCTGCCCGGGCCCTTTGACGATCGGGACGAACTGCTGGCGGGTGCACTGGGCTCGCTGATCGGGATCACGATCAAGCGGCAGATTCTGCTGGATGCGGCGGCGGAGAAGGAACGGCTGGAGCACGATCTGAACATCGCGCGACACATCCAGACACAGATGTTGCCGAAGGCCCAGCCGGAGGTAGCGGGTTTCGACATTGCGGGCTGGAACCAACCGGCGGATCAGACGGGCGGGGACTGTTACAGCTTCCTGCCGCTACCCGGTGGGCAGTTGGGCTTCCTGATCGCGGACGCCTCGGGGCACGGGATTGGGCCGGCTTTGGTGGTCACCCAGTGCCGGGCGATGATCCGGGCGCTGGCGGGTCACGGCGTGGACATGGCGGACATTGCCGGGCGGGTGAACAACCTACTGAGCGAGGATCTGCCGGGCGGTCGGTTTGTGACCGCATGCTTTGGCGTGCTCGATCCGGCCAGCCATACCGCGCACTACGTCAGTGCTGGGCACGGGCCGTTGCTGTGGTTCCACGCAGCCACCGGCGAGGTCGATCAGTTCGGGTCAAGCGGGCTTCCTCTGGCGGTGATGGAGGACAGCGATTACGCGGTGGCCAAGCCCATCACGTTTGAGCCGGGCGACATGTTCTGCCTGCTGACGGATGGGTTCACTGAGTGGACGCGGCCGGACGGCGCCCAGTACGGTGACGACCGGATGACCGAGATCATCAAGCAGCACCGCGGCCTGTCCAGCGCGGAGCTGATTCGAGTCATCCACGAAGACGTGCTGCGGTTCAGCGAGGGCACATCACAGGCTGACGATTTGACGGTGGTGATCTTCAAGCGCGTGGAGACTTGACCGGCACAGGTCGGCAGCTAACCGATCGCCGTGGCCAAGCGAGCGACGATGTGGCCCGCGTGGTCGACGATCTCATAGCGCGAGGCGCGCGTGTCGTCGGGGTCGAGCTCTCGAGCCCCGCGGTTGCGATAGACACTGGCGCCACCGAGGTCTTCTATCCACATCGGCGTGGATGCCGCATCGCACGTCCGGGTCAGGGAATCCAGGTGCTCATGCGAGAGAGCGCGTGATCTCGTCGCCACCGGAGGCGTGTCCAAACCGATCTTCATCTTGGCCCTTTCCCAAGGCGGCCGTCGGCCGCGTCCGAGCACCGCGGCCACGCATGCACCACGGCACCGCTCAAGAACAGTGGCACACGACTTGTTATCGGACAAGCACATGCAAGTTCTTGAACGGGCGACTATAATGCCGGTGATGCGACAGGATGGCAAGACCGTGATGCAACCGGATGACAAGATCTGCTACTGTTACGATGTGTCGCTGCGGAAGTTGTGGAACTTCGCTCGGCAGCGTCGGCTTGCGCGGGCCAGCCAGATGTGTGAATGCCTCGGGGCCGGCACGGGATGCGGCTGGTGCATTCCCATGCTCAAACGGGTGCACACAGCGGTGTTGAGTCAGCAGACGGCCGACGGACTGATCGATATGACGCCGGATGAGTACGCCGACCAACGACGACAGTACATCAGCGAGGGCAAGGCGCGGAATGCCTTCTAAGGGCAAGGCGGAGAGTACCTTCCGAGGATGAGCCGGACGAAGGCCCATTGAGGCCAAGGCGAGCGGACATTCTGAGGCCAAGGCGGAGAGTACCTTCCGAGGATGAGTCGGACGAAGGCCCATTGAGGCCAAGGCGAGCGGGCATTCTGAGGGCAAGGCGAGGGGGCTGGGGCATGGATTTGAGATTTGAGATCTGAGATCCCAGATTTGCGATTGGTCGATTTGAGGTTCGGGATTTGGGAGTTGCGGCTCGGGGCTGGGTGTTTGGGAGTTGGGATTTCGGAGTCAAGATGCCGGATGCCGAAGACGCTCGTTCGAGGAAACTGCCGGTGGTGAACACGGTTTCGCCTTGTTCGTCGGCCGGCGAGCCGGCGGGCTACAGACCATTGTGCGGATCGGCGGGTGCCAAACCGGTTCGCAGGTTGCCGCCCTGGCTGAAGCGACCGTTGCCCGCGGGCGGAGGGATGGTGGCGACGCGCAGGGTTGTCACGGCCAGCGGCGTGGCGACGGTGTGCGAGGAGGCCCGCTGCCCGAACCTGACGGAGTGCTGGTCGAAACGCACGGCGACATTCATGATCTTGGGCGACCGGTGCACGCGGCGCTGCCGATTCTGCGCGGTGAGCACGGCGCGCCCTGAGCCGCCAGCGGCCGACGAGCCCGACCGGCTTGCGGAGGCGGTCGCCCGGCTGGGACTGCGGCATGTGGTCATCACCGCGGTGGCCCGGGACGATTTAGCGGATGAGGGCTCGGGCCACTTCGCGGCCTGCATTCGGGCGGTGCGTGCCCGGGCACCGGAGGCGACGATCGAGGTCTTGCCGGCCGACTTTCACGCCCGGCCCGAGTGCATTGCGACGGTGTGTGACGCCCGGCCGGACGTGTTCAACCACAATATCGAGACGGTCGAGCGGCTGACTCCGATCGTGCGTCCACAAGCCAAATACCGGCGGTCGCTGGACGTGCTGCGTCTGGTCAAAAGCCACGATCCAGGTATACCCACTAAGAGCGGGTTGATGGTCGGCCTGGGTGAGGCGGCCGACGAGCTCCGGCAGACGCTGGTCGATTTGCGGGAGGCGGGTTGCTCGATTGTGACCATCGGGCAGTATCTCCAGCCGACGCCAGAGCATACACCGATCGCGCGCTTCTATGAGCCAGCCGAGTTCGACTTCTGGGCCGCGCAAGCCCGAGAGATCGGGTTCCCCAGCGTGGCCAGCGGTCCCTTCGTACGCAGCAGCTACCACGCAGGCGAGGTGTTCGACGATCTGCACGGCGTGCGATAGAGCATTTCACAGTCTCTGGTCGGCCTGGCCCCCTGACTCGGTTTCGCCGCCCTCCCGCCAAGCTTCGCGGCCGATGAGCTTGACGAAGCGGCAGGCAAAGCGCGGCACTTCGCGAGTGTGCGGGCCGGTGCGTTCGACGATGGTGAGAATCTGCTCATCGCGGCCGCCGACGGGGATGACCAGCCGGCCGCTGTCGGTCAGTTGGGCCGTCAGGGAGGGCGGCACCTCGGGGGCTCCCGCGGTCACGATGATGCGGTCGAACGGAGCCTGCTCCGGCCAACCGAGGCTCCCGTCGCCGGTGCGGTACGAGACGTTGGTGATCCCGAGAGATGCCAGCAGAGCGCGGGCGCTGTTCTGAAGCTCGCCGATGCGCTCGATGGTGTAGACCTCGCAAGCCAGTCGGGCCAGGATAGCCGTCTGGTAGCCGGATCCCGTGCCTATCTCGAGTACGCGGTGATGCCCTTCGAGCCCGAGGCAATCGGTCATGGCGGCGACCATGAAAGGCTGGGAGATGGTCTGTCCGCAAGCGATGCTCAGTGCCCGGTCGCAGAAGGCGTCGGGGCGGTCCCGCTCGGGCACGAATCGCTCGCGGGGCACCTGCTCCATCACGGCGAGGACGCGTTCGCTGGTGATTCCTCGGGCGCGAATCTGCTCGCGTACCATGCGCTGCCGGGCATCGAGATAGGGGTTCGTGCACATGGGCGACCTTGCAGAGGCAAACACGATGGTCGTGGGCCTGTTGTGCGTCGATTGAGCGATCGGCTACCGGATCAGCATCATACCGGAGTGAGCGGGCAAGGTCACATGGCCCGAGGCGTGTCTGAGCGTCCGCCCCGCGTGGTCGGCGTCGGCGTGCACGGCCCACCGGCCGGGCGGCAGCTTGAAAGTCGTATCGCCTGATTCGCCGTTCAGTAGGAGGAGTATCCAGTCGGCCGGCTCGCCCTCCAGACCCCGGCCGCGCAGACGACTCACCAAGCATCGCGGGGCGGGCGGCTTGCGGAAGATGACGCGTCTCTCCACCTGCTCCCGCGACGCCAACCGAAGGACCGGATGCCGACGCCGCAGGGCAATCAACCCGCGGAAGTAGTCGCAGACGTCGGCGTATTTGAGCTTGCGCGACCAGTCGATCTGGTTGATCTCGTCGCCTAAGTTGTAGCTGTTGTGATGCCCTTGCTTGGTGCGGCAGAACTCCTGGCCGGCCTGTATGAATACCGCCCCCTGCGAGGTAAAGAGGATCAGGGCTCCGAAACGCATCATCCGTTGGCGGACCTCGTCGCCGGCGTCAGGGACACTCTTGAGCAGTTTGTCCCAGGCGGTCAGGTTGTCGTGGCATTCGAAGTAGTTGACGGTATCGGCCGGGTCCAGCGGCCAATCGTCCGCTATCCCCGCCAGGCCGCGTCGCACGTCGTCGGCACGGTCGCCCGCCTGGATGAAGCCCGGTGACTCGTCATCGCGCTCGCCTTTGATCGCGTCGCGAAAGCAGTCGTTGAATGCCCCGATGCCCGTGCCCCGCGTGCGCAGCTTGTCCGACCGCTTCCTCAGCGGCGAAGGCCCGGCCGCCCAGGGCTCGCCATAAACGAGGATGCCCGGGTCGATGGCCGACAGTTCGCTACGCACCTGTTTCATGGTGTCGATGTCGAGCAAGGCCATCACGTCGAACCGGAAGCCGTCCACCAGGTATTCGCGGACCCAGAACTTGAGCGAATCGAGGATGAACTTGCGGGCCATGGGGCTCTGGGTGCGGAACTCGTTGCCGCATCCGGAGCCGTTGGCGAACCCGCCCTTGCGATCCATGCGGTAGTAGTAACCTGGCACGAGCTTCTCGAAGCTTGCCCGGTCGGAGGTGTGGTTGTAGACCACGTCCATGATGACGCCGATGCCGGCCTGATGGAGAGCCTGCACCGCGGCCTTGAACTCGCGGATCTTGGCCGACCCTTCAGCTGAACTCGCCAGCCAGCCTTCCGGCGAGTTGAAGTGCACGGGCATGTAGCCCCAGTTGTAGGTGTTGTCGTTCTCGACGTTGCGGCAGTCGTAATGCTGGACGGGCATCAACTGGACGTGCGTAACTCCCAGGGACTTCAGATGATCCAGGCTGGTGCTCACCTCGGGGTGACGCGGCACATGCGTGCCCGTCTCGGTCAAGCCCAGGTATCGCCCATGGTGCCTGACACCCGAGTTGGCGGCGATGGTCAAGTCGCGGACGTGCAGTTCGTAGATGATCGCACTAGCCAAGGGGCCGGGGCGGGTGAAGCGTGATTCGCGGAAACCCGGCGGGTCCGTCTTCCGCAGGTCGACGATCAACGAGCGCGAGGCGTCGCCCTGCGTGCAGGTGGCGTAGATGTCGACCACCTCGCGGTCGGGCTCCAGGCCCGGCCCGGTAAGCTTGTAGGCGTAGCATCTGCCCTGGATATCGCCGGGGATCGTCGCCTCCCAAATGCCCTTGCCCGCCGGTGACATGGCGTGCTCGGCCAAGCCGTCCGCACCGGCAAGCCCATCGGCCACGACCACCTTGACCCGCTCGGCAGACGGGGCGAACACGCGAAAGACCGTGCACTCGGGCGAGTAGATCGCCCCCAGCTCCGCGCGCCCGTCAAAGTAACGCCGGCGAGCGAAGAACGGTCTGGCGCGATGAGTTCCGTGCGGAGGGTTCATGCAAGTCGGCCCGCCATGGCTGCCGCGTCATTCTTGCTCATCGGCCCGAGCGGGCGGCGTAAGCGTCGGCCGCGGCGATGCGCGTCGAAATGGCCGGGTGGTCCTCGAAGAAAATCTCCTCCCATCGCGGCGGATTCGGGTCCTCCAGATTCATCGTGGTCAGCAGCTCGAACGCGCCGCGGAAGGCGGCCGGGTTGTCGGTCAGGCGCAGGGCGTCGGCGTCGGCCTGACGCTCGAAGTGGCGGCTGATGGCGTTGGTGGCCGGCCCGATAATCAGCGGGAACACGGTGAGAATGAAGCTCACCTGGGCCAGCCCAGCCACCGCTCCCGTCCACTGGCCGGCATCCGTGCCCGCAAACGGGTTCAACCGCCAATGCAGCAGGGCTACCAGCAACGAGGTAGCCACCGCCGCCAAGCCAATGCCCTTGACGATGTGCCCGCGAATGTGATGGCCCAATTCATGGGCGAACACCACGGCGATCTGGTCGTCGCTGAAGGCTTCGAGCAGGGTGTCCGAAAGGTAGACTCGGCGGGAGGAGCCCAGGCCGGCCAGCATGGCGTTGGCCTTCTTGGTCTCCTTGCTGAGCTCGAGGTTGAAGATGCCGGTGATAGTCATGCCCGCCCCGCTGGCCAGGGTGGTGAGCCGTTCGATGAGCGTCGGACGTTCCAGCGGCTTGGCGGGGTAGAACAGCGGCAGGATGATCAACGGGAAGACCTTGGCCAGCAGGACGCTGAAGATCATCAGGCCGGCCCAGGCCCAGACGCTCCAGAGCCCGCCGCCGTACCAGAGCAGGGCGTACAGGCCTGCCAGCAGAATGCCGCCGATCACCGTTCCGACCAGCCAAGTCTTGATCTGAAAGACCAGCCACGTCCCGGGCGTCTGATTGGTCAGGTCATAGCGGCGCTCGAGGATGAATCCGCTGTAGTAGTCGAGCGGCAGACCGACCAGGTGATACCCGCCGTGCATCACGACCGCGGTGGCCAGCAGGGCCAGCCAACGGGCATCGAGGTACTGATCCAGCCATGCGACCAGCCCGCCGGCCAGGGCCAGCCAGATGCCCCAATACGCGATTCCCTGGGCAATGCCCGCCAAATGGCAGATGCGTTTGGCCTGATGGTAGGCGTGCACTTTGCCCGGGTCGGGGGGCGAGGCGACCGCCGCGACTTCGTCTTTCCGTTCCTGCTCGAGGGTTGCTTCCATGCTGAGAGGATAGCGGGCCTGGGCGCCCTTGAGAAGCGCATTGACGGGGCACCGGCTCGCGGCTACAAGTGTGCCCCGAACCGAGGCTTCTCTGACCCCTGCGCGGGTCGATTCATAGCCGCCACCGGGGAAAAAGGTGTCAGGATGATTTTTCGGCGACGATGCCTGACCGCCACCGTCGCCAAAAATCATCCTGACACCTTTTTTCCCTGCCAGGAGTGTCGCGTGGACATGAGACCTGTTTTTGTCATCGGACCGCCCCGGACGGGGACGACCTTGCTGGGCAAGCTGCTGGCCAACGGCGAGGCGGTACTTTCGCTCAGTGAGCCGTTCCACCTGAACGACCTGCTGCCGCCGTGGGCGTTGCGGCACTTCTACGCCCGCTTCCAGCGTGACTCTCATCTGCGGCGAGTCCCGTTCCCGCGTGATCGCCGACCGGCCCGCTACTTCCGCTTCCTGCAGGACATGGCCCGCGAGAACGACCTGCGCTATCTGGTCATCAAGGAAGTCTTCCACGAAATCGACCTGCATCCGCGTTGGGGCAACTTCAAGCTGCTCGACAACCTCGCCGCCCAGCAGGTGCCGATCATCGCGATCATCCGGCACCCATGGGACGCCGCCGCCTCGACCGTGGGGCTTCTCCGCCGGTTGTTCTTCGGCTGGCGCGGGCGGGTGATCCGCACCCTCTGGCCGACCGTGCCTCGCTTCCGCGATGACGACCACATTGTCAACTGGGCGGCTCGCAACTGGGTGCATTTCGTCGAGTGGACCCGTGACCGCAATCTGTTCGTCGTCCGCTACGAAGACCTCGTGCGCGAGCCCGCCGCCGCCCTGCGTCGCGTCTGCGATCACGCGGGCATGCCCTTCGCCGACTCCATGCTGGACCACCACCGCTGGCCCCAGGCCTTCGCGGGCATCGGCGCCCCGGAGGTCCTCTTCCGCGGCGGGCAGCCAGTCCATGCCCAGTCCGTCGGTCGCGGCCGTCACCTGACGGCGTCACAACAACGCACGCTCGATGAGATCTGCGGCCCACACATGGCCGCCCTAGGCTACGAGACACTGATGGCCGCCTCCGCCTGAGCTGCGAGAGCACTCGCCGGTTGCGCGAAGCGGCAAGCCGCGTCGAGCATGTGACTCGCGAATCTCGCGGGTGGTCCATGCACGGCGCATCCCCGGGCCGCACGAGCTTGCCCGCATTACCGGCTTCTTCGACCGCGTCGTCGCCAACCTGCCGGCAATGGTTCTATGGGCTGGAACAAGCCAGTAGAAGCGTGTGGCGCAGCAGAGCCGCGACCGTCAGGGAGCGGTTCTTCAATGCCGAGAAGAACCGCTTCCTCACGGTCGCGGCTCTGATGCAGGCCACCGCTCTCTTGCGGTCGCGGCTCTGAAAGGGCAGCTCCGTCCGACTACTCGGCAAATAGCGTGTCGATGGCCGCGACGGTGCGGTCGACGAGGATTTGACCGCCTTCGGGGCCGACCGCGTTGCTCTGGACCACAGCGCTGTACCCGCCGCCGCGTGCCGCCCGCTCCGTCGGCAGGTAGCTGCCGCTGCCGGCCAACTGGATCACAAACGTCTGGATCGCCTTGCTGCGGGCCTTGATCTGGATGCCGTAGTCGGTGAACAACTCGAAGGGGTTCGTGCAGATGACCGCGTCGCCGATGCGGATCACGTGCACCTCGACCTCATGCGTAGGATTGGGCTCATCCTTCTGGGCCTCGAACCGCTTCACGATCCGCTCGTGCCACTGCATCATGTTGTGGAGGTGTTCAGAGGTGGCGGGGTTTTTCGCGATCTCCTCAGCGGCCTTGTGCGAGGCGGCCTTGGCCTCGGCGTATTCCGCCTCGGTGACCAATCGCATCGGCAGGCGGAGCGTCTCGACCCGGTGGATCAACGGCACGCTTTCGCGTCGATCGTTCTTGACCACCTCGTAGGCCTCGTCGACCGCCCGGGTGATGCGGCGAGCCAGTTCCTCGGTCTGCTCCAGGCCGCGCAGCTTGGCCATGCGGGCCTCGGCCGCTTTGCGGTGCATCGGCCGGGGGGCCTGATCGCCGCCCGCGCCCGTCCAGCCAAGAACGCAAGCCCCGGGACCGTACCGGGCGTGCAGGGCCTCACGCACCGGGTGCCAGAAGTCGGCGTTGACCGCCGATCGACTCTCCACCACCTGAGACGGGCAGGATACGTTGACACCGATACTGATAAGCTTGCCATCCGCGTTCCAGAAAAACAGCGAGTTGACGTCGTGGTCCTCGCAGCCTTCGAGACCGCGGAACTCCGGCACGTCGGTCTTGCCATACATAACCGCCGAGCCGTCCGCGTAGACCGCCCGCCGGTTGTACGCCACCACCGCGTGCCCCAGCCCCCAGGTCACGCTGCCCGGCCCGCGACCCTGCCATGCCCGCCCGATCGCCTCGGCCACCCGCTCGACCGCGAACGCCCGATACGCCTCGGGTTGCATCACGCCCTCGGACGGCAGGACGTATCGGCCAGACTCGGTGTCCGGGGCAGTGTGGGTGTGCGTTCCGCTCAGGAACACCTTCCGCGAGTCCAGCGTCGGCAGACGTTTGCCCACCTCCTCGCGCACCATGCGCAGCATTTCGTTGGAGATACTGAGCAAATCGCACGAAACGATGACCGCGACATCGAGCGACTGATCGCCGACGCGCGACTCCAGGGCGACGACGTTGGCGGTCAGCGGCGTCTCGACCGCCTTGGAGATGCGCAGGTTGAACTGACCGCGCAGCGACACCGGCTCCGGCGGGGTGATGTCCACGCTGGCCGCGCCGATCAGCAGTACGGGCTTCCCCGCCGGCGCATCCTCGGCCCGGGCCGGTGACACACTCAACAACAGCCCCAGCGCCGCTGCCATCAACACCCCATCAAGAAGCCAACGCCCCGAGTACTTCCGCATCGCTTGTTCTGTCGCCATACTCTGGTCTCCATGCATCACGATCTGCTCAGCCAGCCCACCCTCACTCAAGCTGACCCATGTGCGGGTGCCGCTCATCTCGAATCGTCGTCGGACAATCGGTCAGTTCGAGTACCAGCAGGTATGCTATCACCGGGTCGCGTTTTCCGGTAGCAGCAGCCGCGAGCCAACGAGCCCCGAGCGCAAGCGAGTGGGAGGGAGTAGAAGACGCACACGCGAGCACGCGCGCCAGCCAACGAGCCCCGAGCGCAAGCGAGTGGGAGGGAGTAGAAGACGCACACGCACGCAAAACAATGCTCACAGAGCAGTACCACACGCGAGCACGCGCGCCAGCCAACGAGCCCCGAGCGCAAGCGAGTGGGAGGGAGTAGAAGACGCACACGCACGC
>JAAYDF010000054.1 GCA_012729395.1 Phycisphaerae bacterium
CCAACACCACACCGGCCTTCTCCGCACGCGGGGCCAGCTCCTGCAGAACCTCCGTCACTCGCCGCATGTCCGTCTCGTTCTCCTCGCGAAGCTCCCCCTTACCGAAGAAGGCCAGCAGAATGCGAGCAACCTTCATCTCCCGGGCAACCTCAATCGCATCGGCAACCCAAACCGCAGCTCGCGGCTCCGACATCAACGGCACATTGTTCAGCTCAGCGATCGCCAGCGAACAGATAGCCAAACCGCTCTCACGAACCGCCTGCCGGTATTGCTCCTGGATCTCCCGCCGACGAAGCCACATGCCGTTTGCCGCCGTCCCCAAACTGACCTGCACCCCCTGCAGCCCGATCTCCTTGGCCAAGCCAAACGCCGAGGGATCCATCCGTCCCATCGACCAGTCGCACATGGCCAACCTGAGATCCTTGCGCCTACCCGGCCTCGACGTCGCCTCTTCGCCCCGCACAACCCGGGTACCCAGGACCAGCCCCGCCGCTGCGGTCGCTGTCTCCGCCAAACACTGCCGACGCGTCATCGCCATGATTCTCGCCTCCGCCAATCAATAGATTTCTGCCACAGGTCCAGCCAAGACTCGGTCACCATTGTACCCACAGCCGCCACTGGAACGGGAGCATCAACGAAGTACTCGCCCAACAAAACCTGACGAACCAATGGCGGGGGCCATTCAACAACAAGTTGCGTGCCCACTTCAGAGCAGAGCGGCGACCTGACGATAATCCGCCACAGCAATTTAGAGCATCTCTTCTAGCTATAAATGTTCGCTACGACCGGCCGGAGGCCACTTGGCGGTGTATGCTTTGAGCAGCGGCATCAGGATCTCGCGGGAAAGGCTTGGTCCTTTTCTTCTAAAGGCTTAGATTCGTCCGCAATCTGCCGATATTGGGCAGGTGAGCGATCCCAGCCGCTGGGAACGGAGAGAATATAGGCCTTATCAACCGGTGGATACAATGAACCAGGTTCGCAGCTTCATGGTGATGCCTTCGTTGCCGGAGCCTCTCCGGCCGATTCGTGACTTAGCCTACAACCTCTGGTGGACTTGGTCATCAGAGGCATTCGAGCTCTTCCGCCGCATGGATGTCGACTTGTGGCGGGAGTTGAAACACAACCCGGTGGCCATGCTGGCCCGAATACGCCAGGAACGACTGGACCGGCTGGCGGCGGACCCGGCATTCATTGCCGCTCTGCACCGCGTCCTCCGGGAGATGGAGGCGTACTTCGAACAGCCCACATGGTTCGACAAGCACTACGGCAAGCGGCCCACAGGCACCATCGCCTACTTCTCCGCTGAGTTCGGGCTGCACGAGTGTTTGCCGATCTACTCCGGTGGTCTGGGCACCTTGGCAGGCGATCATCTCAAGAGCGCCAGCGATCTCGGCTTGCCGCTGGTCGGCGTAGGCCTGATGTACCGTCAGGGCTACTTCCATCAGTATCTCACGCAGGATGGGTACCAGTTCGAGGACTACCCCGAGTTGGACTTCTCCACGCTGCCGATCAACATGGTACGCAACGAGCAGGGACAACAACTCAGCGTCGTCGTCGACGTGGGCGGACACGAGGTGCGCGCCCTGGTGTGGAAGACCGTGGTCGGGCGAGTCGTCCTCTATCTGCTGGACACCAACGTGCCCACGAATCGCCCTGAGGACCGCGACATCACCGCCCGGCTCTACGGCGGTGACCAGGAAAATCGTATCCGACAGGAGGTCATTCTGGGCATCGGCGGGCTGAGAGCCTTGGCAGCGGTAGGCATCGAGCCGTCGGTCTGCCATATGAATGAAGGGCACTCCGCCTTCCTGGCTGTCGAACGCATCCACGAGCGAATGCGCAACAGCGGACTGAGCTTCGAGGAGGCCCGCGAGTTGGTGGCCACCGGCACAGTCTTCACTACGCACACCCCCGTGCCCGCCGGTATCGACACATTCCCCATGTCACTGGTCACCCGTTACCTGGCCAGCTATCGGCACGCATTGGGCATCAGCGAGCAGCAGCTCCTGGAACTCGGTCGCATCAACCCCAACGACACCCACGAGCCGTTCAGCATGGCCGTCCTCGCTTTGCGGCTCTCGCACCTGAGCAACGGCGTAAGCCGACTCCACGGCGAAGTCTCACGCAAAATGTTCAGCGCCGTCTACCCCGGCGTCCCGGTCAATGAGGTTCCCATCACCTCGATCACCAACGGCGTGCACATCCGCA
>JAAYDF010000055.1 GCA_012729395.1 Phycisphaerae bacterium
CACGCAATGGCGTAGCGGCCGCCGCCCCTGGTGGCCCGCGAACTCGCAAGGAATACGCCGGTCGCCACGGCTCGGCTGAGCTCGCCGAAGTCGGGGGGCGACCGCTACGATGGGGCGTGAATCGCTCCAGAGTATACCTGCCCGCTTCCTGACGGGCGCGGCTCTGTTGGACCGCTTCCTTACGGGCGCGGCTCTGCCGGTGACGCCGTGTTGCAGGACAAGGCGTCAAACACCCGATCGGCGGCTGACTCGCCGGACTGCACACAATCCGGGATACCCACACCGCCGAACGCGTTTCCCGCCAGAGCCAAGCCCGGCCATTGTTCTACCTGGGCCGTGATTCGAGCGACGCGATCCAGGTGGCCGACCGGGTATTGCGGCATGGAGCGCGGCCAGCGGTGCAGCTCGACGAACAGCGGGTCGCCCTGGACGCCGATCAGCTCGCGGAGGTCGCGGAGCACGGCCTCACGCAGGCGGGTGTCGTCGAGTTCATAGATGTCCGGCTGCACCGCCCCACCGAGGAAGGCCCGCATGAGCACACAGCCATCCGGGGCGCGACCCGCGAACTTCACGCTGCCAAAGGTGCCCGCGATGATCGACCGCCCTTCCACCACCGGCACGACGAAGCCGAAGCCGTCCAGCGGATGGCGGATCTGCTCACGACGGAACCCCAAGGTCATCGTCGCGGAGGAGGCATATTCGATGGTCGCGAGTTGGTCGGCCAAATCGGCATCGACCGAACGCAGGATCTTCGCGGAGGCGTGGGCCGGGCAGGCGAGAATGACCGCCTCGGACAACACGATTGAGCCGTCGTCGAGCACAACCCGCCAAGCGTTGTCAGCGCGTTCGATGCGGGTCACGGCAACGCCGGTGCGCGTCGCCCCGGCAGGCAGGCGAGCGGTCAGGGCATCGGTGAAGGTGTCCATACCGTCCGCCATGGAGACGAACATGCTGTATCGAGCCCCGCTGTCGCCGCTGGTCTTGGGAGCCGCGGCCCTTGCCCGGCGCATGCCCAGGATCACGCTGCGATAACGGTCTTCGAGCTCCAGGAACCGCGGCATGGTGGCCCGCAGGCTCAGTGCCTCGGGATTGGCGGTGTAAATCCCGCCCACGAGAGGTTGAGCGATACGTTCGAGAGCCTCGCGGCCGAACCGGCGGCGGACGAAATCGGCGAGACTCTCGTCCTCGCCGGGTGCTCGCCCCTTGGCCCGCAGGATCAGGTCCAGGCCCATGCGCATTTTGCCGGGCCAGGTGAACAGCCGGCTCACCACAAAAGGCCAAATTCGCGTGGGAGCCAGCAGCAAGAAGCCCTCGGGAATCGGATACAGGCGGCCGCGACGGACGACGTAGACTCGCCGCTTGTCCGGGTTGGTCGGGATGACCTGGTCCGCGATGCCCAGCCGCCCGCACAAGGCCATGGCCCAGGGCTTCTGAGTGATAAAGGAGTCCGGGCCGCCTTCGATGAGGAAGCCGTCGCGCCGCTGGGTGACGATGCTGCCACCAAGGCGTGATCTGGATTCGAGCACGGTGAGGTCACAGGGTGTCGATGCCTGCACGGACCGCTCGACGAGGCGATGGGCGGCGGCCAGACCTGCGATCCCGCCTCCCACTACGATAACCCTTTTGACTTGGACCGCGCTCGACAACGTCTCACCTGTATCGTACAACCCGCAAGCCACCAACCGCTCACCCGCGACGCAGGTCACCGCACCGCGGAAGCTGCGATAGTCTAGCCGCTCCGGCCTGTGAATGCCCACAACTTCCGCTCGCAACCGCCAACATGGCGACCCGCAATATGGAGCGCATCCGCGATGATGGGAAGAGTATCTCAGCACGCGAAGACAGGCCATCGCGAACCCGGCCTTACACGCGAAGGATACTGCTCATAGAGCATTGCCCGTAGCGGTCGCCCCCCGTGGAGACCGGGGTGTTAGCGATAAACACGCCGTTTCGCGAGCTGTTACAGCGATCGCGAAGTGGGCCTTACACGCGAAAAGCACTGCTCACAGGCAACGGGGACGGCAACGGACAACCGGGATCGCTGGGCAACGGTCACTCGCAGGCCGTGTCACAGCACGGATCGGCGACAATGTCCCCCCCACTCACGCAGTTGCGGAAGATGGCCAAATCGCGGTAGTCCACGCGGCGGTCGCTGTTGAGATCAGCCAGCACGCAGGCCTGCTCAGTCACCAGCACATACGGCCCGGTCAAGCAGGTTTGTATGAACCCGAAGTCGGTCAGGTCGACGTCGCCGTCGCCGTCCATATCGCCGGGGACGCGCGGTGGGCAGCCGTAGGCATCCACCGCGGCTCCGAGCACCGTCGCGGGGCAGAAGTCGCACAGGTCGCGGATACCGTCGCGGTCGCTGTCGGTCGGATCCAGGAGGCCGCAGGGGTCTTGCGCGTCAGGGTCGCCCACGTAGACCCGATAGGCGGCCATCCAGGCATCCGCGTCGGCACAAGTCAGTCGGCCATCGGCGTCATAATCGGCGACCGGAATGAACTGGGGATCGCCCAAGCCCAAGCGCAGCCCTTCGCGCAGTATGCCGCAATCGACTTCGTCGACGGTGGCATCCTGATTCAGGTCGCCGGCCACGACGCCGATTCCGAAAAACGCGGCAGCGCCGTTCAGGGCAAGCCCAGTCACCTCCTCCGGTGACAGGGCTCTGCGAATCACCAGCACATCGTCGACCCACCCGTAGAACTGCCGAACACTGTAGCCATCCGGAAGCGCATCGCGGCCCACACGAAGGTTGCGAGCCAGCAGGACCGGTGCTCCGCCCCCGACACGTCCTTGGCCCATGAGCATACCGTCGATATGGAAGGTGACGGATCCCTGGTTGTAGGTGACGGCCAGATGGTGGTACCCGCCGTCGGCGAAGCTGTAAGGCAACGAATTGACAACGATGCCTTTGCAGGTGAGCCGAAGGCCGGGCAAGGTGGTACCAGTCGGGTCGAAGGAGAGAATCAGCTCGGAGGTGCCGACGTTCCCATTGCCGTCATCGTTGCTGAATAGCCGGGCCTGCTGATTGTCAGCGCTTTGGACGAAGGCGGCGAGAGTGAACTGGGTCGAAAGATCGGTGGTATCCGCAATCTCGATCGAGCCGGCCGAGGTGGCGGGGTCGGAAAGCCGGGCTGCGTGCTGACCGAAACGCACATGAGCGGGATCAGCCTCGACGACCGCGGCGTCCCAGAACGTCATCGCCTGGGTACCGTCCAGCCATCGCTGGTCGACGGCGGTGGTGCCGGTGTAGCCTTCGAAGGTGTAGAGGCTCTCCAGCATCACGGCATCCGGCTCATCGAGGAGCGTCGCGTTATCGCCGGCCATGAAGGAGTAGAGCGAGGCGTTCTGGAGGATGAATCGCAAGAGGATTGTCGGATAGCTGGTTGGCAATTCGGTATAGCCTGTCCAGCTGATGGTCGTATCGACAGCGTCTGCCTGAAGGACGAGGCAATCGGCAGCCGCGTAGCCGGGGACAGCGTTGCCTTGTTCGTCGAGCACTTCGACGGCCAAGGAGCCACCGGCCGCGTTGGCGTTGACACGAAGCGGCCCCTGGACGTTGGCGAGGCGTTTGGTGATCACGGTTCCCGGTGTTGAGCCGGCGTCGAGCGAGGCGAAGCCGTCCTTTCGCAGGGTCGCCAGACCGATGCCCGCGATCCACGAGCTGATGGGACCGGCATGCAGGCCGTCGCAGCCGCCGTAGTAGAGGCGGATGGTGTTGCCTTCGACGATCGGATGGTTGGTAGTGAACAGCATACCGTCGTCCCAGCTTCGGGGCGGCCCCAGTTCGAGAATGGGCGGGCGATTCCCCTCCTGGCGGAGCCAGTTGACGCCGTCGTGGCTGGTGACCAGCTCGACAAAGATCGGTCCGTCGTGATAGCCCTCGGGATCGGTCGCTCGGAAAACCCACAGGAAACCGAGGTACATCGACTCGTACGGGAAGGCGGACATCCCATAGAAATGCGTGCGCTCCGGCCCGAAAGTGCTGTATGCCCAGCGGTCGTCGAAGTCGTCGGGGGCGAGGATCAGTGTGGGGCTGGACCAGGACTCGAAATTGGTGGTCGCGGTGAAACCCACGGCGCGGCGACGCATCCCCCGGACGTCGGGATTAACCTTGAGGTAGCCGAGATAGCGTTGGGTATGGGGATCCCAGACGAACTGGCCGACGTCGCCGCCACTACGTAAGAGCGGGTTGGCGGGGGAATCCGTCCAGTGGATACCATCGGCGGAGTAGGCGCCCAAATAGGCATTGATGATGCTGTCCCAGTTGATCATGCGATAACGTTTCTGCGGGTCTGGATCCCAGGGTGTGTGGATGATGGACGGGATATGATCGCGGTTGGTGCGGCGTAGGAAGATGTTGTTGGCCGTGGAGCCGAACCAGTCCACAATACCCAGCGCGGGCTTGTCCCAGTGGACCCCGTCGTCGCTGGTGGCGTACATCAGACGGTAGACCTGGGTTTCGTGCGCGGCAGGCAACCCGTGGTACCAGAGCCGATAGCCCTGGCCGGACTCGTTGGGTAGCGAGGTGCCGTAGACGTAGACGAGATCGTGCTCCCACGGCTCATCGCCGGGCAGCACCGGATTGGACAGATGCTTCTGGAATGGGTGGTAAGTGCGGGTGACTTGAGTTTTGGACGCGATGGGGTGATCGTCGACGACCAGTATCCACGGTCCAGTCAGGTCGCTCAGCGATGAGGAAGCGCCCGCGGTTGAGGCCGCCAGCGCAAACCAGAGGAGGCAGAGTGATCGCATCGTCTCGTCCCTCGCCGCGGACAAGGTGCAGCATGACATGGCAGCACTGGATAGCGTTATCCGGTAGCGCTGCCACATGAGAGCCGAAATGGGACACGGCATCCCGAACGACTCTCCGCAGATCAACCTCCACCAGCTCGTATTGTATCACTTCTGAGCGGCCGAGTCAGCAGACCGGTGGCCAACGCGGGGGCCGCCGACGCCACAGCCTGTCCACCGCGGCGGAGGGGACGACCGCTACCGGCGACGGTCGCCACGGCCTTCGGGGACTGGCTCTTTTCCGCCGGCCTGAGGGCTTGCTGCGCAACTGAGTCGCTTGACAGTACGGCGGCGCTGGAACGTCAGACAGGCTTCAAAGCAGGAAAGTGCGTGAGGACGCTGTACATATGCGAATGCGATGCCATACGGACTGATTGCACGCCTCCGCGGGCCTGCACGCCTCCCACATTGCTCACAGAGCAGTGCCACACGATCAGCCTTTGGCCTTTGGCATCCCGCCCTCATTCAACGCCCGCAAGCGGGATCGGCGGCGATGGCGCTGCCGCTCAAACAGCGCTGCAGGAAGCCAAAGTCCGCCAGGTCCACGTCGCCGTCACCGTCGAGGTCGGCATCTCGGCAGGACTCCACGGCCGCCAGATCCGCCCCGGTAAGGCAGCCACGAAAACTGAAGACGTCGGCACTGTCCACGTCGTCGTCGCTATCGAAATCGCCGCATTGCCCGACCGTACAGACCTGCTCAACCTCATCCAGGTAGACGGTGAACGGCCCAAACTGGCCGGTCGAGGCAAAAACCAGGCTCTCGATGGTACCCTTGCCGGTGGCGGAACTCAACTCCCCGTCGCCGGTCATCGCGATGATGGGATCGGACGCGGGATCAAAGATGAGCGTCTGCCACATGCCCGGACGAGCGACCAGCAACTTGCCCTGCGGCGCGGAGCCGATCTTCTCACTGGCACCGATCAACTCGATGGTCCCGCTGGTCCCGCCATCCGCGCCGATCGCCGCGGTGGTTCCGGTCTCGCGGACGCCCAAAGTGACGAGAAGTGAGCCGGCATCCAGCCGCAGACGAATGCGGACAGGCCGATCCAACCAGATCGTGGGGTTCGGCAGATTGGCTGCGTTGCTCGTGGTCACACGAACCCAGCGGCTGGTGACGTTGTCGATGAACTGCCAGGCCAAACGGCATGACTGCGTGCCGTTGAACGCCTCCACCACGTCAGTTGCCTCGCTGACGTTGGGAGAGCTAAGCAGGTGCCCACTGGTCGAGCCCGAGAACCGCGGCGGCCGGAACATCACCTCACTGCCTACCGAGTAACCCTCGAACCCGCTGAGCAATGTGTCCTCGCAGGGCAACTGCATCGAGATGGCAAAATCGTCACGCGACACGCCGCCCGCCGTGACGGTGACAGCCTCATGGTTCACGGGTGCGGGATAGTCTGCCCGACCAGCGGTGAGGACGTAGTCGGTGCCCGCCGCGCTGGCTGGAATGCGACTGATGACGTAGTAGCCGTTGCCGTCGGTGTACACGGCGGGGAGCGAACCCGCCTGGACGGTCGCGTCCTCGATCGGCTCGCCGGTGTCCGCGTCAGTCACACGGCCCCACAGGAAGCCTTCGGTCGCAGTGGCCGAGTCCCACCAGGGCATGGTCGGCGTGCTCGCCGGGGCGGTAAACAACTGGGCGGCCATGTACGGGTACCAAGTCCAGTCGTTACCGCTGCTGGTGGTCGAGTAGTAGGAGTAATTGACCGAACCGTGCGCCCCGGCCGCGTAAATGTACTGCATCTGGGCAAGGCTGTTGGCCATGGTGTTGAGGTAGTTGCCCTGCCCGCAGTACATGTGCCGGTCCGCCCGCCAGCTCATGAGCCTGTTGATCCACGTTCGGTAAGCCGAGGCATAAGTGGCTTCGTTCTTGTAGTTCATGGGCGTGCCCGCGTCGAGCCAGCCCATCTCCACCCAGTGCTTCCAGTTTTGATGCAGAATGTAAGCGGATGTCGAGGTGAAGTTGGTGGATGCGCTCCCGGGACAGAACAGGCAGGCCGTCAGCCGCAGCGGCTGGCGGGGATTACTGGTGATGGCGGCGATTTCCATCCGGCAACGGCGAACAAGCTCGTCAACCGTGCGCCGGCGAAAATCGCTCCACGCGGAGTCGTTCGCGGCGGGCACCTCGGTCGTACCGGTCAGCCGTTGGAAGCGAGCCAGGCCGGAGTTGGCGTAGTTGCTGTCGGCGGGGTAACCCGAGTCCTGCTGCGTGTAGCGAATGTAGTCCCAGTTGATGCCGTCGATGGGGTAATTGGTCACCAGCTCACGAACAATGCCGATGAGGTGCTCCTGCACATCAGGCGAACCGGGATCGAGGAAGTAATGGCCATCAAGGGTAATCGGCCCGCCGCCTATCGCCGCCCGTGGGACCGTCACCCACTCAGGATGGGCGGCTAGCAGGCTGTTACCCGTCGGCGGCCAGTTGTTGCTCGCACGGTAGGTGACCAACCAAGTGTGAACCTCGATACCCGCCGCGTGAGCCTTCGTACACAGGTAAGCGAGCGGGTCGAAGCCGCTGGCAACGGCCGGCGACTTGGGCACCAGGGACGAGTTCCAGTACGCCCCGCGATAGCCCGACGCCTCCTGGTAGTTCATCACCTGGGCAACGATGGCGTTATAATTGCCCTGCTGGGCCCGGGCAACGAGGGCGTCGACCTGAGCGGTCGTCTTGAACCCCTCGTAGATTGCATCGACCCAAATCGCGCGGAAGGCCGAATCCGCCTGAACCGGTGCGGCAACCACACCGAGCGCCACCAGCCACCCGGCCAATACGCCGCCACATTTTCGGACCCATCGATTCATCCGCACCGCGACTCCCTCCCATTGTGTTCCGCTGTCAAAGTATACCATCGCCAAACGCAAGAACCCACTGAGTTTCAACTTTGTCCATCGGTATGCCACTTCTCGGGCCCAACACGGCCGGCGGCGCAAACGCTGGGCGCGTGTCCGCGTCACCCGCCACCCCACACCAAAGGTGTATCATTTCGGCGTCGCTGCCAGCTTCCACTCAACAACGGAAGTACATCGTTTGGGCGTCCCTGCCGGCTTCGACACATCACCGAAGGCGTGCCATTCTCGTTCCAACGCCGGCCACCGCCCTACGCCGAAGGCGTTGCATAGCACAGCTCCGGGTCGCGCAACGCACGCCGGGGCACAGGCCCCCTCAGACCGCTGCCGGCCGACCAAGCTGCACGAAGAGATCCTCATACTGACTGGCAAGGTACTCGCGATCGCGGGAATTACGGATGTGGTCCCACGGCAGAACCTCGGTCATCAAACGTTCGCGGTGGGCATAGAAGGCAGGATCGATACCCGTCTGGTCGAAGGCCCGCTGCCACAGGTCGTAGTTGAAGCGTTCTTCCCATGCGTCGAGCCGGGCACCCAAGGCGTAGACCGCCTCGATCGCGGAGGCCAAGCGACGATCGCCTCGGGCAATTACCGCTTCGATGATCGAACTTTCGATGCGGTGCGTCTTGATGCGCACCGCGGAGCGTGTCTGCATCGCGGCCTGCCGGAGCAGTCGGCGGGCATGGTGGAAGTAATCTGCGGTGGGTTGAGCGGCCCACTGCAACGGCGTGTGCGGCTTGGGCACCAGCCAGCTCACGCTGGCGGTCACCGCGGCCGGCCCACCACGCACGCCCTTCTTGGCCATGCTCACCTGCCGGGCCAAATCAAAGATGCCGATGATGTCCTCGTCCCGCTCGCCGGGAAAACCACACATGAAATAGAGCTTGACGGAGTTCCACCCTGCGGCATACGCCTGCTTGAGGCCCTCGAACAAATCACCGTCTGTGACCTTCTTCTTCAGGGCCGCTCGCATATCATCCGCCGCAGCCTCGGGAGCCAGGGTCAACCCACCCTTCCGCACGCTGTTGGTCATCCACGGAATGTTCGCCAGCATCTTGTCGACACGCAGCGAGGGCACGGACAGATTGACCCGCCGGCGCGCAAAACGCTCATTGAGGCGCTCGGCAAGATCGCGGAGCTTGGGATAGTCCGCGGTCGAAAGGCTCAACAGACCGATCTCCTCCTGCCCCGTCGCCGCCCAGGCCTGCTCGGCAATCTCGATGATCCGGTCCACCGCACGCAGCCGCAACGGCCGTTTGGTGAAGCCGGCATGGCAAAACCGGCAACGCTGCGGACATCCACGCATGATCTCGATACCGATGCGGTCGTGCACCACCTCCGTGTACGGCACCAACGGCCGCGTCGGAAACGCCGCATCCTCGAAGTTCGGCGTCTGGCAGCGGCTGATCGTGGCTGGCGGCACGAAACCGGTCGGGCAGGCGCTGGAAGGATGCAGCCCCGCCAGCGTGCCGTCCGGAAGATACTCAGGCTCGTACAAACCGGGAGCGTAAATCCACTCGAACTGCCGGGCCATCTCCAGGATCACATCCCGCCGCGAAGCACCCTCGCGCTTCATGCGCCGGTGCAACTCGACGATGGCCTTCATGCTCTCCTCGCCGTCGCCCATCACCATCAGATCGAAGAAGGGGGCGAATGGCTCGGGGGCATCAACCTGCGATCCGCCAGCAATAACCAGCGGATGATGCTCCTGGCGGTCCGCCGCCCGAAACGGAATGCCCGCCAAGTCCAACAGCAGCAGCACCGTGCCGCACGACAACTCATACTGCAACGAGATGGCGAGAATATCCGCTTCGCTGACCCGCTGCCGTGTATCCCAGGTAAACAGCGGAATGCCCCGCTGCCGCATCACCTGTTCGGCATCGATCCAGGGGGCGTAAACCCGCTCGGCACAGACGCCGGGCAGATGATTGCACAGCCAGTAGAGGATTTGGCAGCCCAGATGGCTCATGCCAATCGAGTAGGTGTCAGGGAATGCGATGGCGACGCGAACCTCCGCCCGCTCCCAGTCGCCGGTGTTGACGAGTTGGTTCCACTCGCGACCGATGTACTGGCCCGGCTGCTGAACGAAAGGCAGGAACTCCTCACTGATTCGCTCGGCAAGCGTCATGATCGCGTCATCCGAATCTGAAACCCGACGGGCATGCACCCCGAGAACACTACGCGGGCATTATAGGATCGCTCGTCGCAGACAGCCACGCTGCCGGCACCATGCTCCCGTATACACCCCATATGTGAGACGATCGCTCTCGGCAGATGAGCCCGCTCCCTGCGAGCCCCGAAGATGGAGCGAAGGCGAGAACACACACGTGCACCTTCGCCAAGCGGCAACAGTGACAATCAGGCTAATCAGCGGAGGGTCATCGCTGGCGGTAGGTGATCCGCCCGCGGCTCAGATCATAGGGGGAAACCTCAACGGTCACGGTATCGCCAGGCACGATGCGAATGAAGTGCTTGCGCATCTTGCCGGCAATGTGGGCGAGGACTTCGTGTTTGACGTCGCCAGTCTGTACCTCGACGATAAACTGGGCGTTGGGCAGTGCTTTCACTACCCGAGCTTCGAACTGGATACTCTCCGTTTGGGCCACGATCGACCTACCTCAACAGACTCCTACGGCTGACACCGACCGCTACGCACGGCGGCACCCGGCGTCGAAAGCACCATTATCTTCTTTCGGCGTCCCAAAGCAAATCCTTTCGCGCCGTCGCGGGGTCCGCTTCACAAGGCACGGCCAAGAACGGAGCACGTTCTTCCATGGCGTCCCCCCCCTGCCCGCGTGTCCCCGGCCCTGCTTTTGGGTATGCTTTTGCCCATGGCCGACCCGCAACATAACCCGCCAGACCGACCCGGCCAACCACCTTACGCCGCCCGGCAGGCAGCCCTGGCGGTCTTGGCCGACCTGCGCGAGGACCGCCGCACCAGCCGGGAGTCCCTCGAATCCCTCATCGAAGGCGGCCGACTGCCCCCGGGCGAAAGGGGCTTGGCTGCGGAGTTGGTCCTCGGGGTGGTCCGACATCGCCTCACACTGGCCCGGCTTCTCGGGGGCTTGGCGGCTCACGGCTGGCAGCGGATCAACCACCGTCTCCAGCACATCCTGCAGCTCGGGGCCTACCAGTTGATCTGGCTGGACGGCATCCCCCCCTTCGCGGCCGTCGCTGAGGCGGTGGACCAAGCCAAGGCGGAAGGCGGCGTTCGGGCGGGGCGGTTCGTCAACGCCGTGCTCCGGCAACTCCAGCGGGAAATCGAGCAGCGGCGGGTGCCCATCAGCCAAAGCGATTCGCGCCGAGCGATCCCCGTGGACGCAGACCAGTGTTGCCAGTTTAGCCGCGAAGTATTACCGGACCCTGGCGAGCAACCGGTGGACTACTGGGCGGCGGCGACCTCGCACCCGGATTGGCTGGTCGCGCGGTGGGTCACGGCCTTCGGGCTGACCACGGCTCGGCAAATCTGCCTCGCGGGCATCTGCCGCCCGACCACCGTCCTGCGGCCCAACCCGCTGCGGACAAACGCGACGGACCTCGCCGCCCGCATGTCGGAAGAAGGCGTCAAGGTGCAACTGCACGCAGAGGAAGACGTGGTCACCGTGGACCCCGGCGTACCGCTCGCCCGGACCAAGGCGTTTGCGGAAGGCCTGTTCCAGGCGCAGGACCGCACCGCCATGGCCGTCGTCCGGGCGATGGATCCGCAACCGGGGCAGGTGGTCCTCGATCTCTGTGCCGGCCCGGGCACCAAGACGACGCAACTGGCCGAGCTGATGCGCGATACCGGCCTGATCCTGGCCAGCGACAAGGACGCACAGCGGCTCGCCCAGGTGTCCGAGAATAGCGGCCGACTCGGACTGACCTGCGTACGAACGGCCATGCCGACCGAGATCGAGCAGGCCGTCCGCGGCATGGATCGCTTGGATTGGATCCTGGTCGACGCTCCGTGCGGCAATACCGGGGTACTCGCCCGGCGTCCCGAAGCCCGCTATCGCGTCAGCCGACGCGGCCTCGAAGACCTGTCACGCCTGCAGTTGGACCTTCTGAGTCGGGCCCACCGCCTCGCGGGTCCGCAAACCCGCATCATGTACAGCACATGCAGCCTCGAACTGGAAGAGGACGAGCACGTCGTGGAGCGATTTCTCGCCCGGCACGACGCATGGAAACTGATCGACAGCCGCCGGACGTTCCCCGACCCAGGGCTCCAACCCGGCTCGTGGCATGACGGCGGTTACTGGGCCCATCTTGCCCGACTCTGACACACCCCGCGAAGGCGTCAACGGCCGGATCGTGAACGAACACTCTTGCGGCGTGCGATCTGAACTTGACCCGCGAACCATCCGATGAGGAAACAGGCGAACCACGCGTGCCGGCGTACCCGGCCCGCCCACAGATACCGGATCAAGCACCATGCCCCCACCTGACCCACCAACCCTGTTCATGCTCCTGGTCCTGGCCGGCGGCGTCTGCGTCTTCCTGCGCCTCGTGGCCAAGGAGAAGCACCGTCGCGAGAAGTGGCTTCAGTACCGCCTCGACAAGAAGATCAAGGAGCTACAGGAGAAGCAGGCCGCCCAAGCCGCCAACGAGACCGCGTGATCCACGCTTCGCAGACCGCCCCGCACGGATGGTCTGCCCGCACTTGAGGCATAACCGGCGGCAGGCCGCTCATTCGCACCCGTTGGCCTTCAACATCGCCCGGGCTTCGTCGATGACCACTTCCCGCAACTCACGCGGCTGGATCACCTTGACCCGCGAACCCCAGCCAAGCACGAACCGCCGGATCTCCGCCACGGCATCCTTGGGGATGGGCAGCGTCAGGCGGGTGCGACCGTCGCGCAACTCCTTGAGCTCCTGACGCGGATGCCACGAGCGTTCTTTCACCGCCTGGGCCACCTCCGGTACAAACTCCAGCACCACCCGCAGGCAGTCGCCCGGCCGGCCGATAAAACGCCCAAAACGATTGCTCAGCAGCGTCTCGGGATCGTAGTGCTCCCACTCGAAGTTGTCCTCCGTCACCCGCACCTGCCCGATGCGCGACATGGCGAAATGCCGAACCTCCCGCGTGCCCTCGTTGCGGGCAATCAGATACCAGTCGCCGTCTACGCACGCGATGTGAAGCGGCTCGACACGACGCGGGCTCGGGGTCTCATCCTTGAGCCCCTGGTAGGTCATCTCGATCACCCGACAGGCTCGCAAGGCGGCAAAGGCATTGGACCACATTCTCTCGTCGATCAACCTGCCGGGCGCCGCGTGAAAACTGACCTGTCCGCGAACGATAACCGGATCGACATCGACCGGATCGGTCATGCGCTCGCAGATCTTGCTGTAGAGCGAATGAAGGGTATCCGCCAGGGGCGTGCCGCGAGCCTGACGCACGAACTGCTCGGCCGTCAGGAGATACAACAACTCGCCTTCGCTGAGCCGCACCATCGGCAGCACGTACTGCAGATCGGTGTACCGGTATGTATTGGCCCGGCTGTCAAATTCGATCGGAGCCCCCTGCCGATCGCGCATGAAGTTGATGTCCCGGCGTACCGTTCGGACATTAACCTCCAGGTCAGCGGCCAGACGGGCGCAAGTCACCGGTCTCCCGGAACGCAATTCCTTATCGATACGAAAGATACGAGCGAGCGCGGCCGGCCCTGTCCGGGGCGGCACGCCCACCGCTGGCTTCTCCGACGGGCTCTTGGGGGGCATGCGGACTCTGCTCCTAGAAAAAAAACTTCCCACCCGCATGGGTCGGACACCATATGTCCTACCCCACAATGTACTCTGCTCCCGGTGACGAAGCAAGGGCCGTGTCGGCCTTTGCGGGCTTCACTGGATCGATTCAGCCTCGGGCTGGATTGGAGTACCAACCATGCCGTCCAACCATGCCGCTCACCGCCATCCCCGCGTTTTGACCGCCGCCCAATCCGCCCGGCCGTCTCAGCAACTCACCCGGAAACCTTTCACGTCCACCGACGCCGCACTGGAAGCCATGGCCGAGATCATCCGCGCTCGCCAGGCCGTGGACCAGTTCGATCGCATCATCGAAGTGCCGTCCAGGCAAACCCTGGTCCAAAGAGCCCGCCGGCTAACCAAGCAGTTCCACGCCCGCCTTGCCGCCTCACGCGACCGACTGCCCATCGTCGAACGATGCTACATGCTACGGCTTCGGCCGGTGGAGATCGAGGCGCTACTGGTTACCGCCCTCGGCAGAATCGGCATGTTGAGCTACTCCTGCTCGACGCTGAGCCAAATCACCGAGTTGCTGCGTCCGTCCCAGCGCGACGGTCTGACCCTCATGCGCTCGGTCACCCTCCGTGGCCGACTCGCCGCAAGCGAGACGCTCATGCTCGATGACGACGACGAAGAGGACCAGGAACCCTGCGAGCGAACGCTCCTTCTCGATCGCGCGATCGTCGACGAACTCGTGCACGGCAAGACTCTCGCCGCCCACCGCGCCGACGTGCGGAGCGAGAAGGATTTGCATCGCTGGCTGCGCAAGGTGACCGCCGCCATCGCACGCTACGCGGAGTTGATGGCCGAGATCGCCGACAACAACCCCTTCGCTCCGCGCAGTCGTCGGTACCGCCAGGCGATGCGCCAACGACTCTCTGAGCTCCATGATATCCTCAACCTGCACCCCAAGTGGGGTCTGTCTCGACTGCTGGCTGAGGTCGATCGTGATCGGGGCCGCGAGATAATTCTGCTGGCCCTGGTCGGCAAGGCACTGGCTCATCTGCCCGCGGACCACGACCTCTTCACCGGCGAGTACCTCGTCTGGGCATGCACACGAGACCCGCTCGACTACGAGGACGGCTTTGCCGAGTTGACGCCGGCCGCTCCACTGGTGCGCAGCGAACTTATTCGCCCGTGTCAGGGGACTGACTCGTTTGTGAGCGATCGGCCCGATGATCTCAAAACCGTGGAGTTTGAGCTCGGCGAACGTGCCTTGACACTGCTCGGGGTGGAACGCTGCACCTCCCCGGCAATTCGCCGCGCCGCCGGGCTGCGCGCCCCCAAAATGCGCCTCGACCAGTTGGTGCTCTCCAACGCGGTCAACGAATGTCTGAGCATGGCCCTCGTACAGGCCCGGCAGCATCGGCGGCTGATGGAGGACTGGGGTCTCGGCCAGCGGATCACCTACGGGCGAGCGGTCACCCTCCTGTTCGAGGGCCCGCCCGGCGTGGGCAAGACCGCCGCCGCCGAAGCCCTCGCCGCCGAGCTGGATCGGCACATCCTCGTCGTGGATTACTCCAAGATCCAGAACTGCTTCGTCGGCGAGACCGAGAAGCGCATCGTCAAGACGTTTCGCAACGCGGCCCGGCATGGCGCCGTGCTCTTCTGGGACGAGGCCGACGCGATGTTCTTCGACCGTGATACGAGCACACACAGTTGGGAGGTTCGCGATGTTAATGTGCTCCTCCAGGAGCTTGAACGCTTCGAAGGCGTATGCGTCCTCGCGACCAACCGCAAGGTCAGCCTCGATCCGGCGCTGGAGCGACGTATCAGCCTCAAGGTGCGTTTCGATCGCCCGGACGCGGCGATGCGGGCGGCCATCTGGCGCAAGCTGCTGCCTGAGACGCTGCCGCTGGCGGAGGATGTGGACCTCGCGGAGTTGAGCGCGGCCGACCTGTCCGGCGGGCAAATCAAGAACGCCCTGCTCAACGCCGCCCGCCGGGCCTTGTGCCGTGGCGAAGACAGCGTCGTGAGCATGGCCGACTTCCGCCACGCGGTGCAATCCGAACTGGAGGGCTCCCTCGCCGCCGACCACCGCCCGCGGATCGGCTTCCGCACTGGCGCGACGTGAGGAACGACCGGGGCGATCAGATCCCGCGCGGCAATCAGAGCCGTGCCCGGAAGGAAGCGGTTCTGCGCTACCCAGCGCACCGCTCCCTTGCGGTCGCGGCTCTGCTGCCAAAACCGTTTCCTCTCCGTCGGCAGCCCCAATGGCCAATGAAGCCCGAATCGCGAATGTTGAAAGGGAAGAGATGGAGTGTCAGGCCGACCTCTCTGTTGTCTCAGTTACCTCCTTGTTCAATGATTGCCCCTGGAGGTTCGACTCGTGAACGGCTTCCCGATTTCGGACGTGGGCATTCATTGGTCATTCGGGCTTCGTCATTGATTGGTCATTGGGGTTCGGGCATTCGCCATTCTCCCCCTATGTTTGCGGACGCCTCCCACATCCGGTATCTTCCTCGCACACGTTTACGTTTCGTGGTTTGACAGCGTTGCGGAGACCTCTTATGTCCACCCCGCCCGCTCCCGCAAACAGCGGCCCGCCGACCGCAGCCGACCTGCGCCGACTGTTCAAAGCCGTGCCCCAGGCCGACCGCGACGGTCACCAGGCGTGGGCCATCCGCGTGTGGCGGAGCCTCTCCTGGCTCGAACGGGCCGAGCAGGCCGGCGACGCCGAGGGCCGCTTCATCAATGCCTGGATCGCCTTCAACGCCCTCTACGGCCGGCTCGACGACAACAACCGCCCCACCAGCGAGCGCCTCGCCTACCGCGAGTTCCTGCGGACCGTCGCCGACCTCGACGCCGACGGCGGCTTGACCCGTCTGCTGGCCACCCGCTGGTTCCAGACCTCCGCCGCCCGCCTCGTGGCCGACCGCTATCTCGACGAACGCTTCTGGCTTGCTCCGGACACCTATTCCGACGAGCAGGCCGGCCGGACCGACCGCCGCTTTTCCATAGATCTCGCCCACCACCGCGTCTCTCCCTGCCTCAAGGAGCTCGTGGACCGACTCTATATCATGCGTCAGCAGATCTTCCACGGCGCCGCCACCCAGGGCAGCCGCCTCAACCGCACCACCCTCGACCGTTCCTCCCGCCTCCTCCTCGCCCTGCTCCCCCTTGTCCTGGAAGCCGTCATCCGCTATGGTATCCCCCACAACTGGCCGGCGGTGGCGTTCCCGCCGGAAGAAGGACAAGGTTGAGCGCAGGAACAGATGGGAGCGCGCGCTGTGACGTCCACAAGCGATGTACTGCACTTAGTGACCCCCAATACAGTGCGGGTTAACGAACTCCTGAAGGGGGACTTCCTTGATCTTGGAGCAGCAGGTCCCGGAACCCTCAAGAGTATCCTCAAATACCACGGCCTTGCGGCCGAGCTGTTTCCGGGCATCGTTACCGGCGTTACTTGTTGGCCGTTCTTGTGTGTCGCCAGAGCCCCCCAGCGTTTCAAGACAGTCCGCAAGCGCATCGAGACTCTCAAGAAGAATGGCAAGTGTTGCCACTATGGTCCAGGATCGCGAACCGGCGCCACAACACTGCCAGCGACGTATCGGTCAGCTTGGAAGGAGATCAAAGCACAAAACAGCGCTCTCACACATTTTCTACAACGCACGAGGTTCGATGGACGTCCGAACGTGTTCAGGACATCGCGGCAGTGGCGTACAGCACTTCGCCAGCACGTCTCCGCTGACGGAAAGCGGTTTCTTGACATGATATGGAAAGACAAAACGGGAAAGCGGTTTGATGAGGTCACTCCTTTCGGCGACGTCATTAGTGGTATCCTTAAGAGTCGTCCTAAACCTAATGATCGCCTTTACCACGCAGCCTTTTGCTACGCCTTCTTTAACTGCGTTTACGGTGTTAAGGGCGAAGATACAAGGCGGAAAGCACGGGAGATCGCAGACACGACTTGGCCCAAGGCCCTATTGAAGGGTTTAGGAGAGGGGTGGCTTCCAGTCCAGATCATGTCCGGCGTGAACCACAAGCTGATCTCCTGGCTAGAAAAGGCAAACCAGGAGCACAAACCACCGCTCCTTAAGGTCGCCCAGAAGGCAACGGGGGAGGACCGCCCTGTAAACTTCTCAGCGCGGCTCTACGCCGTCTACCGGTTGTATGCCCATCCCACTCCGAAGAGACTAAAGAAGTTCGTGGAGGCTCACCATAGCTCATGAACAGTAGCGCGTCTCCCTTTTCCCAGTTCTTCTCTACATTCAAGGACGACTCCACGTTGGTGTTCACGACATTCAGTCTCGATGAATGGGTGTTCCTCCGGTTACTGCGGGAACACAAGGTGAAGGACACCATGAAGATCATCGTCTATCACGACTGTGCGCGGCACAAACACCCTGGTCTTCTTCGCGCGGACTACCCTGAATCCACGGTGGTATCCATTACACTGCCGCCACAACGCGGCTATCGGTGCCCGGTCTTCCACAGCAAGGTCTGGATGGCAATCGGTACTAACTTACAGATCACCCGCATGGCTGTCGGTTCCGTCAATCTGAGCCGGTATCATCTCGGCAAGGGCACACGAAACGTGCGCGATACCTTTAGAGTCTGGGACGGGACTGACCTCAGCCTTCCCGACGCTGAGGCCAGCACCCTTGCAAGGGATATGCGGAAACGGCTGACGCAGACTTCCCCCAAGTCACAGATGATAGGCATGGCACCGGACACCTGGCAGATTGTGCTTGACAAGTATGGCAGTCCTGCGACGATTACAGTTCATCACGAGTCGGTGCTTGAGATCATTCGGCCTGATATCCCCACCGTCATCGCTTGTGCCGCGCCATTCATCAGTGCCAAGACGCTTCAGACCACGGGATTCCCGGGGACTGCAGTGGTGTATGGTCATCACGATCACAAAGATGCCAGCAGCGCCTCTAAGGTGCCGGACCTG
>JAAYDF010000056.1 GCA_012729395.1 Phycisphaerae bacterium
CACTGGGTGGCACTGGTCTGTACCCAGACCAGTGGCTGTCCGCATTTGGCCACGGGTCGGAGTACCGACCCATGCCACCCTCGATACTTCGCCTTTGGCAACTTGCCACTGAACGGCGGATGCACCCAGAAGCCGAGTGAGTGCTCGCCGCGCCTTGACTTTCCACCTGGGGGTGCCTCATGCTTATATGGATAGCGGATGGTCCGCCTGGTCGAGGTGTTTCGCCGGGGACCTGGTTGAATGCTATGGAAGGAGCCTGGCATGCTAGTCAACAGAATGCGTCTGTTCATCGCGGGGATGGTGGCGTTCCTGATTGGTGTACCCTTGACGGAGCGGGTGTTCGCTGCCGACGGCTGGGATATCACCTGGTCGGCACTGGACCTCGGTTTCGCGATCGCGGACGCCTCGTCCGGGGCAAGCTGATCGGCGGACTTCAACCGCACGGGCGCGATCTCGAACGCATGGGTCGCTGAACGGGACGGCACGGGGACGCTCCACACTATCCGAACCGCTCCATGTGCGTCGCGAAGCGGCGAGCGGTCGGGTTTTGCGCATACCGCTCAATCATCGCGGCTTGTGGCTGGTTCGCCGGTCACAAGCCGCTCTGCTATGTCTGTGCCCCAGCGAGCGTAGCCCCAGATGTACTGCGTGGGATCGCCGAGGATGATCTTCTCCAGGCCGCGCAGGTACCGGTTGGTGATGTACGCGACCGGGTCGGGCTGCCGCTGAGACTCCTCGTTCTTGATGGTGTCGGTGACGACGATCTCGAACCGGAATTGGCCACCCACTCTGCGAATGCCGGCGACAGCGATGTCGGCCTCATATCGCCAAGCGAGCAACCCCACGGTTCGCCATGCGGTGGTCGGCAGGCCGAGGAAGGTGACGGGTAATCCTCGCTCGGCGTGGTGATCCGCCACAATGGCCACGGCACCGCCCGCCGCGAGGATCTCGCCGAGTCGCCCGGCGGCCCGGTCGACCGGAATCATCTCGCAGCCGCCGCGGCCGCGGATACGCTTGCGGTACGCGTCGAAATCCGCGTTGCCGTGCGGCCGATAAACCACGCCCGCTCGCACGCCGCTGAAACCCAGGAACATCGGCAGCAAATCGAACGGCCCATAGTAGCCGGTCAACAGGATGAGCGGCTGGCGACGACGCTGAGCGGCCAGCAGAGCGGCGAGTTGGTCGTCCGGCAGTCGGCCGCCGTAGCGATCGAAGGTGCGGGGGTGGAGCAGTCGGTCCGCCAGCATGAGGTCGGTCAGGTTCCAGATGCGATGCACAAAGGATCGCTCCGCGATCTCGGGAATCCGCTCGATGGGGACGCGCTCACCCAGGGCCGCCCGGCATTGGGCCTCGCTGCGCAACCGGAACGCTTCGAGTGAACGATACAGGCAGCGGGCCAGCAGCCCGGTGACGGCGTACGCGACGCGCGGGCCCGCTACGCCCAGGGCCACGCCCAGTAGCCGGCGATAGACGTTACTTGCCCATAGAAAAGCCCGGACGAGCTTGGGCACCCCGGGAGCCAGACAACGAGGGGACGTGTGTTGGTCCCGCGAAGCGGCAAGCGTGTTTGTGCGTTTTGACCGCGAATCCATCATGTTTCCCGGACTCGATTTTCCAGTTTCCATTGCTTTCAGCGGCATTATCCACCGGCGGGCATGCCCACGCCATTCGGGCGGGTGTAGAATACCGTGGGAGGAGAGCGATGGGCTCCAAGCGACTCAAGGGCTCGGCGATGGTTCTGATTCTGGCGGTGCTCGCCTTGATCTTCCTGGTTGGGGCGGCCCTCCTGATTGTGGCCGGGTTTCATCGTCGGGCGACAGTCGACGCCGCCCAGGGCCGCGACCTGCAACAAGTGCAGGAGGCCCTCAATCATAACCTGCTGCGGCAGCTCCGCGAGGACGTGGTAGGGGCCGACGGCATCCCCTACAATGGCCGTTAAACGTGATCCCCCTCATGGGTGTGGCACCGCTCCGCGGCCGTGCGGCCCGGGGTGTGGCGGAGCGGCCCAGGGTGTGGCACTGCTCTGTGAGCAGTGCATGCGTGCATGGCCTTCTCGTGCATAGTTTTTGCCACTATATAGGCCCGGCCGCCACGGTGGCGTGTGGGCTGCCGCGGGAGGCTGCGGTTGCGGGTTTGCTGTCCTGTGACGGCATCCGAGGTAATCTGTGGACGTATTGGGGCTGACGTTCGGGGAAGTGATCGAGCTGGTTCGCCCCAAGCGACCGGCGGTGAGGGCGCTGCGCGATCGCTATCGCCGACTCATAACCGGCCAGCCTGACGACGGCCCCCTGCACGCCGATGTCCTGCCCGTAGTTCGCCGGATCCAAGACGGCGATCTGACCAAGTACATTCAGCGCACCCATGACGGCCTGGAGATCGAAAGCGTCCTGGTACCCATGCAGCGCTACGGGCGAGCGTGGAAGACTTTGTGCGTGTCGTCGCAGATCGGCTGTGCGCGGGCGTGCGCGTTCTGCGAGACGGGGCAACTGGGTCTGCTGCGCAGCCTGACGCCCGGCGAGATCGTGGGGCAGGTGGTGGCTGCCCGGCAGGAGTTCGGCGAGCGGGTACGCAACGTGGTTTTCATGGGCATGGGCGAGCCATTCGATAACTTCGACGCGGTCGTTCAGGCGGTCCATGTCCTGCGCGATCGGTCGGGCTTGTCGTTTGCCGGCGAACGAATCTCGATTTCGACCGTCGGCCGGGTCGCGGGCATTCGCCGGATGGCCGAGTTGGGCTGGCGGCGAGTGAACCTGGCCGTATCGCTCAACGCGCCCAACGACACCATTCGTTCACAACTCATGCCCGTTAATCGGTTGGAACCCATGGGTCTGCTGCGAGAGGCTCTGCTCGCCTATCCCCTGCGCAAGTGCCAGTTCTTCATGATCGAGTACGTCTTGATTCCCGGGCTCAACGACGCCTACGAACATGCCCTCGAACTCGTCGAGTATCTGCGGCCGGTCAAATGCGTAGTCAACGTGATTCCCTACAACCCGCGGAAGGATTCGCCCTGGCCCGCGCCGACGGAGGAGTCCGTGGTACGGTTCCTTGCCTGGCTCACTCAAGCGGGGCAGATGTGCAAGCGACGGCTGACCAAGGGTCGCGACCTCATGGCCGCCTGCGGGCAACTGGGCAACCGCGAACTCCTCCGCTCGCGGGAACGATGAGTCAATGAGACGGCGGCGCGGTTCTCTGGCCGCGATCGGCGGTTGCCTCACGCACCAGCACCGCGTGGGCTGAAGCCCACGGCTCTTTGGGACCGCGGCCAGCAGCATCCGCACATCGGTCAGGTGGAGATACGGAAGCCGGTCAGGTGGAGGCACGGAGGCGGGGCGACCGGCGGCAACAAACAGAGCCGCGACCGTAAGGAAGCGGTTCCCCCTTGGCGGAATACTCGCTTCGCAACCACCGCCCCCTTGCGGTCGCGGCCCGTCAGTGCTCATCGATCAATCCGCATCGGCGGGGAATCTCGCAGCGATTGCAGAGCGGCGATCCAATCCACGTATGCGTAGGGCACGTCGAGCTGCTCGTGAAGCCGCCGCAGCTTGGCCAGCAGTTCCTCGGTCAACGGCCCTTGCCACTCCTGGGCACCGGGGTCGCAGTAGAAGACGCGGCAACCCATGGGCCGCAGGTCGCGGACATGGCAACGGCCGTCGCGAGCGTGAGGGCAGGCATCCGTGTCGGCCGGGTCGGCCTCACATCCGCCGGATAGGTAGAACGCCACCTCCAGGCTGGTCACATACAGCCGATGCCCATACTGGCCAAAACGGCAGCACGCCCCGCGGTTCCAGCAGGTCGCCCCGTGGGCCGCGACACGCCGGGTAACCTCCAGATAGAAGCGATGCATTGCCTCGATCACGTCGGCGCGTTGCGCGGCTTCACGCCAAACATCAATCGGCAGCGGGCTTGCCTGTGCGCTCATCGGGATTCTCTCCGGCAGGTTTTCTTGTGCTGGAGGCCTTGCACGCGAAACACTGCTCGCAGAGCGGTGCCGCACGATAGCCGTTCGGTAACAAGGCCTGCAGAGCATTGCCACACGGGGGCGTGCCGTCGTGACCGCCGCTACGGCGACGCGTCGTCCGTCGCCGTCGGGTTAATCCCACGACTTCTTGAGCCGCAGTTCCTCGATGGCCACGAAGTCGCAGGACTTGCCGTTGTTCATGCCCGGGCATTTCTCCGAGGCCTCCGCCCAATCGCCGGGCGTTCGAAGGTTGGACGACCAGAAAGGCCAGGTGCGGCACTGCAGAGGACGAACCGGGTAGATGCCGCAACCTCGCTGTCCGTTGCCCAACGACTTGAGGAAGACGCAGTCGCCGTTCTCCTTCTCGGTCAGCGAGTACTTGAAGCCCACGCGGCGAAGGATCTCCCGCGGCAGCCACTCATCATCGCGGCCAAGGTACTTGGCGATCCGGCCGATTTCCTCGCGCGTCACCCAGACGTAGCCGGGGGCACCCGTGCAGCAGTTGCCGCACTGCGTGCACTCGAATCGCAGACCGCCCTGGTACCATTTCTCTTTCGCCAACCGATGTCCTCCCATGCGTGCCGAGCGTGCAACCGCGCGTCTCCTCAACGCCGCCGCGCTTGGCAAAAAGCAGCTGTATGTCACAGCGTTACAACGGCCATTTCCTGTGTGGCCTTGCTTCGTGAGCAATGCCCAAAAACCACAATCGTGTGGCACTGCTCTGTGAGCAGTGCACGCGTGCAGGGCTTACTCGACCATGATGGCCGGCAGTGTCCACCCGAACGGCGAGCAGTGCACGCGTGCAGGGCTTACTCGCCACTTGCATCATCCGCCGAGCAGGCCCCGGCCGCTACTGGAAGATGCCAGCCAGTTTCGTCCTACTCATCCCCTCGCGGCCCTGTCTGGCTTGTCAGGCCTTGAGATCGATCTCCTGTGCGTCAATGCGGCCGGCCTTGACCTCGAGGAAGGGCTTGCCCTTCTTCACCCCGACCGTGCCGTAACCGGTCGCGGTCGAGATGAACGCGCGGAAGTCGCCCTTGATCGTCGGGCGAAGATGCAGCCGCTTGGTGGTCGCGTCGTACCATGTGCCCGTCAGGCCCTGCAGCAAGCCATAGGATGCCATCGCCCGGGCATACCAATGGCCGCACTCGTACTCGTTGAACGGGTTGCGAATCCTTCCATCGTAGCGGTCACGGCAGACGCGGACGATCTCCATCCCCTCGTCGACGAGCCCCACGAGCATGAGGTGCGAGGCGACCTGGTACTCGATGCCGGTCCAGACCTCGTTGCTGTACACGAACGGAAGCGACAACGCACCGCCTTTGGGCCAACTGCACAGCAGGAGCCCACCCTCGCGGCCGCAGGCGTAGGCCGGGCGCTGCGGGTTGGCGTGTCCGCACGCCGCCAGGTCCTGCTTGAGGTTGTAGCGATGCACGGCCTTGAGGTGGCTGGCGATCTTGTCCTTGTCCAGCACCTGCCCGACGCCGCAGACCGCCGCCATCCACGAGCCAAGCACACCATCGGACAGGCAGCCCTTGCCGTACTGGTACTTGGGTCCTTCCTTCTTGAGCAGTTCGACCGCTTCCGGCGAATAGCCCCCCCCAAAGGTTTGCACCTTGGTGGGATCCGGAGCCTGCAGGCCCTCCCACTGGATTTTCTGGATGAAGTACTCGCCGTCGAACAGCTCCGCCTCGGCATAACGGTTGCCCTTCTCCAGCAGGGCGGCGTAATCGTGCTGTTCGTCGCCGACCGCCTCGGCCATGGCCACCGCGGCAGCTAAAGCCCCGAGATAGAAGCTGGTCAACATGCCGTTGGGGCCCCAGAACTCGATGTCGTAGGTGTTGTGCTGCGGCTCTTCCAGGTAACCCTTGCGCTTGGGATCCCAGGTTTTGATGCAGTACTCAAGGCTTTGCTTGACCCGCGGCCAGATCCCCCGCAGCCAGCCGGTGTCGCCGCTGATCCGCCATTCGCGATGGGCCTTCATGATCCCGCCGAGTTGCCCATCAGTGGCCGCGTGGAACCTGTATACCGGTGGGCGGATCGGCAGGGAGGCGCGGAAGACCTGCCGGCCCTCGGCGTTCTGATTCACCTCAAACTCGGTCTCACGCAGCGTCCGTTCCAGGGCCGGGAACAGATGGGGGATCGCCTGTGCGTAATTCCATACGTGCGTGCAGGAGCCGTGGCAGGAGCCGTGGCCGTCACAGCAACCCTCCCAGCACCAGAGCTTCCCATCCGCCTGCCGCAATATGGTCGGACTCTTGAGGATGGTCAGGTTGGCCGCTACCGCCTCGACGACTTCGGGCGGCAACGTCGTGTCGTAGAAGCAGTCGCTGAAGCGGCGGGTGTTGGCTTTCAGCGTGTCATAGTGGTCGCGCCAGTAGCCGGCCAGCTCCTCGATGCCCGGGAACCTCGAGCTATACCACGGCCGGTAGAACTGCATCGCGGGCGACGGATCCTGCTGCGCGCCTCCATCCGGATCCTCGCCCAGCCGGATGTTCGATTGTCCCGAATACCAGCTCAGTTGCAGAACCACGGTCCGCGACGCCCCCGCGGCCAAGTTCACAGGCACGAAGATGCTGCCGCCCGGTGACGCCGCTCCTTCGCTGATCGGCGGGCGATCGAAACACGCCCCCTCCTGCACGTCCTTCCAGGCCATGGTCAGCGAGTCAAACCAGCCGCCCCTGAACCAGGCACAGTTTACCTTGGTGGCCGCGTCCGTCGCCGCCGCGCAAAAGGCCGCTCGCTCCCAGGGCTTGTCCTCCGCGCCGGGCGCAAAGAAAATGAATCCCTTCGGAAACGCCTTGACCACCTGCCCGTTGCCAGGCATGAAGTTCTTCGAGTTGAACGAGAAGACCGCCTCGACCGCCTTCTTCGAGCGGTTCTTGAAGGTGTACTCCAGTCCCGCCACGGGCAGGCAGGCGTGGTCCGCGTCGTTGGGCTCGAACGGGCTCCAACCGGTGATTTCCACGTCCAGAGGCAATGCGGGATCGCTCAGTCGCACCATCCCGAAGGGAAAACGTGCTTGGAACTCGGCATCCATGAAGCGCGGCAAGCCGTACGCCCGGTTGCCGGCGCCATTGCCAGTTTGCGGCGGGCCGAACAGCTTCCACGTCGGTACTTGGCCTTCCAGCACGCGAGCGACGTGGCCGCCGTCCGATCCGATGCCCTTGACGCAGACCGCCGCGAACACGCAGGGCTCGTTGTAGACGTCCGGCTGGTTGCGCAGCGAAACGTGCGACAGGGCGCCGGTGCCCTCCAGGCAGATCATGCCGGCCCCCATCCCGCCCATGGGGAACGCGATGCGGCTGTTGTGCTCACCCGCGTAGGGGCCGTTGTAAGTCCGGAGTTGACGCCGGCTTGCCCCCCGCCCGCCTCGCCCGCGTGGTGCGTCTGCCATGGCGAGAACCTGCCCGTCAAGACTGCTTCCGGGAACTGCCTCCGCCGCGCTCGTCGCTCCCAATGCTCCGGCGGTCACCACTGATTTCCTCAGAAAATCGCGACGTGGCATCGAAGTCTCGTCCTTGCGGTAGTTGGGCATATCGACCTCCTCATGTTGTCGTGCGGATACCCCCACCAAACCGTCTGAATGGCGGTATCTTACTTGGATCGGTCCGCCCGTCCACCTGCCCCGCCGCCATGTCTCGACGCCAGGGGCCGTCAGTGTATTGGCCAGCGATCGGATCCCACCTCGCACCGGGGCGGGTGCCGGGCCAGTTCATCGCATCGCCCGTGGTGGGTTGGCGACGATCGGCCGTCAGGGGCTCGCGCCGCACGAGAGATTGATCGGGATCGTCTCGCCGCTGGCGCACAGCTTGAAGGCCAGGACATCCAGCGTATCGACGTTCCGATCACCGTTGAGATCCGCCTTGGCGCATTGGGGAGCCGCCTCCAGGTCCGTGGTGCCCAGGCACCACTGCAGATGGGCGAAGTCCGCGAGGTCCGCATCGTTGTCATTGTCGAAGTCCGGCCAGCCTACGGCCAGGGTAGCCGCGTTCGAGGGTACACTGCCTCCGATGTTGGTCGCCACGCAACGATAGGAGCCTGCTTCGCTGGGAGTGACCCCGGCCACGGTCAGCATGGTGGTTTGCGCGCCCGAATAGGAGCCGCCGTCGTTCAGGTCCACGGTGTCCTTCTGCCAGCGGTAGCTCAGCGGGGCTGTGCCCGTCGCCTGGGCGATGAAGGTCGCGTTTCCACCAGGCAACACGGTGCGGCTGGCCGGGTGCTGCGTGAACACCGGAGGCAGATCGCCCGACACGAACGCGAGCTGCGATTCCTGGACCCAGCCGACGGTGCCGTCGAAATCGCACCTCCACCAATACTGGCCTTTGGCCAGCACGCCGGCAAGGCTGTGAGCCAGGATCGTGCCCTCGTCGTTGGTCGGCAGGCTGGCGAAGGACTCGTAGTTGGTTCCCGGGCCGAGCCGGACGGACGTGGAAGCAATCGTGCGAACCACGTTGTCCGCCGTGAACGACGTGCTCTGCACCTTGGGTAGTACGTTGACCATCATGATGCCGTTGGCTACCGCTCGCTCGGAACCGTCCGAAGGGACGTTCTTGACCTGACCGTTGACCACCATGGTCGACGAGCCGCCGCCGTCGAGGTTGTAGCCCCAGGTGGCAGCCAGAGAGTTGACCGAGAAGGCCGCGAGTTCCGCCATGGTCATGCCGACACTGGCGGTGCTCCGCCCGTCCACGACGATGAAGAAGATGTGCGTGTCGTTGTAGGCGACCGCCGTTCGCGGATGGCGAACGATCAAGCCGGCGTTGTCCGTGGGCCGCGCCACACCGTTGGCCAGGTAGATGAAGTTGCCCCCCACGCAGGCGTAGGTCTTGGTCCAGTCGTTGGAGCTTCGCGTGCTACAGCCGGATTCGTAATCGTTGAGCTCCTGCGAGATGCCGATTGTGGCCCCGATGCTCACGTTGGCCAGCAGCGTCGTCGCCTGCGACCCCGTGGCCGACAGCACGATGTGATCGAACGGGATCCACGACGAGCCCTGGTTCTGCCGGATCTCACGCACGGTGCCGATGACCTGAGCCGGCTGCGGCTTGATGAGCAGAGGTTCGCTGAGCTGCACGAGCACCTCGACGCCGCTGTGATCGGTATGGGTGTTGTTGTCGTATTGCGGCGTGTAAAGGATGAGGTGGTTGGCGCCGCGGCTCTCGTTGATTCCATTGAACGTCTGCGTTGCGCCGGTCGCATGGTATCGAACGTACTGGCGGTCAGCCGTATGGTTGACACAACCGCCCATGAACACCGTCCGGTTGAGCTTCCAGGCCATCCCGCTCCAGCCGCCGAACTCGGGGAATCGCTTGCTGTACCAGCCGGAGTGAATCTGCCCGCCGGCTGGTACGCCGGTGGTCGTGTTGTAAAAGTCCCCGTTGACCGCCACGACCACTTGGTTGCGCTGGCCCCAGGTCTGGCCCCAGTAGTTGATGGCCCCGTCGTATCGAGAAGCCTGGTTGCGGACAGTCTCCTTGCCACTGTACAGCTTGCCGCCGGCGATGCTGGTCTCCAGCGTGCAGTTGAGGTTGCTCCGCTGCATCCTCGCGACGAAGCAGTTGTTGGGTCCGGAGACGGTGAACTCGCGATACTCGAAACCATCTCCGATCGTAATCCATTGTGCCCACGATATTTGAGGGCAAATGGCGGCCCACAGGAGGGCCAAGGTCAACGCGCGGTGTTTGATCGTCATGGCCGTCTCCGTTCTGCGGATTGGGTGCTCCGGGGCGATAACCGCGAGTCGATTTCCCCTGTCGCCCGGGCTTCGACGCGTCCCCTCGTCCTTCGATTCGGATGACCGAGTTAGCTCATATATGTTAGCAGGAATGGCCCCCGAAAAGCAAGTTTCCGCCCCGAGCCGCGTCTCTGTGGTGTGTGCAAGGCTGGGGGGGCGTGTTTCGGCCCGGTGTGCGCGAGCATGGGTATTGCTGTATAAGATACAGTGCGACAGCCTGGTGGAGTCTGGAACGTGGGCGGATCACACAGCAAGGATGTGCCTGCGTTTCAATCACAATCACCTGAAGCGCTGCCACGGAGAACAACCCTACACAGAAGGATGGAGTCATATGCGAACCCTCCTCGTCGTCGCGGTCGGTGGCCTCGCGTTTGTCGGTGTTCTGCGGGCCGCGGAGTTGCACGTGGCCATGAACGGCGCGGATTCCAACCCCGGCACGCGGGCTGAGCCCCTACGCACGATTCAGCGGGCCGCCGACCTGGCCCAGCCGGGCGACACCATCACCGTGCACGAGGGCGTGTATCGTGAGCGTGTCAACCCGCCACGAGGGGGCGAGTCCGACATTAAACGCATCACCTACCAACCGGCCCCGGGGGCAAAGGTCGAGATCAAGGGCTCCGAAATCGTCACCGGCTGGACCAAGGTGCAGAACGATACATGGAAAGTCGTCCTCCCGAACTCGTTCTTCGGCGAGTTCAACCCTTACCGCGATTGCATCCACGGCGACTGGTTCAACGGCCGGGGCCGCGAGCATCACACCGGGGCCGTGTATCTCAACGGCGACTGGCTGACCGAAGCGGTGACCCTCGACGAGGTGCTGGCACCCGCGGGAAGCATCCCTTCATGGTTCAGCGACGCGGGGGGCGGGACGCTGTTGAACGTGGCTTGGTTGCGGCTCGGCGGTGATGACGAGGGCGGCCGGCGCATCCCGGCCTCAAGCTTCGCCGCCCAGCACGGCATTCAGACCGCCCCCGCCAGCGAAGGCGGCGACTGCGTCGGCTGGATCGAGCACGGCGACTGGCTCCGCTACGACGGGGTAGACTTCGGGCAACGCACGGAACGCCTGGAGGTTCGCGTGGCTTCCGCCACGGCCGGCGGGATTATCGAGTTCCACCTGGACACGCCCCAGGGCGAATTGCTCGGCACCTGTTCGGTGCCCCACACCGGCGGGTGGCAGGCGTGGAGGTCCATGGCCGTCGAGCTCCAGCCGGTCAGTGGCGTGAAAACCCTCTGCCTGACCTTCAAGGACCGCCGATCCGATGGCAAGGCCAACCCGACCTTGAACCCGCAGCTCTGGTACGCCGAGGTCGACGGCGCGAACACCACCATCTGGGCGCGGTTCCACGGCGTCGATCCCAACGTGCAACTCGTCGAGATCAACGTCCGACAATCGGTCTTCTACCCCGATCAGCCGGGCCGCGACTACATCACCGTCCGCGGTTTCGCGATGCGACATGCGGCCACACCCTGGGCGCCGCCGACCGCCGAGCAGATTGGGCTCGTCGGCACCCACTGGAGCAAGGGCTGGATCATTGAGAACAACGTCATCAGCCACTCGACCTGTACCGGCATCGCGCTCGGCAAGCACGGCGATGAGTTCGACAACACTTCCGCCAATACCGCCGAGGGCTACGTCAAGACCATCGAGCGGGGATTGGCCAACAACTGGAACAAACAGACCATCGGCCACCATATCGTCCGCGACAACGTCATTTCGCATTGCGAGCAGGCGGGGATCGTCGGCAGCCTCGGCCCGGTCTTCAGTGTCATCACCGGCAACGTCATTCACGACATCCACGTACGCCGCCTGTTCACCGGTGCGGAGATGGCGGGCATCAAGCTCCATGCCGCGATCGATGTAGAGATCACCCGCAATCACATCTATCGCGCTTGCCGGGGGATCTGGCTGGACTGGATGGCCCAGGGAACGCGTGTGACCCGCAACCTGCTGCACGACAACGGACCCAGCGAGGATCTGTTCGTCGAGGTCAACCACGGACCGTTTCTGGTGGACAACAACCTGCTGCTGTCGCCGACGGCTATTTTGGACATGTCGCAGGGTGGGGCCTACGCGCATAACCTGATCGCGGGGCGAGTCCTCCTGCGGCCCGAACTGGGGCGTGAAACGCCGTTTCATCCGCCGCACTCGACCGAGGTCGCGGGGCTGCGCAACATCCCCGGTGGCGACAGCCGCTTCTACAATAATCTCTTCGTCGCGGCGAACGGTCTGGCCGAGTATGACGGTGCCCACTTCCCCGTGTGGATGGCCGGCAACGTGTTTCTGAACGGAGCGGCGCCATCTCGGCACGAGGCCGACCCGGTGGTCAAACCCGAGCCCGTGCCACCCCCGCAGATGAATGAGGCCGCCGACGGTTGGTACGTGGAGCTCAATCTGGGGCTCGACCCGGCCGCCGGGGCTCGCCGGCCTTTGGTCACCACCGAATTGCTCGGCAAAGCCCTCGTGCCGGGTATGCCCTACGAGCAGCCCGACGGTGCGCCGATCCGCGTGGACACCGACTACCTCGGCCGGCCGCGGAGCGATTCCAACCCGACGCCCGGCCCGTTCGAGCACCTTGCCGCTGAGCCGCTCCGCGTCAAAGTCTGGCCGTGACCAGCAAGCAGAGCCGCGACCGTGAGGGAGCGGTGGCTTTGATAGCGAAGAACCGCTTCCTTACGGGCGCGGCTCTGATCGGGCGAGAACGTTTTCACACGTTCTCAGTCCTTTGAAATCGACGATCGAGGATGTGGGCCGACCAGCCGTATGTCGTGGATGGTGACGTCGTCCGGGACATCGAGCGCCAGGCCGGTGATGCCGCCGACGTAGGCGGGTGATCCCGCAAGATCCACCGTGACCCAGTTCTTGTCGCCTGCGGGGATTGTGGCGCTGGCGGACCGCTCTTTCTGCCACCACGTGTTCCGCCAGGCGGCCCATTCGCTGGGCTTGGTCGAGGCCTTGTCCGGGGGCGTGCCGCGCCAGAACACCGTCATGCTGCCGGCGTTGCTCGCGGAGATCCGCACGGTGAGGCGTGGAGCGGCCTCCGCTCGCCAGAAAGCCATCGGGCCAATCATCCGCACCGGTCGAGTGGTGTCCACGGCTTGGATCGTCAACCCCCGGCCCGCTATCGGGTGGCCCGCGTCCCGGCCGTTCTGGTAGTGCCACCCCTGCCTCGCGCGATCGAAGCTCCACGCCGGCGGCTCGGGCGAAGCCAACCGCCGGGCCTCGGCCCGGATCTGCTCGATGCCGCCCAGAACGAACGTGCAGGCGTATTCATAGACGATGTTGTGATCGAGGATCTCGGTGGCAATCGGTGACATGTAGCCCGTGTTGGCGGACTTCTCGTCGCCGCTGCCGCGTTGGCCATGGAATCCGCCGTGAAACTCCATCGCCGTCGGCACGCATACCCCGATCCCGGTGCCCGCGTCATTGAGCAGCGCCGCCCAGTGCTCCGTCGCCAGGAAGTTGACCCACGGCCAGGGCTCTCGGTGGTCGTTGCGCACTTCGCTCGTCTCCTCGCCGGTGAACGGCTTATCTCCCTGGTAGGTGATGAGCCTATGCCATGGCCCGTTCACATAGACCGCGGGCACCTCCTGGCTCGTGCCGGGATACTGGGTCTTGTCTTCGCGGGCGTTGGTCAGACGGGCCCGGTAGGCGAACTTCGGCGCATCCGTCGACAGGGTGATCCAGGTCTCCATGACGCACTCGCCGGGGTCGTTCTCCATCGGCCAGAGCATGGGCACTGTCTTGACGTAGAGCTCGCCGTCGCGGACCCGATGCTCGAGCACCTTGGAGCCGTTATGGAAGGCATCGCCGGTCTGGATCGGATTCCATGGGAAACCCGCCCAATGTGGGCTCTTGCGTTTGCCTTCGCGTTGGTAGTTGCCGGGCCCGGAGTAGTACGACTGCTGGATCTGCCGACCCAGATCGTGCGAGTTGATCAGGTTCGGTCCGCCGGGCTGGGAGACGTGCGTGATCGCGCCGCCCCAGTCGAGGTGGATGCCGACGCGGATGAACTCGTTCTCGACGAACACCACGGCGGATCGGCTGTCGCCGGATGGGGGCTGACCTTCCGACGCGATCGCAACGGACATCAAACCACAAACAACAAGGAGGATCTTTGCACCCATTTCATTCTCCCCTATCGAATCAGGCCGCCATCCCGCCTGAAGTTACGCCGATCATCGCTCCCACTTGGGCGCCTCCCATCGGCGTTTATCAGCGTATATCGGCGGTTGTCCTTCCCGTCCGCCAGCCCGGGCGGTCAACGGATCGTCGATGTCCCTTGCCGATCCTCGCGACCCTCGCGTTTGCCAGGATTCCCGTCGCCTGCGTTGACGGGTCATCCGGGGCATCTCTCCTCCGGCCGGCCGGAGGACGCGGAACCCGTCGAGACGACCTTACCGCATTCGGGGCAGACGCCCGAACTGTTGCCGGTCAGATTGTACTCGCACCGGGGGCACAGTCCTCTTGCCTCCCGGCGCCTCGATGGCGTGCCTTTGGGTGTTAGAGCATTTCACGCAATGGCGTAGCGGCCGCCGCCCCTGGTAGCCCGCGAACTCGCAAGGAATACGCCAATCGCCACGGCTCGGCTGAGCTCGCCGAAGTCGGGGGGCGACCGCTACGATGGGGCGTGAATCGCTCTAGCTCGGTTCTTGACGGGCGTATACTCAGTGTGCCGGAGGAGTCGCCTTGAACCGGGTATCATCTCTACGGTCGACGCGCGGATGGCCGATCCTTGATGGCCCGCAGTTCATCCATTCCCGGGTCGGGAGGCGCGACGGCTGATTCGGCGAACAGCTCTGCATCCAACTTCCGCGGCAGGTTGGCGAACCGCCCCGTACGGGTGCGGTATTCCCGCTCAACCTCCAGAAGGTGGTCGCAGAGACGGTCCACGTCGTTGCCGAAATCGGCACACACCGCGCGGCGAATCGCGCGCACTTCGTCGATCAGCGGATCGCTGATGGGCCGGTCCTCGGTATCGCTCATGACGTCACCTCACGTTCCCCACACTACCTCCGGTGTGGTAATCATCGGCGGCATATAACCCAATCGCTGGCAGATGATCCGCAGATGCTCCAGCTTGTTCATGTTGGCCAAGTGCCGGACATTCCAGGACAAGACATACTCCACGCGGTGGACGATGGCCGCAGCCACGTGTACCGCATCGCCAGATTCCTCTGGACCGGGCATCACCTTTTCGCCCACAAGGATTTTGGCCACGCCGCGGACCTCTTGCGTCAGCGGGAGGATCTCGATTTCCACAGTCATCTTCATCGCGAGATCCGCAAGCGGGAAGACGGGATTCGAGAGTTCGGTCAGGACTTCGGGGGAAATCAACAACTGATGACGCTCCCGTTGTCTTGCCCACCACTGCCGGCTCTGCTCTCGCCGGTAGACGCTCGCGGCGTCCGTCCGGTCAGAAACGCACGCGCTGAAGAAGCTAGTCTCAAGGTACACTCGAGCCATGACCACCCCATTTTAGCCTATGCCTGCCGGTGAAGCGACGCGATGGATCCTGCTTTGCGCTGAATTGGAGCGTTGGGTCGCGCATCTTGCAGACATTTCATCACGGCTTCGGCATGGCATTTGAAACCACCTGGCGGCTCGACTCCGTGGCTCCCGGATTGTCCGCGTCCGGGACACGGGCTGGATGCCATTATGTCTGTGTGCAGCGGGTGTGGCAAGGGTGTCCTGGGCGGATGGCGACTCCGGGTGCGTGACAACTCAGGCGGGTGGGATTGGCGTTCTACCGGCCCGATAGGGGCCAAGGGGGGTAGCCACGGGTGGAGTGAGCCGCAGGCGAGCGGAGGAATAGGCGGATCTCGTTTCGACGGGTTTTGCGTCGGCTGGCTGCGCGGTCGCACCGCTCCACCCGTGGCTACAGCCATCGGGGTTCGTCTGCCGGGGCCTTGTGCGGTCAGGCACTTTCGTTGTGGTGCGGGCATCCTGCCTGCCCCGGCAGTCTGGAAGGCTGCATCACGACGAAGCTGAGGAACCGAGACCGCCGCTACCGAACCGGCCTCGCGGCCTCGACGAAGGCCAGGACGTTCTCCCAGGGCGTCTCCGGCTGAATCATGTTCGACGGGCAAAGGATGCCGCGCTTTCCTTCGCCGCACAGTTGCTTCAATTCGCGCACCGTGCGGCGAACATCGTCCGGCGTGCCGAACGGGAAGGTTCGTTGCGAGCTGATGGTGGCGCAGAGGGTGATGCGCTTGCCGAACTCGCGGTGGACCTCGGCAAAGTCCATGCACTCGGGCTGGATCGGATGCAATATGTCGAAGCCGAGGTCGACGATGTCGGGCACGATATCCCGGATGCAGCCGCAACTGTGGAGGAAGGTGCGCACGTGCGGGAATCGGCAGCGGACGTGGTCGAGGACCATCGCCCACCGCGGCTTGATGAGCCGTCGCCACATGGCAGGCGAGATCTGCATGCCCGTCTGCGCCCCCGCATCGTCGTAGAAGCAGAGCACGTCGATGCCCGCCTGCGCCGAGGCCAGGGCCAGTTGCCGGGTGTAGTCGGCGACCTTGGCGATGAGGGCCTCGGTCAGGGAGGGATTGAGGATGGTGTCGGCCAGAAAAGTCTCCATGCCCCGCAGCCACCACGACCATTCGTAGATACTCCCCGCGTAGCCGAAGACCGGGTAACCCCGCTCCTGGTACCTGGCAATAGGGGTCAGGTCGATGGCCGCGTCGAGTGCCGGGCTTGGGTACGCCTCGATCTCTCGCACCGATTCCGCCCGGGCCAGCGGCGGGTAGGTCCGGTCGACGGTGCCCTCCACGCCGCCGGCACTGTGGCCGATGCCCCATTCATCGAAGGTGGTGCCGGGCTCGATATGGTCATGCCAGGCTTGGGGATCTTCTCCCGCGAATCGGGCCTTGAGCGAGAACGTGCGGAAGTCGCAGTGGAAGTACTCTGCCGGATCGGCCGCGCCGGTCCACTCGGCAAACTGCCTCCGGATGGGTGGTGTGAAGCCGGGGAGCGCACCCACGTCCACGGTGAAGGGCATCCACCGCGGTGTGCCGCCCTCCAGGAGCGCGTTCAGGTTGTCGCGCGAATGGCTTGGCATTCTGTTTCCGTCTCAATTCCGTCCATCCCGCAATGGCTCCGCCGCCGGCGGCGCTTCCGGTCGCCCTCAACTCTACCTGCCAACGTGCTGGTGATCCACCCGCCGGTCGCCGCAGCCCGCCTTCGGTGGCGGGGGGGCGCTGTTGAATCAGTCCTCGGGCTGTGGCTTCTGGGGCTGCGGGGGAGCCTTGCCGCCGGGCGGGAGTTGGGCGAGCGTTTGGCGATCGATGCGGGGGTCGAGGCCGGCCTTGACGACGCTGCGTCGGCGGCGGATATGCCAGTAGATGCCGCCGGCGAGCAGGGCGGCCAGGGAGACGACGACCACGATGGTGTGGGTGGCACTGCGGACGCCGCCCTGGATCTCAGCGAGGTTCTCGCCGAAGAACCAGCCGAGCATGATGAAAGCAGGGACGCTGATGGCGGCGGCGAGGCCGTCGGCGACGAAGAAGGTGTACAGCGGAACCTTCAGCACGCCGGAGGCCACGAAGATCATCGGCCTTGGGCCGGGCATGAAGCGGCCGGCGAAGATGATCTTGTTGCCGTGGCGGGCGAAGAGTTGCTCGGCCAGCAGCAATCGCGAGGGGTGCACGAGTCGGCGGACGAAGCGGTGTTCGAGCACGTGGTGTCCGAAACGTCGCCCGATGGTGAAAAGCACCAGATCGCTGCCCAGCACGCCGACCAGGGCGACCGCGATCATAATCGGAACGCGGGCATAGCCGGCATGGCAGAGGTACCCTGCCGTCAGCAGAGGCACATCTTCAGGCATGGGCAGCCCCATCCCGGTGCACAGCAGGATGAGGAACACGCCCAGATAGGGCCAATGCTCATAGCTCATCGAGCGACCCCTTCCACATCGGCCCTATCCAGAGGGCCGCGGCGTCCCATGGAACAGCCACGGAATATAACGCGTGGTGCCGTTTGCGGCAATCGCGCGACTCAACCGGCGACGATCGCGGCGCGTTGTGCGTGGAGCCAGGCGAGCCATTCGTCGATGCCCTCGCCGGTCTTGGCCGACAGGGGGATGAGCGGGGCACGCGTGTTGAGCCGGGCGAGATCCTCGCGCACACGATCGACGCGAAAGTCGAGCACGCCGAGCAAATCCACCTTGGTCAGTAGGATCACGTCCGCTTGTTGGAAGAGGGTGTAGTACTTGGCGACCTTGTCGTCGCCTTCGGGCACGCTGAGCAGGACGACCTTGCGGTGCTCGCCGAGGTCGAACGCCGCCGGGCAGACCATGTTCCCCACATTCTCGATAAACAGGAAGGCGAGCGACTGTAAATCGAGTCCGGCGAGGGCCTCGGCCACCTGCGTGGCGGAGAGGTGGCAGCCGGTGCCGGTGTTGATCTGCGTGGTGTGCACGGCCAAGTCGCCGAGCCGCTCAGCGTCGCGGGTGGTCTGCAGGTCGCCGACCAGCACGCCGCACGGATGCCGCGGGCCCAGTAGGGGGATGGTCTTTTCGAGCAGGGTGGTCTTACCGCTGCCGGGGCCGCTCATCAGGTTGAGAGCTAACAGACCGGCCTGCTGCAGGGTACGGCGGATCGCGGCGGCCACCGCGTCGTTGGCTTTCAGCACACTCTCGACTACGTGAATCTTCATGGCAGCGGGGTCTCCGCGGGAGTATCACATTCAACAGCCTTGAGCACAATCTCGTGCCCGGCGATTATCTCCACGTCGGCCTGTCCGCACGATGGGCAGGCAAAACTCAGAGCCGTCAGGTCCGGCTCGAACTCTCGCCCGCACGGTCGGCATAACGCGACCGCCGGCCGCACGGTTTGGCTCAGAACCGCGCCCTCGGCCAGGGTGCCCTCGGCACACGCCTCGAACGCCAAGTCCAGGGCCTCGGGCACCACCTGTTTGAGTGCTCCGAGTTCGACCTCGATCGCGGTGATGCGCGCGGCCCCGTGCTGCATGGCTACGGCGGCGGCCTGGTCAACGATCGCCATGGCAATGGTCGCCTCATGCACGGGCGGATTCCTTCAACGAAACGCTACGCGGCGGCGGCGCCTGCACGCTTGTCCCGCGAAGCGGCAAGCCGGTCCGTGAGTCTTGCTCGCGAATCATGGATGCTACTCATACGCGCCGGCTCAGCATTTCGAACGCGCCGGTTACGCGCTCGTATGTGCCGGCTCATCGCTCATACGCGCCGGCCCATTACGCATACGCGCCGGCTCAGCAGATTCGCGGGAGCTCCTCACCGTAGGGGCGCTGCACGAGCCGTCGCCCGCCGCTGCGGGTCACCAGTTCCACCAGCGGCGGCTGGGCCTCCAGTACATGCCCCACGACGGCCGCATGCTTTCCGAGCGGATGCTCGCGGCACGCGGCCAGCGCACGATCCGCGTCTTCGGGCGGCACGACCACGACGACCTTGCCCTCGTTGGCGACCAGCAGGGGGTCAAGGCCTAGCAGCTCGGCCGTGTGCCGGGCGATGCCGGTCATGGGGATCGCCCGCTCCTCGACGCATACGGTCATTCGGGTCGCCTGGCACAGGTCCGCGAGCACGCCCGCCAGCCCACCGCGCGTCGGGTCGCGCATGAACTTCAAATCGACCCCGGCGGCATACAACCGATCGATCAGCCCGTTGACCGGGGCTACGTCGCTGCGCAACTGGGTTTGCAGGCCGAGACCCTCGCGGGCACACATCACCGCCAGTCCGTGCTCGGCGATCCGGCCGGTCACGATAACCGCGTCGCCGGGCGCGACGCGGCCGAGATCCAGCCGGACTCCGCCGCGAAGCTCGCCCACGCCGGCCGTGGTGATGATGAGCCCGTCGCCACGCTGGTGTTCGACCACCTTGGTGTCGCCGGTGACGATGTTCACACCGGCCTCACTGGCGGCGGCAGCGATCGAGTCGATGACCCGATCGAGCAGCGAGAGCGGCAGGCCCTCTTCGAGGATCACTGCCAGGCTTAAGGCTCGCGGGACGGCCCCCATGACCGCGAGGTCGTTGACCGTGCCGCAGACCGCCAGTCGGCCGATGTCGCCGCCGGGAAACTCGATCGGTTGAACCACGTGGCTGTCGGTGGTGAAGGCCAGACGGCCCGGTGGCAACTCCAACAGGGCGCTGTCGCCGAGCGGGTCGAGTAGCGGATTGCCCAGCCGAGGCAGGAACCGCTCGGCAATCAGCCGCTGCGTCAGTTCGCCGCCGCCACCGTGGGCGAGCACAATCTGGTCGTTCGGGTCGCTCATGCGTTCGTGTGACCGTACTTATACCACGCCGCGCAGGTTCCTTCACTGCTGACCATGCACGGGCCGATCGGGGTGGCCGGTGTGCAGCGGCTCGCGAAGAGGCCGCAGTCGGTGGGCACGGCCTTGCCCTGGATGACCTCGCCGCACTTGCAGCCGGGCGGGTCGTAGTCCGGGCCGATGGCCAGCCCGAAACGCTTCAGGGCGTCGAATCGCCGGTATGGCGGACGCAGAGCCAGGCCGCTGACAGGGATGGTCCCCATGGCGCGCCAGACCGTGTCGGCGGGCTCGAAGACCTCCGCGATGCAGGCTCGGGCGGCCGGGTTGCCCTCGGGACGCACGGCGACACCGTAAGCGTTTTCCAGTCGCGGCCGGCCGTCGGCGATCTGCTCGAGCAGGTGGGCGATCGCGGCGAGAAGCTGCTCCGCCTCGAAGCCGGCCACCACGCAGGGTTTGCCGAACCGCTCGACGATCGGCCGGTAGGGCTCCATGCCGATCACCACGCTCACGTGGCCGGGCAGCAGAAATCCGTCCAGGGGCACATCGCCGGCCGACAGGATCGCGTTCAGGGCGGGCATCACCAGTTTGTGCCCCATGAGCAGGGTGAAATTGTCGAGGCCCTGGGCATGGGCTTCCATGACCGCCGCCGCACTGGCCGGCGCCGTGGTCTCAAACCCGACGGCGAGGAACACGACTTGACGGTCCGGGTGCTCCCGTGCGTGCCGGACGGCGTCGCGTGCGGAGTAGACGACGACGATGCGGCCCCCCTCCGCTCGGCGACGCTCCAGACTGCCGGTCGCGCCGGGTACACGCACCATGTCGCCGTAGGTGCAGACGGTCACGTCAGGCCGACCGGCGATCTCGCAGGCCGCGTCGATGTAGCCCTGCGAGGTGACGCAGACCGGGCAGCCCGGGCCGCTGATCAGCCGAACGCCGGCCGGCATGAGCGACTTGACCCCGCTGCGAAACAGCGAGACGGTGTGCGTTCCGCAGACCTCCATGATCCGGGCTTCGCCAACCCGCTCGGCCAGGCGGCAGATGCGCTCCGCGAGCGGCGATCTCGTCGGCTGGATCATGGGCTCAGCTCCCCGGGAATCTCATCGACCAGCTCGGCCTCTTGGAGGTATTTCCAGGTTTCCGCGGCCTCGGTCTCGTCGAGCACGTTCAAGGCAAAGCCCGCGTGCACCAGAACCCAGTCGCCGACCCCCGCCTGGGGCGTGAAGGACAGCCCTACCTCGACACGCGTGCCCTGAAAGTCGACCGTGCCCACCCGCGATACGGGGCCGTCGCCCTCGCGAACCTCGATGATCTTGCCCGGTACCGCCAAACACATGGCTCGATTCTCCAAGACTGCACACCCGTAGCGCTCGCCCCCCCCGCCACGGCGGGCAGGCTGCGGCGACCGGGCAGAGCCGCGACCGTCAGGGAGCGGGGCATGCGAGAACCGCTTCCTGACGGGCGCGGCTCTGCTGGGCGACCACGCACGCGAAAGCACTGCTCACAGAGCAGTGGCACACGGGACGCTGACACGCGACGAGACGCGGCCCTGCCGGGCGGCCACCACCGCCTGGCCCAAGGCCAGCCCGCCATCGCCGGCAGGTACCTGACGGTGCGTGAGAACCTCATGTCCCCGGACCGCCAGCAGATCGTAGATGCGATCGCTCAAGAGCGAATTCGCGAAACACCCGCCGGTGAGTATCACCCGGTTGAGCCCCCGTTCCCGAGCCACGTGATCCGCAGCCTCAACCAACATTGTAGCGATTGTCTCGTGAAATGCTCGCGCCAGCGACGCCGGATCGGCGCCCGCCCGCTGACGACGCAGCAACTCGGCCAACATGGGGCGCGCATCGAGAACGAACGGGCCGCCGCCCTCAGACGCTGCTTTCTCCTCAGAAGGTGTGCACGATGCCTGCTCAGAGCCGCGACCGTCCTCAGAGCCGCGACCGTCAGGGAGCGGTTCTTCTCCGCAGCGACCAACCGCTCCTCGACAGTCGCGCCTCTGATACGCTGCGATCTTCTCCGGTATCCTCGTATGGGGCAGAATCTCCGCGGCGGGCACACGGCTCGCGATCGCTTCAAGGATCATCGCCGCCTGGGCCTCGCAGCGGTTCTCGTCGCATAAATCCATCAGAAACGCGACCGCGTCAAACAACCGCCCGAGGCTCGATGTGGGCACGCCGCTTGCCGTGTGTCGCAATCGCTGCGCGGCGATAGCGAGGGCCTGTGGATCCACCCGCGCGAACGCCTCCGGGGCCAGCTCCGCAAACGGGCCGTCGCTCATCCGCGAGAGCAGTCCCGCCGCCGGTCGCCACGTCTGCCGAGCCCCCGCGTCGCCGCCCAGTAACGGGAAGTATTGCAGATGCGCCGCTCGCTCGAAGCCCGCCTCGTCGGCAACGAGTACCTCGCAACCCCACACGGCTCCGTCCGGCCCGTAGCCCGTGCCGTCGCACGAAACGCCGACCACCGGTTCGGTCAGCCCATGCTCGGCCATGCAGGCGACCACGTGGGCGTGATGATGCTGCACCTCGACGACCGGCAGACCGAGTTGCCGGGCATATCGCGTGGCCGCGTAGTCCGGGTGCATGTCACAGGCCACCACTTGCGGCTCGACACGCAACAAGCGCTTGAACTGCTCAATCGTGTCCACGAAATGCCGATAGGCCTCGGCATTCGACAACTCGCCCAAGTGTTCACTGACCACCGCTTGCCGACCGGCCAGCAGGCAGACGGTGGACTTCAACTCGCCACCGACGGCCAGCACAGGCCGCGGCGATTCAAACGCCAGCTCGATCGGGGCCGGGGCGAATCCCCGTGCTCGCCGAATCGGCAGGGCGGGTACCTCCGGCCGACCGGAAGCCAGCACCACCGAGTCGTCCACCCGGCGGGCGATCTCGCGGTTGTGCATCAGGAACACGTCAGCCAGGCCTCCCAGTCGCCGCAACGCCTCGTCGTTGTCGCAGCACAAAGGCTCCTCAGACGGGTTCCCGGAAGTCATGACCAAAGGCGGCAACCCCTCCGCAAAGAGCAGGTGATGCAACGGCGTATACGGCAGCATCAGCCCGATCCGATCCAGTCCCGGCGCCACCTGCCGGGAGAGAGGTCGTGCATCACCGCTCTGCAACTGCCTGTCACTGTCTATCATTCGTGTGGCACTGCCCTGTGAGCAGTGCGGAACGCGTGTAGGCGCTCCCATGTCGCTGCCCTGTGACCAGTGTCCATCCCGCATCGCCACCAGCACGATCGGCCGCTCAACGCGACTCAACTCCGCTATGGCCGCCTCGTCAATGACCGCCAGCCGCTGGGCCTCTTCGAGCGAGCCAACCATCACCGCCAGCGGCTTGGCTTCGCGCCCTTTGCGCTCCCGCAGTCGGGCCACCACCTCGTCGTCATCCGCCCGGCAGGCCAGATGAAAACCGCCCAGCCCCTTGATCGCCGCGATCTCGCCTTTCCGCAGTCGCTCCGCGCATTCACGGATGGCATCACCCTCCAGTTCCCGCCCAACCGCGTCCGTCAGCCATACCCGCGGCCCGCAGACCGGACAGGCGTTCGGCTGGGCGTGGAACCGCCGGTCGGCCGGGTCGTCGTATTCCGCCTGGCACTGCGGGCACATGACGAACGAGCGCATGGTCGTGTTCGGCCGGTCGTACGGCACCGCCTCGATGATCGAGTATCGCGGGCCGCAGTTCGTGCAGTTGGTGAACGGGTAGCGATATCGCCGATCCGCCGGGTCGTGCAATTCCCGCAGGCAGTCGGCACAAGTGGCCACGTCGGGCGTGATCTCGGCATCCTGCACACCGTTCCGCTCGCTGGCTTCAATGTGAAACGCGGTCTCGTGTCGCGCGGGGATCGCCGTGCGGATCAACTCGGAGATGCGGGCTAGCGGCGGCAGCTCAGCCTGCAACCGGGCGACGAACCGCTCGATGCTCTCTGGTGGCCCCTCGATCTCGATGAACGCTCCGCGGCTGTCATTGCCGACCAGCCCCGCGAGCCCGAGATCCCGGGCCACCCGATAAACAAACGGCCGAAACCCCACGCCCTGCACACGCCCACGCACGTCCAGCCGCTGCCGCGTTCGCGTATTATCCTCTCGTGGTTCGCCCATGTCTGCCTGCCGACCCGTCATCCGTGCGATCCTACCGCGGCCACTGGCCCTCGACCGTAAGGGAGCGGTCGCACGCTGCCATGAGGAGCCGCTTCCTTACGGTCGCGGCTCTGACGCCACACACAGCTTCAGAAAATCTACCGCCTGGATCATAGGCTTGCACGGCGACCCAGGCCCTCTGCGATCAACGCGGCCAAGAACCTCTGACCATCACGGCAAGCGTTCGAGCCGATAGACCGCACCGGCGGTGAGCTTGGCGGTCAGCGGCGCCCCGAGCGGGGTGCGGCCGTCCTCGGCGAAGATGGCGAGTCGGCCCTCGACGTCGCTCTGCTTGCCCATCGAGATGATCTGGCGATCGGGGCCGAGAGCACGGTCCGCCTCGTGGTCGTGCCCCTCACCGTCGGTGAGCACGAGCTTCTTTTGCAGCCAGCGGGCGAACAGCCGATTGCGGTCCAGGCTGGAGATCGCCCCCGCCCCATAGAGCACGCCAAGCACCCGCCCGTCGCGGATGACCCATCCGGCGGCCACGATGTACCGATCGGCTTCATCGAGGTTGCCGAGCATCTCCCGCGGCTCGGCGAACGCCATCCCGTCATTCGACAGGGCGTACCACAGCTTGTCCCGGTTAGCGTGTAGAGCCATCAGGTACCAGGGCTTGCCGCCCGAGGTGAGCTTCTTCACGTCATTGACCATCCGCGGCACGTCCAGACAGAGCCCCTCATAGCGAAACCGCCGACCGTCTACCTGCACCGCCCGATGCACCTTGAGGCCGTCGCGGAAGTTGCCGAAGTAGAGGTACAGACGCCCGTCATCGTGCAGCAGCACGTTGATCCCATTGATGTCCGCCGACTTGTACAGGGCATGGCCCTCTATCTCGATAACATCATCCTTGCGGGCCGGGTAGGGGGCGGGCGTGCCGTTCCAGGTCGCCCCGTCCGGGCTGGTGAACAAGGCCGGCTTGTTGAGCCCCGCCGCGTCCGGGTAGGCCGTGCAGACCATCCGGTAGCTGCCGTCGGGCAGGCGAAGGGCGTTGACGTTGCACACGTGGACGAACGGCCCGTGCTCGATATCCGTGCGTGGTTCGCCAAAGTCGACGAAGTCCGTCGTCCAGCGGCTGAAGATCCGGTCGTTGCCGGTGGGCACGCCGTCCCAGGCGCCGTAGTAGAGACGCCAGCCGTCTTCCAGTTCCACCGCGCTGGGGGCGTAGATGTTGCGGAATGCTCCCGCCAGTCGCGGGCGGATCAGCGGGTGCCGGGCGTCAGGCAGCAGATGAAGCGTGCCCGCCTCCCAGATCGCCGCGTCGAACGTTCCCGCGGCCGTGCCCTGGATCTCGACCGTGCCCAACTCCGCCTGCCCGGGCACACGCACCAGCCGAAACATCGGCTCCGCCAAACTCGCGGACGTCATCGTCATCGTCCACAGCGCGGCCAGCCCGACCGCCGTCATCCGCGTGATGGGTTGTTTCATTCGCACCGGGTGGTCCTCCCAAGAGTAACATGACAGCGCTGCTTTGTTGCGGCCACCGCCTCTGGCGGCCGTTGGGCGGAGATAGAACCTCAAAAGACGTTCAGCGCTACCATGTGAAGCTCGCCGTTCGTGCTCCGCCCGGCCGCACCTTACTCGCTCGCGCCGTCGGGTTCCAGAACAACATAGCCAAACGGCGGCACGGTAATCGGCGCCTCAAACCGATCCCCGCGCGGGCGGCAGGGCCAACCGCGCGGCCGATAGGGCAGCCGAACAAGCAGTGCCTGCGGAACATCGGTGTTGTTGTAGGCGAGGTTCCCACTGATCGAAGCCTGCTCCATGTGGTCGCCGAGGTAGCGCGTCGCGATGCGAGGTTTCGGGTCGGGCACGCGGTACTCCACGCCCGCGTGATCCAGGATGTTTCTCATGAGCCTTTGCCCGACGCGGTTGGAGGGGTGGGTCGAGCTGTACGGACCCCACATGTCCACCTCGTTGGCGGAGGCGTCCGCCGATCCGCCGCGATCCGGAGGCGTGCGTTGGGGGTCATAGGACAGGCCGGCGAACACGTGACCATGAACATAGACAAGCCGGCCGTTATCGGCCGTGGACAGCAGCGTCCGATCGCCACAGGCCAGCCACGGCCGCACCATCACGGGGGCCTCGACGTACTCGAACGTCTCGTCTTCCGGCAGAACCACGCCCTCCTCGCCGAGTCCGTGCGTCAACGTATGCTCCGCGACAACACGCATCTCGCCCGCGGGCCGGCGCAGGTAGCGAACCCGCACACCATCGATCGTGCGCTGCCCGCCTTCAGGAACGAGTTCCGCGTCCAGCGATCGGCCGAAACTGCCCGTCAAGAGCACGGTGGCCGAGCACTGCTTCAACCGGCCCAACGTCTCAGACAGCAGGTACGCCGCACAGGGCACGATGATCAGCCGGTAGCGATCCAACTCCGCGACGGTCATCTTGTCCAAGGCCGGCGAGCCGCAACGCCGAAGCTGGCATCCGAACATCCGCAGGAGCACGTCGATGGTCATCGCGTCGACCGCGTGCGCGGGCCCCTCGCTCAACGCGGCCGCGGCATAGGTCGGAAACACCAGCAACACATCCCGCTGCACAACTTCCAGGGGCGCGTCATGCAGCCGCTTGAGGTACGGCGCGAACCGATCCTCCCACGCGTCAAAACCCACGGCAGCCGCCTTCTCCGGCGACCAGCCATAGTTCTTTACCGCGTAGTCGTTGGACAGTTGGCAGCCCATGAACCGTTGCCCCTCGCCGCGCTTACGGGCCAGAAGTGGCAGGTAGTAGTCGCGGTAGCTGTCTGCCGAGTCGCAGCGGTAGCGAAACCCCATCGTCTCGGCCAGCGTGCTCTCGGGGCGATGCGAGGTCTGGAACGGGAAGCACGACTCGTACAGCGCGAAGTCCGCCGTGGGCACCGCGACCATGGTCCACAGGTAGCCGACCACCGGGTACAGCTCCTGCCACGTGCCCACCGGTTTGCCGCCCGCTCGCGTCTTCAGCCGTCGCATGATCCCGTCGAACTGCTCCTCCATGTAGACATAGCGGAAGCGGATGAAGCGGTTGCACTCGGTATTCGGCCCTTCGCGGCACGTGGGGATCGCCTCCACCGGCGACCAGCCCTGCCGCTTGCGCCATTCGTTGAACCGGGCCAGGGCATGGTCGCTCCGGCCGGCCGCGAAGCTGATGAACCCCGCCTCGCCGTAGATCCCCCACGTCGGCACGAAGGCGATGACGTCCGGGTCGCGGTGATAGCGGTCAATGATTTGACCATAGGCCCACTCGAGTCGCGCCATCGCTTCCGGCCAGAAGGGATCGAGCTGGTTCGGCAGCTTCTTGCCATCCTCGTCGATGTCGAAGTACGCGCCTGTGCCCAGCCCAGCCTCGCCCAGAATCGCCACCATGCTCTTGAGCCCATAGCGCCGGGCGAGGGCCAGACGTTCATCAAGCAGCTTAAAGTCAACGCCGCTGTGGTCCGGTACCGGGGTGGGCCGAATCTTCCACAAAACCGTGTCAAAACCCGCCTTCGCCGCCTCCGCCATCTGTTCGTCGGTCGCCCCGGTCATGGGTAACCAGACGAGATGCTCGCCCAACGGCCACGAGGCGTCCGGCGCGATTAGCATCAGGCCGGCCAGCAGGGCCCAAGGCATGATTCATCGCTCCTCTCGGCCACGTCGAGCGGCCTCATCGGCGGGAACCGTGCTCAAGCTTCGCCTCACCGTCCCGCGGTCAGTACGCCCTCCGGCAGCGGAATGGCGTTGGCGGGTCGTGTGTACTCCGGCGAAGCAACCAGCCTCCAGGACCACGCGCCCGGACCCGGCGGGAAGAACACCCCCCGGTGGTACGCACCGCCCAGCCGTCGCAGCGGCAAACGCTGAGCCTCAGCTTGCGGCTGATCCAGGTCCACCAACTCGATGTGGAAGCCCGCCTCCGCCGATGTCGGCAACAACACCGCGTCGAAATTCACAGCCTCACCGCTCGATACACGGTTGGGCACCGGGAAAACGGTCAGCACCTCGCCACCTTCCCATGCCACATTGCCACGAGCTTCTGGAAGCGGTTCTCCCAGGATCCGCCCAATCCGCTCGATAAAGCACGCGTAATACCGCCCATACCGAGCGTTCGCCGTCGCCAGCATGCCCAACTCACCCCGCGTGCGGCAGGTGGTCGCCAGGGCCCGCATCGCCGACGCAAAGTCGTATCGCTCCAAGTCGCGCAGCACGCTGCGGGCCGCTTCGCGAGCTTCCGCCTGTTGCCCGTCGGTATACAGCTTCTCCGCTTGGCGAAGAGCCTCCTCAAGCGGCGCGGCATCACCCCAGATCGCCAACCCGACCCGGGCTCGCTTCACCAGCCACTCGATCGTGCGAGCCAGGTCGTGGTACGCCACCGCCGCATGCCGACGCCCATCCTCCGCCGCCTTGAGACTGCGGTCCAGCAGGTCGCCGGCCAACGCATCCAACTCGCCGAATCGTTCCGGATCGGGCAGGATACCGGCCATGTTCGGCTTGCGGCTCAGTAGCGGACTCCGGCCGCCGCAAAACCAGCCGAAAAACTTCGACCCACATTCCACCGTCCCAACCGCACCAACATACTGCGGCCCCAACTCCTCCAAACGCAGGTGGACGCTCGTCATCCGATCCACGTCCTCCGGAGCGTACTGATCCCGTACATATTGCCGCAAAAACTCCGTCGCGCTCAGGCCGTCGTTCCAGCCGAACCGATACAGGTAGCCGGCCACATCCTCCACGTTGCGGGTCCGCCAGTGAATGCCCAAGGCACCCTCGCACCCCTTGCGGGCGATATCCTTCAGCAGCGGCTCAAACGCGGTCACGTTGGTCTGCGGCCCGGTCTGATCGATGCGAGTATGCCCCGCGTCCGACTCGAACCAGGGGATGGGCCAGCACGCTCGCCCGGGCTGCAACTGGCCGTAGACCTCCGAGACGTGGTCCGCGTGTCGCGGGTCGATGTTGTCCAACGCCGCGAAGATGATGTCCGCGGGCACCACCTTGTCCAGGCCACTGTAGTAGTCCGTGAACCGCATGTGCTGGTCGCCACCCCACCCGCTGACCACCATGCGTACCTCCGGCCGGACCGCCCGCATGGCCTCGTACGATAGCCGTACATGCCGAGCCATCCGTACCCCTTCCGCCTGGTGCTTGCTGTCCGGCAAGTAGGCGAACGCGTCCCAGAGCTCCTTCGCGTCGCTGGCCGTGTCACCCTCTCGCGTGCCGGTCGCACCGGCGAGGCCCAGATGCTCCGCCTGCCAGATCCCCAGGTAGTCCAGCGGGTAGGTCTCCAGAACGTGCGTGATTCGCCGTCGGAGCTGCTCTCCCACCTCCTCGTCCAGCGGGTCACCACTGACCTCGAAGCCTAGGCACGTCGCCAAGCCCAGCGACCGGGCATAGGTCAGGGCGTCGGCCATCATCCGCTGCTGCCAGCGCGTCGCCCGGCCCGGAGCGAACGTCCACCCTTGCTCGACGCCCACTTCGCAACCCCACTCCCCGCGGTCGAAAAACAAGCCCGTGCCGAACAGGTGATCCTTGGTCGACATCGCGTGAGGCGACCACCAGCGATGCTCCGAGATCGTGGTCATCAGCGGACCACCCATCGTCACCTTGTAATCCGTGATGTCGTAACCGCAGAACGGCTCGTGGTCATAGACGTGGAAACTGACCAGATTGGCCTTCTGCTTGGCCATCTGAGCGAAGAAGGTCTTGTAGTCCTGTGGATTCCACGTCGTCGGGCTGTTCAGAAAGTTGAACCAAGGCAGATTGCCGCGGATGGCGAGCACGGGGCGATATCGGCCCTCGACCAGCTCAACCATCTGGGGTGGGTTGCGACGCGGCACAGCATCACCGCCCAGGTAGAACCCTACGCCCCAGCTCTCAATCAGCGTGTATGCCGCCCACAACGTCGCCCGTGCGGATGCCCCGTGTACGACCTGTTGACCGCCCTCGATGTACAACGCGAAGTTCTGAATGGGGTCGGGGCCGTCGCCCGGCACGAGCTCGCCCGAGCCGGTCCGCAACACAATGGCCGGCCTTCCCGCCGTCGGACTCGTCGCCAGTACCGGCCAAATCCCTGTCAACTGGCGAATGTATCCCCGTAGCTCGTCCGCCGCCAAGTAGACCATCGGATCCTGCTTGTCGGCCGCCACCACAGTGACGTCCGCCAAGCGATACGGTGCCGCCCACGCCGCCGTCTTCACCAGCAGCAGGAGGATCGTGGTGATCGCCAACTGACGCCGCAGCTTCATCGTGAGCCTCCCTGTCGATCAACAGTGGTACGCCCGCCATTGTGTCCGAGCCCTCATCCACTCGCAAGCAAACCTCCTTGAAACGCCGGACGGTCCGACGGCGCAGGGGCACCGATGCCTCCTTCGGTTCGTGGCCCCCGCGGGCGGTCCCGCTCGGCGAAGAGCGGGGATGATCCGCTTGAACCTGGCAGAATGGCTTCTGCTCGTTGTGCTCAGCAATCTCGTTGCGTTCTTGCAGGCTTGATCGGGCGCGCACAGCCAACGCAATCCGTTCACATGCCTCAGCAGCCCGCGAGCGAGCCCGCAGTCCGATGCGGACCCATTCGCTCAGATGTCAAAATGAAGAAACGGTCCACCCAGTCACTTAGCCACCGGGCGGTTGTGGGCGTCGACGTGGACGATGATCGGCTTGTGTTGCCGAGCGTCCTTGTCGTCGACCTGGCAGTAAGTCAGGATGATCAGCAGATCACCCGGAACACCCATCCGGGCGGCGGGCCCGTTCAGCATGACCGTCCCAGACCCCGCCGGTGCGGTAATGATGTAAGTCGTCAACCGGGCACCGCTGTTCACGTTCAGCACGTGCACCTGCTCGCCGGGCAGCATGTCCGCCTTACGAAGCAGATCCTCATCGAGACTGATGCTGCCCTCATAGTTGAGCTCACAGCCGGTGAGAGTTGCCCGGTGGATCTTCGATTTCAGCATGAAACGTTGCATGGAATTCCCAGCCGGTGCCCTGCGGCTTGTCCCGGCTCAAAGCCCCTTCAGTATGACGTTCGGGCGGTCGGTGACTACAAACATCACCGATCGCCCGAAGATTATATCCCCATCTGCTGCAGTTCGCCAAACAGCCTGAAAGCTCAAGCTGTGGCAGATGCCTGCCCGCCGTAGCGGGCGTCCCGCCGGCACAGGCCGGGGAGTTTCTCCTTGGCCAGAGCTGTGTTGCCGATCACCTGGCTAAAACCACTACCTACCGCGGCCGCTGGCTCTCGTAGGCCCACAGCAGCCAGTCCAACGCCATCGCCGTGTCCTTCGGATCGACCGTCGGCCCACCCCAGAAACGGAAGCCCGGCGGTGCGTCCCGGTAGGCCCCGCAATCATAGACCACGCCCTCGGCCTCCAAAGCCCCAGCTACCTTCTTGCAGAACGCCCCCTGATCTTCCGGGCTCAGCCGGCCGAACCAGTCCGCCGTGATCTTCAGACAGATCGAGGTGCAACTCCGGATCTCCGGACGCACCGGCAAAAAGTCAATCCAGTCCTGCCGGGCGACGAAGTCCGCGACCACCTTCAGATTCTCCGCACTCCGGGCGAAAAGGGCGTCCAAACCCTGCTTCCCGCCGTGAGTCAGGCTCATGGACCACTTCAACGCGTCGATGTAGTCCTCCGTGGCCAGCATCGACGGCGTGTTGATCGTCGAGCCTTCATACACGTCCTTGATCAGCTTGCCGCCCTTGGTCAGCCGGAAAATCTTCGGCATCGGCCAAGCAGGCACGTAGCTTTCCAGCCGCTCCACAGCCCGCGGCGAGAGCACCAGCATGCCGTGCGCCGCCTCGCTCCCCAGGCTCTTCTGCCACGACCAAGTCACCACGTCCAAACGCTCCCACGGCAAGGGCATGGCGTAGACCGCACTCGTCGCGTCGCACAGCGCCAGACCCTGCCGGTCGGCCGGCGGAGCAAAAGCGTCCGGAACCTTCACGCCGCTGGTCGTCCCGTTCCAGGTGAACACCACGTCGTGGCTCCAATCCACCTTGCCCAAGTCGGGAAGCTCACCGTACGGGGCCTTCATCACGTTGGCGTTCAGCTTGAGCTGCTTGTTGATGTCCGTGACCCAGCCTTCGCCAAAACTCTCCCAGGCCAACGCGGTGATCGGCCGGGCACCCAACAGGCTCCACATCGCACACTCGAACGCCCCCGTGTCGCTGGCCGGCACGATCCCCGTCAGGTAACCCTTCGGGATCCGGGCCAACTCCGCGGACAGGTCGATCGCCTGCTTCAGGCGGGCCTTCCCGCCCTTGGCTCGGTGCGACCGACCGAGCCAAGCATTCGACAGAACGCCGGGATTCCAGCCGGGACGCTTGCACGTCGGGCCGGAGCTGAAGTTCGGGCTGGCGGGTTTAGACTGAGGCTTCTCCACGATGAGTCTCTCCTCATGGCAACGCTCGGCGACCGGGCTACCGCAGGTGGACACGCCCACAACGGCTGGCCGTCGATACCTTCCCATCCCCCAATCGGCGAGGCACACGCTCCCCCGGATGGGTAAGGGAATGGACTACTTTATCTTGCCCCGGCCCGGCGTTCAAGGCTGCCAACCCTGCCGCCCCGAGCCCATGTCCGCGCCAGCCAATGTGACCCGCACAACTCGCCGGAACCAGTAGCTGTTCAACTCGCCAGGGCCAATAATATGCAGCAACCAGGGCTTACTTGCGCTTCTTCGGCGAAGGGGACGCCGCTCGACTCGGCTCGGGCTCCGCCGGCGGAACCCAGGGAACCGCTCGCGGGCTCCGCAGCGGCATCCGCCCGATCGCCCATAGCCAAAGAACCCCGCTCACCAGCAGCACCACACTGACAAACTGCGACGCGGTCAGGCCCGCCATGTCGTGGGGGTTGTCGATCCGCACAATCTCCTCGACGATCCGGCAAAACGGATACAACAACAAGAGCAAACCAAACACCATGCCGTGCCGTCGCCGACGATGGAACACGGCATTCAGCAACACCGCCAGAACAAACCCGTTAATCGAAGCGTAAAGCTGCACCGGGTGTACATGCACCGATTGGTACTCCGGCTGACTTGCCCGCACGTCAATCGCTTCCGGCGATACCCCGAACTTGACGCTCTGAATCGTCAGTGGGTCCAACTGCGCCTTATGCTGCCCGATCGCCGTCACCGCCTGCTGCAACTCCTGCTGCAACCGAGCCCGCGTCTCCTCATCCGCGTGCTGCATCTCCGCTGCTTCCAGCCGATCCTTCGCCTCCTGCCAGGTTTGCAGCAGGCTGTCCCGCTCCGGCCGGCTGGTGCCCACGACCTCACGCGACAAAGGATAGGCAATCCCGGATGTGTGCAGAACAATCAACTCCGCCGGCAAGGTCATCATCCGCTCTTCCCATTGCCGATACTGGGCCGCGCTCGCATAGGGAAACCTCACCGCCCATGGCAACGTCGCCGGGCATGGCCCACCCCAGCAGCAGCCGTTCAGGAAGCAGCCGATCCGAGCCGCACCCATCCCGAACATCAACGACGGGGCCAGAATGTCCGCATACAACCGAACCGACGCACGCTTCATCAACAGATAAGCCACCCCGGCCACAAACGCACCAATGAAGCCACCGTAGAACTCGAGCCCCCCAGCCGTGACGTCCAGAATCTTCCACAATCCTTGACCCGCAAACCGCTCCCAATAGTGCACCACGTAGAACGTACGCGCACCAATCACGCTGAACAGCAGGGCAATGAACCCCAGGTTCACGACCAAGTCCGGGTCCGCCTTCACCCGCATCGCCCGACGCGTCGCCCACCAAGTCCCGCCCAGAAAGGCGATCATCAGCATCAGGCCATATCCGCGGACGGGCATGTTCAGATACGGAATATTGAACAACGTAGGCCACATGGTTTGTTGCGATCACTCCTTTGCGGGTCAGTCCATACACGCCACAGAGGCACAAGACGCCGTGGCTTGATGGGCGGATGATCCTAACGGGCGCACTCCGGCACGTCCAACACGACATTGTCGATCAGCCGCGTCGCCCCGATCCGCACCGCTAAGGCCATCAGGCAGCGACCCGAGAGCCGGCTCCGCGCCGACAGATCCTCCGCGTCTACGATCGAGATGTACTCGATCACGCACGGCCCCGCTCCTTCGATTCGCCGACGCATCCCCTCAACCAGCACCGCCGAGTCCCGCTCGCCCCTCTCGATCCGCTCGCGAGCAGCCGTCAACGCCGCATACAGCGACGTCGCTTGCCGCCGCTGAGCGGCATCGAGGTAAGCATTTCGGCTCGAGAGGGCAAGCCCGTCAGGCTCCCGAACCGTCGGGCAGACCACCACATCCACCGGAAGCCTCAGATCCCGCACCATCCGCCCCAGAACCACCGCCTGCTGTGCATCCTTCTGGCCCAAGTACATCACATCCGGCTGCACCATGTTGATCAGCTTGGCTACCACCGTGGTGACCCCCTCGAAGTGGCCCGGCCGACACGGCCCACAGAGCACCTCCGTCAGACGCGATACCGTGACCCGGGTCACCTCGCCTGCCGGGTAGACCTCCTCGACCGATGGACAGAAGGCTACATCCACTCCCTCCGCCCGGCAGGCGTCCAGATCCTTCTCCAGCGGACGGGGGTACCGCTCGAAATCCTCAGCCGGCCCGAACTGCGTCGGATTCACGAAAATCGAAACCACAACCACTTCGCACTGCCCGCGGGCCGCCCGGATCAAAGACCGATGACCCGCGTGCAGTGCCCCCATCGTCGGCACCAAGCCAATCCGACGCCCCGCTCTCCGTGCCTGTCCCAGTTCCGCCCGCAGCTCTGCGATTGTGTGTAAGGTCAGCATTATCAAACACCTATAGCCTTTCAGGCCTCCGCTCCGCCGTACGCGTCGGCGATCGGAGTTCGTCAGCATCTCCCGTTCCCGATCCCCGGGCCCCGACCTCGAGCCCCATTGACAGCTCACCCCTCCGCTCGATATCCTCCAGCAGCCGCTTTTACCAATCCGCATCTAACCGTGCCGGGGCCTCGGTGTCTATACCTATGAAGCCAGTGAACCCGCCGTTGTTCACCGAGGAGTCAGCGGAAAGGGATGCCGCTTGGGTGAGGGCAGCACTGGCCGGGGATACCAATGCCTTTGGTCGGCTCGTTGAAGCTTACCAGAAAGTGGCGGTTTCAACGGCCTACCGGCTGCTCAACAACAGCGACGATGCCCAGGAAGTGGTCCAGGATGCCTTCCTCAAGGCCTATCAGTCGCTGGGGAGGCTTCAGGATGCCCGTCGGTTCGGTGCGTGGTTTCTGCGGATTGTCAGCAATTTGTCTCTAAACGCTCGCCGAGCCCGGAGATCCGCCGGCCGCGCACTGGTCGATGGACAACAAGGCCTGGACGGTGTCGCCGAGGCGGCAGACCCGCGCCAGGCCACACAGGGACCCGATCGCCGGGCCGAGGGCAGAGAGCTTCAGGCGGCCATTGATGCCGCCCTTGAGAAGCTGCCCGAGAAACAGCGAATGGCCCTGCTGCTGTTCAGTGTCGAGGGCTGGCCGCAGAAGGATATTGCCGAACTGCTCGAATGCAGTCTGGAGACGGTCAAATGGAACGTCTTCGCGGCCAGAAAGCGGCTGCGAGAGCATTTGGGAGAGATCATCGCCGACTGAAAGCCTGGAAACCATGGAGACCATGATCCACGAACGTGATGAGTGGCTGTTGAACCGATTCCTGGATGCCGAGCTGTCGGCCGAGGAGGAGCGGTTGCTGCATCGTCGGCTCGAGGCGGAGCCTCCTTTGCGGGCCTCCTTGGACGTGTTGCGGCGTATCGACCGGGCCTTGGCGGATCGTCGGTTGGACGAACCGGTAGTCGATTGGGGCCGTCTTCACGCCGGTATCATGCAGGCCGTCACACCCCAGGCGGCACCCGCGCACCGGGTCATCCGGTTCCCCGCCTGGTTGCGGGTAGCGATGCCTCTGGCGGCCGCGGCGGCTATCGCGTTGATGGTCCTGGTTCACGATCCGCGAGTGAAAGACTCGACCACGCCGACCCCGGGGATCGCCCGGCAGGCCGACCACACCGCGGCGCCTGTCCGTGTGGTCTTTGCCGCTCCGACAGGCCAAAGCGGCGGGCGGCTTGATGTGCGCATTCATCGGCGGGCGACGGATGCCGCCGCCTTGCCAGTGGTGGCGGGGGTGTCCCAAGTCGCCTATACCCGCTCCACCGAGCTTGATGATCACATTCGCCAGATCGACCAGTCTCGACAGAGTCAATCGTCTTGGCAGGTCTACACGGCGGACACCATGGTTCAGCCAGCGGTCATGGTTGATTTCTTCGATATCCCGCCTTTGTAGGTGCTGGCGCAGGGCTGGCGGATTGGGGCCAATTCGGGGTGCGGCAGGCCAGGATGTCAGACCAGGGGCACGGGCTCTGGAAGTGGCGACGGAGAGGTGTGTTCGTTGGACCGCCCCCGTCGCCTTGAGTATCTCGGGGCCGTCCCGGCCTTGGCTGGCCGGCAGATTGCCGGTATCTTGACGCCCGAATAGGCGATGCAGTGAGGATGACAACCATGAGGCTTGGTCGAGATTCCCGCCGGCTGTGGGCGGGATTGGGTGTAGGCGCGGTGTTGGCCTTGGGCTCCGCCCGGGCCGTCGCTCAGGAATCGGCTAGGGTCATCCCCGCCAAGCAGACCGGCGACGCGGTCGCGTCGCGTTCAGGGTCGGCGGTACCCGCTGCCCAGTCCCTGGTGCTTGGTTCGCTGCCGCCGGCGGCTCAAACCGGCCCGGCTGTCGAGGAAGAAGCCGATGACGGGCTCGAGGTGCTCATCATTCAGGCCCTCGACCAGGCGACCGACCTTCGCGTCGAGGATGTCCCCATCCGCCAGGCCCTCCAGCAGTTGGCGGACAGCACCGGCATTCCCATCCGCTTGGCCGCCGGGACGACCGATCTCCTCCCTTACGGTTCGCAGACCAAACTGACCGCGGTCATCGAGGGCCAGCCGCTGCGCAAGAGCCTGCATGCACTCCTTCAACCGTTGGGCCTTGATTTCGAGCCGCTCAAGGATCAGGTCCTCGTCAGTCCCGCCCCGCCTTTGCGTCGGCTTGCCCGGCGGGCTACCTGGGATGAGCTGGATACGCTCCAGACGCTGCAGTCGCGGGCATGGAGCGACGAGTTATGCGAGCAACTGACCTTTCAGTTTCTCGACATGCCCGCCGGTGATGCCGCCGAGCATCGCCAAGCCATCGCTCGTCAGGCTGCCGCCGTTGGTGCCGGGTCCGCCCTCGATGTGCTCGAACAGGCCTGCGATCAGTTGGACTGGACCTGGTATCCACAGGGTGAGACCGTGACCGTTCTGACCAAGACTCACCAGGTCCAACGTCAGCTCGATACACGAGTCTCCCTGAGGTACGTGCAGAGCGGGCTGAGTGAGGCGCTGATGGATCTGGGCCGGCGAGCGGACGTGCTGATTCATTTCGACCCCGGCGTGCTCGCCGCTTTGCCTCCCCAAGCCAGTGAGCGATTTTCTCTCTCCATTGAGAACGCCACCGTCAGGCAGGTTCTCGAAGTGATCTCGGGCGAGACAGGGTTGGCGTTTGTCATTGAGTCCGGCGGCGTGCGCGTCAGCAGTGCTCAGGCCGTCGGGGTGCCTGCCGTTCCAGGATCGGTCAGCACGGTCAACTCGCGGGCTCAGGCTCAGGCCACCGCCGCGGCCCTGCGAGCCAACCCCATCGTCGGACAAGTCAACTTCCCCTTGCCCGGGGGAGGGTCGTTCGCGTTTTTCATTCGGCAGAGCGACCTGCCGCCCGAGGTCGAAACCCTGCGTCAGAGCAAGGTCACGTCGACGATCAACCAGATTCGCAGGCAACTCCACGGCGAGCAACAGCAGGACTGACCGGTTCGCTCCGGTTGATCGCAACGGCCTAGCGAGCTCGCTTTTCGTGGTGCGAAGGGGGGCACGACGTGGTGATCGGTGCACAAGTCATTCGGCGTCGGGGGATTGTCTCGCGGAAGGGCTCGCCATACCGTACTTGGCCATCTTGTCCCGAAGCGTGGTACGCGGAATGCCCAGAAATTGGGCGGCGCGGGCCTGGTTGCCGGCCGCTCGTTGCAGCGCGGAGTCGATCAGCGTCTTCTCGATTCCGGCGATCGTATCGGTCAGACCGGGGGTGCCCGCGTTCCCCAGAACCGGCACCGTCGAACGCCCGGGTCGCGAAGCGGCCGCCTGAGGAAGCACGATGTCCTTCAACTCCAGCTCTTCGCCGCCGGCACACGTGGCCGCTCGATCAATGACGTGTTCAAGCTCGCGGACATTGCCCGGCCAGGGGTAAGCCAGCAGCGCGTCCATGGCGTGCGTGCCGATTCGCGTTGGTACCGGGCGGCGGGGAGTCTGATCCGCATATTGTCGCAGAAAATGCCGGGCCAGCAACGGAATATCCTCCTGCCGATCCCGCAGCGGTGGAACTTCGAGGCTGACCGCAGACAGGCGGTAGTACAGATCCTCGCGAAAACGTTTGATTTCCACCAGCGGTTGGAGATCGTGACTGGTGGCGCACAGCAGGCGAACATCCGCGGGGGTGGGAGCCTGTCCACCCGGAAACTCCAACTCGCCATGCTCTAAAACCAGCAACAGCTTGCGCTGGGCGTCCAGCGGCAGGGTGTCGATCTCCGTCAATAGCAGCGTGCCGCTCTGGGCGGCGGCAAAACGCGCACACATCGGCTCGGCGGTGGCTGAAGGCGATGAGGTCGAGCAGTTGAAGGTGGTCATCGGTCGGTCAGCCCGTCGGCTGAGTTGATGCAGGGCACGAGCCACCTCTGTTTTGCCGGAGCCCGGTTCGCCCTCGATCAACACGGGGCGTTCGCTGTCCGCGACGGCGCGGATCTGCTGCAGCAGCCTGCGGGCGGCATGGCTCCGCCCGAACAACGGGCCAATTTGCTCGTAGGTTTCCGGGCCGGGGCCGCCGTTGCCCGACCACCCGTGGGCCGTCCGCAGACGGTCGAGCTTCTCCAGCAGCACATCCGTGCGGAAGGGCTTGGTGAGGTAATCGTATGCGCCCCGTTTGATCGCCTGGACCGCGGCGTCCACCGACCCATACGCCGTCATCAGGATGACGTGGGTCTGGGGCCAGTGCGTCCGCACATGTTCGAGGAATTGGATTCCATCCATCTGCGGCATACGGATATCGGTGATGATCGCATGCACCGGCTGGGATTGGAGCAGGGCCAGTGCGGCGGGTGCGTCAGGCGCGTCGATGACCGTATACCCGGCTTGGGACAGCTCGATTTGCAGAGTGATCCGCTTGAGGGGCTCATCGTCAACAACAAGAAGTACGCCTTTGTGTGATGACTCAGCCATGTCAGCCGTCCTTTTCAGGTGAGGTGAGACCTTCGCCACTCCTTCGACCCGGAGGCACCCCAACGTAACAAGTTACGGCGGGAGCTGTGCGCGAATGACGCGCATCTTCTTCCAAAATGTTCCATCGCTCGGTCGCGGGCCGCCAAGCCGCGGTTCCACTGAGGCCAGAGCGACCACAGTGTAGCATCGCCCGAGACTTTTGCAACGGTTTGTTATCGGGCATGCTCCGCCGGACCGCGCAGAAAATGCGCAGGCAGGTGCAACCCGACCGAAGCCACAACCAGCCGCAGAACTTGCTCGCGTGACCCGCCAAGCAGCTTGTATCTGAACGTGTGGCACCGGCGTCCTACCGGTCTTCGGTGTGGACCAGGGTGCCTCGCCTTGGCCCAAGCTGCGCCACAGGGTATCTGGCGGAGACTGCCAGCAAGCCGCGCGGAACGCGCACCGAGTCGCAGGATGCGTGTGCCGACCCCGTGTCCCTCACCAACAGGCCGCGGGCTTCCGCCCGCGCGGTGCTCCGGCCGGTGTAAGCATCATTCCCAGTAATGCTCCCGACCACGCTGAATAGCCGGTGGCCGCAACATCACTTCCCGCAAATGTGCCGCGTCCAGCGCTAGTCGCGGACTGATCTCGAACAAACCGTCCGGCTCGCCGTCCGCTCGCCAGGGAACGCCGAAACCGGCCGCATCCAGCCAGCGAGCCGCCCGCCGATTCATGTCCCGACGCGACGTCTCCTCACTGTCCACGCCGGTTGCGTTCTTCACCGGGCTGAACTCCTCCGCACGCGTGGTCTCCAGGATCAGTGGATTCTCCGCGTGCGGAATCGCGTCGAAGATGAACGCCTCCAGTTTGACCGCATTGGGTGTCTGCGACTCGCGGCGAATGCCCGCTTCGTCGACGTACGGTACCTTCTTGACCGCCCGGTGCCAAGGCAACGCGAAGAGGGCTTCGTCGGCCGTCAGCCGCTCGACGAACGCCCTCGAAAGCACATGGATCGCGATGCTGCCGGCATCGAACCGGCGCCCGCCGGCTCCGTCGCGAGCATGCGCCAGCTCGTCCGGTAGATCGGAGTACTCAATGACCATCGTCCGCCCGTCGCCTACCACGAAGTTGCCGACCCGCTCCAGGTCGTCCGCCTTGGGGATCATCTTGCTGCTCATCTCCGAACCGGTCAGGTCGTGCAGCCCGATGAACAGCGGATCGATCAGCTTGACCAGCGGGTTGTCAACCTGGATGTAGCTGACGTGTTCGATGCCTTCGTTGGCCATCTCGGCCAAGGCGCCGGAGTGACGCAAAGCCAAGAGGCTGCCGCCGTGCCCATCCGGAGAAAACGCGATTCGGTGCTTCTGATCGAGCAGGATCCGTCCGTCGGCCGCGAACGCCGGCATGACGCCTTGCGGGAAGAAACGCACCCGCTCCGGCTTGAGGCCGAAGTACGCCTGCTCGCGGAAGAAAGCCCGCGTCGCCGCGTCGTTCTGCGGGCTGGTCATGATGTACCAACGCAGGTCGGATCCGTAACGGCGGTTGGTGCCCAGGATGAACTCGGCAAACAGGGCAAAGAGGGTCTTGTTGCGAACCGGGGAAATGGGGAATGCTCCCTTGGGACCATCGAAGCCCAAACGCGTCCCCTGGCCGCCCGCTACCGTGAAGGCTGCCACTTTGTTCTTCCGGATGAGTGAGACTCCCCGTTTCACCGCGTCGGCGTATCTGCCGATCAGGTCGATCCCCGGCACGGCGGGATAGCAGGGGGCTGGCTGAATGCTCGTGGGCAAGGCGAAGGCTTGCTCCTGACGCACGTGCGACTCGATCAGGTGGCCCAAGGCGGCGAAATTGACCTGCTCGATGTCATCGAGCAGCTCCCCACGTTGCTGCGAGTTCAAGGTGTCCCAGTGGGCCAGCAGGTGGCTCTGGCCATGCTGCTCGACGGTGCTCCGGATGCGGGCCAGCCGCTCGCTGTCGGTTTCGCTCTTCATGGTGGTCCTGGTTGGCTTCGTTCGCATGATGGCCTGGCGGCTGCTTGCTCCATGGCGGTGCCATCCCCCCATGGTCGCGGCTCCCCCCCCGCGGCGGCCGTACCTTGTGAACGCGGTTGGTCACCGTCTGAATCCGCGAAAGCTCAGGGCCATAAGCGACAACGCCGATAAGACTAGATGCAGCCCCGATCAGTGTCAACGCGAAAGGAAGGATCCAAGGCCTTGACGTCCCGCGAACCGCATAGCGAAGCCTGTTCGACGCCGACAAATGGTACGGTCGCGGTGTCTCGTCGTACCGGTGCTCAAGCCCTTGGTCGGCGGCAGTTCCTGAGGTGCTCTGCCGGTGCGGCCATCGCTGCCGTCTGGGGCAATGGGGCCACCCTGGCCGCTGACGCACAGGGCGAGCAGCGGGAGCATTTACCCCGTTTGACCCATCCACCGGCCACGCAGCCTGTCGCCGCCCCCTCGCTCGTCGCCGATGTGCGAACCGATTTGGTATTGGATGGCCCGCAGATTCACGCCAAGGCTTTGTTGGGTATGATCGACCGCTGCGTGCAGTTGGCCACGCGGCACACCCGCTCTACCGAAGCCTGGAGCTCACTGCTCAAGCCCGATGATGTCGTGGGTATCAAGTTCGACCCGGTCGGCGCTGAGTCGCTGGCTACGACAGAGGTGTTCGCCGAGCAACTGGTGAGCTTGATCGAGCGGGCGGCCATACCCCGCGAACGGATTGTGCTCATCGATGCCCCGGCGGGATTGGATCGGACCCTCAAGACGCAGCCTCGCGTCTACGGCTGGCTTGATCAGGAATCAGCTTTCGGCACCGGGGCCGAGCGGCTGGCTGCGGTGCTCGAACAGGTGACCGCCGTGGTGAATGTCGCCTTCCTCAAGACCGATAACCTGACCGGGATCAGTGGGGCCCTCAAGAACATCTCCGTGCCCTTCCTGCGCCGGCAATTACCCTATCTTCGCGATGGCGGCGTGCCCTCTATTCCCCAGATCATCGCGTTGCCCGCGATTCGTACAAAACTGCGAATTCACATGGTCAATGCCCTCAGAGCGGTGTTCGACCGCGGGCCCGACGTGCATCCCGACTTCGTGTGGGAACTGGGCGGAGTACTGGCCAGCGTTGATCCGGTGGCCCTGGATCAGGTCGGCACGGACTTGCTCAACGAACGGCGAGATGAAGCGGAGCTCCCAGCCATCGGCAACCGGGATGGGCACGTCTCGCACGTTCAAGCCGCCGCCGCCGCCGGTCTGGGAACCAACGACCAAGACTACATCCGTATTCTGCGTCCGGAAACTGACTGACGCGACTCTCGGCCGTTGACGCATTACTCAAGCCCCTCCCCCCGACAAACGATACTCCCACTGAGGCTGTGGGTATCCGCTCTGTAGAGCGGGCAGCCTGGCTTGGAGGGTCCGGGTTACGGCGAGCTCGGACCCTCTCTTTTACGCGCCGAGCTTTCCGGCTGCTTGCCAGACAACACGACAGGCCGTGAGGTTTTGATAAGCCTCACGGCCTGTCTTCTCGGACCTGTGTTCAACTGTGCCGCCTATCGCCTTCTGCGGAGCAACGCGCATCCGCCCAGGGCCAGCAGCAGGAGGCTGGCCGGCTCCGGCGTGATAACAAACGCCAGATCCAGCGAGTCGCCCGTGAGTGGATCACGCAGCTCTTGCCAGCCGGAGGGCGCCGGCATACCCGGGCTCCAGTCGGCCCAGACCGCGTCGTCGTTCCAGTGCATCGCTGACGTCTTCCAGCCCCACTCCCCAGATGCTGTTTGCACCTGGATACTCAGCCAGTACACCACGGGATCGGCCGTGGTGCCTCGCTGGACGAACGCCTGATCCTTGGGAATCAGAACGTTGTACTGGAAGTACTGCTGATGGTCGGGCTTCATATAGAGGCCGGTGTTGGGGTCGTACCAACCCTGCGAAGAGGGTGGGTCGACCGGGCGGATGCTGAAGTCGTCGGTTTCCCATGACCACGCAAGCTGGTCGGGCTTGGAGTAGATGTTGCCCGGATCGCCACCGCCCGGCCCGACCGGGTCGTCGCTGTAGATGCCGAGCCAAACCCCGCTGATCTGGCCGATCTGGTCTTGCTGCCAAGAGCCCCAGAAGTGGATGTCCGTGATCGCGAGTGATCTTGTGCAAAGGAAGTCGTCGGCCAGAATCTTGGGCATTGTCGCCTTCACATCCCAACCGTTGGGGTCGGGCAACTGCACCCATTTGGCGGGATCCGTCGGATCCCAGTGTCCCAAGACCGGCGCGGCCGCCAGCACGACTGCCGCGACCGCGAGAGTTACTTTTCGGAAGATGTGCATAGTCCTTCCTCTCCTGTGTGTTAGTGAACAGTGGTCGAACTCAGTCACTTGATCTCGACGAGCCCGCGCGCGATCCCCCCCGTCTCACCGGGGCGTCAGGTCTGCTGCATAGGCACCACCTCCTGGGGCCTTACGCGCTGTTGGGCGGCGAAGCTATGGGCGGTTCTTCTTTCCGTCCGTCGAAGTGTTGGCCGTCGCAGGCGGGGGCACGTCGACCCAAGGAACGACTCCGCGGCAAGGTGCCCTCATCGAGCCCTCGATTCTGCTTGCCGCGATCACGCATCCCCGAATCGTATGTGGATTTTCTTATGCCATCCGCACTGAATTGGCAATCAGATGACAGCGGCCATCATACTACCTCGAAGTACAACTGCAAGTGCCAACGCAAGAACGTCCGAGAATAGGTTTGCTCCAGTGGTGCTTTAGCGGACGAGGCGGTGGGCGAACTCGCGGCAAGCGTGGTCGGCCTCGTCGATCTGGTCGGTGATGTAGTGCCGAAAGACCACCTCGCCCTCGCTGAGTGTGGCCGCCCCGGCGTGGGCGGCTCGGTATGCCCGGGTGGCCAGCCGCATCCGGTCGGTGCCGAGATCCCGCACAAGATGCTGAAAATCGCGGGCGTACGGCCCCTCGCGGAGAAACAGGACCAGGGCCCAGACTTGGGCGTAGTAGCCGCGAGCGATCTGTCCGGTTTGCACGACGGCTTGGCCCGCGTGCATGCTCAGGAGCTGGGACAGCGGGATCCAGGAGCCCTGGCCGTCCAGAGCCTCGCGCAGGTTGTTGCGGCGAAAAAGGTTATGCCTGGGTGTGAAGACCGGTCGTCCCTGCCTCAGGGTGAACGCCTCGAATTGCGTGGCGAGCCCCTCGTTGAGCCAGGGGACCACCGGCTCGGGCAGGCAGGCGGCGAAATACTGGTGAAGGCCCTCGTGGGCGAGCAGGGCGAGTGTGCGATCGCGCCCGAGGTCGTACGCCACGGTGGTGGCGGTTCGCTGATCCATATACGCCCCTTCCTGGATGTGCAGATAGGTGTGGGCATCGGTGGGGGCGAACCGCCGGGTGAAACGGGCCCACTCGGCCCGGGTCTCGAAGAGGTAGATCTCCATTCGCTGATCGCCGGGGCCGGGCACGAGTTGCCGGTATGCGTCGAGGGCGGTTTCGAGGAATCCCGGCAGATACGCCTGGAGGACCGGGTCGCGGGCGGTGAGGCGGAGGTCGTAGTGGGGGGTCTGCAGCCGGGTGCCTTGGAACCCCGGGGCCGGCTGCCATTCCGTTCGTTCAATGGGGACGGGTTTGGGGGCGACGGCGCAGCCGGCGACGGCCAGCAGGATCAGGGTGTTGGGCAGGAAGTTGATGCCGCGATGGTAGGGTGAGCGGTTCACGGGGTTACCTGGCAAAGGGCGGGGCGGCGGCCGGCCGAGGCTGCCTTTGCAGCTTAATGTACGCGAATCGCTCGGTCTGTCCAGCCCAGAAAAGGTGTCAGGAACCTTTTTCCCTGACGCAAGTTGGCGGGTGGGCAGGCGGGGTACCCCAGGCAAAAAGGTTCCTGACACCTTTTCTGGGCGGATTTGCGGCAGGGGGAGAACTGGGCGATAATGCAGTTTTCGTGTGGTTTTGCCAGAGGAGTCAACGAACATGCTGAAACTCGCAGTGATCGGTGGCGACGGGACGGGTCCTGAGGTGGTGGCTGAGGGGCTGAAAGTGCTCGCGGCCGTGGCCGGTCAAGAAGGGTTCAAGTACACGGCGACGGACTACGACCTGAGTGGGAAGGCGTACTTGGCTCGCGGTGGGGACGCCAAGGCGCAGACGATCCCGATCGTGACCGATGCCCAGGTTCAAGAGTTGCGTGGGTATGACGCAATCTATCTGGGGGCTGTGGGTGATCCGGCAGTGGCCCCGGGGATTCTGGAGAAGGGGTTGTTGCTCAAGCTGCGGTTTGATCTGGATCAGTACATCAACCTGCGGCCGGTGAAGCTGTATCCGGGCGTAGAGACGCCGCTGAAGGACAAGGGGCCTGAGCACATCAACTTCGACGTGGTCCGCGAGAACACGGAGGATCTGTATTTCGGCGGCGGGGGATTTCTGCGGAAGGGGACGCCGAACGAGGTGGCCACGCAGGAGATGATTGCCACGCGGTTTGGCGTTGAGCGGTGTCTGCGGTATGCGTTTGAGTTTTGCCGCAAGAAGAACACCAAGAAGATGCTGACGTTGGTGGCCAAGACGAACGTGTTGACGTTCGCGCACGATCTGTGGTGGCGGGCGTTCAACGAGATCGGAGATGCGGAGTATCCGGACATCAAACGGGACTACAACCATGTGGATGCGTGCTGCATGTGGTTTGTGAAGAACCCGGAATTCTACGACACGATCGTGGTGCCGAACATGTTTGGCGACATCATCACGGACCTGGGGGCGATGATCCAGGGCGGGATGGGGGTTGCGGCCGGTGGGAACATCAACCCGCAGGGGGTGAGCATGTTCGAGCCGATCGGCGGCAGTGCTCCGAAGTACACCGGGCAGAACGTGATCAACCCGATTGCGGCGATCGCGGCGATGGCCATGCTTCTGCGGGTGGTGGGCGACCAGAAGGGGGATGCGGTGGTTCGGCGAGCAGGCGAGCGGGTGGAGCAGGCGATCGTGGCGACTTGCCCGAAGATGAAGAGTCAGTCGGCCGGGCGGATGGGCTACTCGACGACGGAGGTTGGCGATCTGGTGTGCGCGGCTCTGTAGGGGCTGGGGATGGGGGCTATGGGATCTGAGATTCGAGATCTGAGATTTGAGATCTGAGATTCGGGATTCGAGACTCGCAATCGAAGATTGGCGACCGGGGGTAGGGGAACACGCGCCGGGGGCGTAGGTTTCCGCCAGGGGCGTAGGTTTCCGCCGGGGGCGTAGGTTGCCGGGCGCCGGAGGCGTAGGTTTCCGGGCGAGAGCGAGGGGCAGAGCCCGCGTTTTTGCGTGAAGTTGCGCACGGTAGGCGTGTGGGCTTGTGTGTGTTTCTTGTGAAGTTGCAGGCGTCGCTGTGCGTTAGGGAGGAGGTCCAAGATGGATCGGCACCCCCCGGAAGCCGCACAGGAGTCGAGAGCTTCGATGGGGCGGGAAGAAGTGAAGGCTCCGGGGCGGCAGGAGGTGGAGTCGGACCGGGTAGAGTCGGATCGGGAGGAGTCGGATCGGGTAGAGGCGGGGCAGGTGGAGTCGGATCGGGAGGAGTCGGATCGGGCAGAGGCGGGGCAGGTAGAGCCGGATCGGGAGGAAATGGCGGGTCGGCAGGAAGTGGAGGCTCTGCGGGCTCGGATTCGGCAGCTTGAAGATGAGGCGGGGCGGGATCAGCAATTCCATGAGGATTTGGCCACTCTGCTGGAGATCGGTAGTCTCCTCACGCTGGCGGATACGCCGGATGAACTCTGTCGGCAAGCCGTGGAGTTGGGGCGTTCGCGGCTGCGTTTGGGACGTCTGGGCATCTGGTTCTTCAACCCGGATGGGCTGGCGATTCAAGGCTCGTTCGGCACGGACGAGGAGGGGCGGACCCGCGACGAGCGCGGCTGTTGCGTAACTCTGAGGAGTGACGTCCGGGCCAGCCTTCGTTTCACGCCTGTGCCCGAGATCACCCAAGTCGATGACACCGATCTGACCGATCACTGCAACGAGAAGGTTGGCAGGGGGTCGTTGTTGTGGGCACCGCTTTCGGATGGCAGGCGATCCATCGGGGTGATATTTGCCGACAACTTGTTAGAAGGTCGTCCGTACGAGAGGCATCAGCCGTCCATTCTCAAGCGGTATGCGGTCATGCTGAGCCACCTGTACGCCGTGAAGAAGGCGGAGGCTCAGTTGCGAGCGAGCGAATCCCTCTATAGGGGGCTCGTAGGGGTGTGTCCCGACGGGATCGTGGTGACGGACGCGGATGGTGTGATCCGCCAGGCGAATGTTCAATTCTGTCGTCTTCACGGGTTTGATCGCACGGAAGAGGTGATCGGTCTTAACGCTCTTGATCTGGTTGTGCCGGAGGATCGGGACGCAGCCCGTCGCTATCGCCTGGATGTGGCCGCGGGGCTGACGCGCGGGTTGCACGAATGCCAGCTTCGCCGTCGCGACGGCACTGAGTTCCCCGCGGAGGTCGGGGTGGCGAAGCTGTCTGAGGGACATGCGGACTCGTCGTTGTGGATTTCCGTTGCGCGAGACATCACGGAGCGCAAGAGGGCTCAGGACGGCCTGCGTCAGGAGCGGAACCTGTTGCGTACGCTGATCGACGCCTTGCCGGACCACATATGGATCAAGGATGCGCAAAGCCGGTTCGTGGTGGCCAACAAGGCGGTGGTACGGGAGTTTGGCAAGAAGTGCATGGAGGAGGTGATTGGCCGGACGGACGCGGACTTCTTTCCGGCGAAGCAGGCGGCGGGTTACTTGGCTGAGGAGCAGGAGGTTATTCGCACGGGCCGACCGATCCGAGACCGGGAGGTCTGCGTGGTAGGCTCGGGAGGAGTTGAACGCTGGGGGCTGACGAGCAAGATTCCATTGTCCAATGAAGCGGGCGTGGTGACCGGGTTGGTGGGTTGTGTTCGGGACGTGACGCGGGAACGGAGATTACTGCAGACTTTGGAGGCGGCAGAGGCCCGGTACCGGATGACCTTCGCGGCGATGCTTGATCCTCTGCACCTGGTGGACCGCGATCTTCGGATCGTGCTGTCGAATGAGGCGTTGCGTTCGTTTGTGAAGGAGAGCGGGAGCCCGGCGCCGGAGGCGGCCGGACTTTGCGGGAGGTGTTTCCGTTTCTGCCGGATCATGTCTTTGACGAGTACCGTGTGGTGTTCAAGACCGGCGAGACGCTGGTGACGCAAGAGCGTACAGTCTGTGGTGGGCAGGAGCGGTTTACTGAGACTCACAAGATTCCCCTGTTTGACAAGGGCAAGGTGGCGCAGGTAGCGACGGTGATGCACAACCTGACCACGCATCACCGCATTGCGATGGCTTTGTCGGAAAGCGAGTACCGGCTGCGCACGATCGCGGACACGGTGCCGGCCGGTCTTTGTGTCTACCAGGACGGCCGGTGTCAGTACGCCAACAAGATGATGTCGGTGCTGTTCGGCCACACGGAAGATGATCTGTTTCGTCAACTCGGTCCGTTGGATCTGATCTGTCCTGAGGAGCGAGAAGCCGTGCGGGCGGCTATTGATCGGCAGTTGAGCGGTGATTCTGATGTGATCCGGCTGGAGCGGGTGTGTGTGCACAAGACCGGCCGGCGTTTTCCGGTTGAACTGACGGCGAGGGCATTTTCGTATGAGAAAGCTCCCGCGGTTCTGATGGTGTTTATGGACATCTCGCGGCGTCGGGATGCGGAGCGCGAGCGTCGGCTTCTGTTGGCCGCGGTGGAGCAATTGAATGAGGGGTTAGCGGTTACCGATCTGAATGGCCGCGTGCAGTTCGTTAATCCAGCGTTTGCCCAGATGCACGGCTACGAGGTCGAGGAGGTTGTCGGCAAGGATCTCTCGGTGTTTCACTCGCCCGAGCAGATGGTGACTATTCAGGAGGCCAACCGCGTACTTTGGGAAACTGGCGTTTACGACGGGGAGGTGTGGCACGCCCGCAAGGATGGCAGCGTTTTTCCCGCGATGATGTCCAACGTGCTGTTGCGGGACAGCGCCGGTGCGGGGATCGGGATGATCGGCACCTTGCGGGACGTGAGCCGGTTGCGTGAGGCGGAGAAAGCTGTAGAAGTGGAGCGCAATTTACTGCGCGCGGTCATCGACACGGTTCCCGACCCCCTGTATGTCAAGGATACGGACTCGCGTTTTGTCCTAGCCAACCAGGCGACGGCCCGGAGCTGCAAGATGGCCGGCCCGGAGGAGCTGATTGGCAAGACGGATTACGACATCACGTCCGCCGACATGGCAACCTTCTTTCGCGAGGATGAAGTCCGGGTGATGAGGACCGGGCGGAAAGCGCGGTTCATGGATTCGGTGCCCATGGAGCTCACGGCGGATCAGCGGCACTATCTGGTTACCAAGGTTCCGCTGAGGGACGCGAGCGGCGAGGTCGTTGGGATTGTGGGGTTCAACCATGATGTGACGGCGTTGAAGCGGGCGGAGAAGTATCTGTGGCAGACCTCGGAGCGGTATCGGCAGGTGTTGAACGCGGTGCCGGCGATCATTTACTGGGCGGATATCCAAGAGCGAAAGCTGCTGTTTGTCGATGGGGCGGTCCAGCAGATCGCCGGGTGCAGCGCGGAGGATTTTGTGCGTGATTGTGGCTGTTTTGGAGAGATCATCTACCCTGCGGTCGTGTCTGGCGAGCGAAGCTCGATGCAAGGGCGGCTCAAGCCGTGGGAGTTCGAACATCGGATCGTGGGGGGCGAGGATTGCCCCGTTCGTTGGGTGAGTGTGAGGATTGCTCCCACGGCGGACCACAGGGGGCGGGCGCGTTGGGTCTATGGGGTGATTACCGATATCACCCAGCGCAAGGAATCCGAAGCGCACCTGGTACGGCTGGCCCAGGCGATCGAGAATGCCGGCGAGGGCATTGGGATCTGGGGTAGTGATGGCCGGCTGAAGTACGTGAATCCGGAGATGACCCGGCTTCTGGGGTTCGAGACGGCTCCGGAGCAGTTGCGGGGTCGGTCTTGGGGTTCGCTGCTGGATGGCACGGAACCTCGCTGGCGGACGGATCTTGTAGTGACACTTGAACAGTCCGGAAAATGGGCGGGAAACTTGCTTGCCAAGCGTGGTGATGGTATGGTCATACCTGTTGCGGTGACGCTGAGCAGCCTCGGAACAGAAGCGGGCCGGTCGGAAGTTGTGGTCAATTTGCGCGACCGCACGGCGGAAGAGAACTATCTCGCCCAGATTCGTAAGCTTGCCGCTGGCACGGATCGTCTGCTCGAAGAGGAACGCACGCGGATTGCTCGTGAATTACACGATGAGTTGGGGCAGTTGGTGACCGCGCTGGGCTTGTCGCTGGCGTGGATTCGGCGGTCGACGCCTCGAGTTCGCGCCGAAGTGCGCGAGCGCATGCGGGAAGCGGCGGGATTGGGGGAGCAGATCACGGCGATTGTGCGGGATATGTCGCGTTCTTTGCGTCCGCCGATTTTGGATCATCAGGGGTTTCTGGCCGCGGCGAAGTCATTGGTTGTGGATTTCCGGAAGGCGACCGGTTTGCCCTGCCGGTTTATTGCGGATGTGCCGGATACTTCGCTGGGCGTGGCTGTGGTGAATGCAGCTTATCGGATCTTGCAGGAGAGTTTGACCAACGTCGCGCGGCATTCGCATGCTTCGCAATGCGGCGTGACGCTGAAGTTGATAGGTCGTTTGTTGGTGGTAACGGTGGAAGACGACGGTGTAGGGGCTAGCGAGGCGGCATTGGCCGGGCAGGGTTCCCTTGGGATTGTGGGCATGCGAGAGCGAGCCGCGGCGGTGGGTGGCCACTGGCGCATGGAGAATATGCCCGAGGGGGGTGTTTGCGTGACGGCAGAGCTTCCTTTGGTTCAAGCACCATCGAATTGAGGTAGAGCGATGATCAGAATCCTCATCGCGGATGATCACACATTGGTTCGGCAGGGTCTCCGGCGGTTATTGGAGGAGGAGAAGGATTTCCGGGTTGTGGCCGAGGCGGGCGACGGTGCGGAGGTCATGAGACTGGTGGGAGAGCAGCCGGTCGACGTGGTGCTGATGGATATCGCCATGCCGGGCATGGATGGTTTCGAGGCCACGAAGCGTCTGACCAAGAAGAAGGGCGGTCCGCGGGTTCTGGTTTTGACCATGTATGCGGACGAGCATTATGCGGCCAGGCTGTTGCGCATCGGGGCGATGGGGTACGTGGTGAAGGACGCGGCGGCCACGGAGTTGGTTGAGGCTGTTCGCACGGTACACGAAGGCCGGCGGTTTGTTTCGGCGTCCATCCGCGAGCATTTGGCACTGCGTTACATTGACGGTCTTGGGGATGATGCCGTTGAGTCTCTGACCAATCGCGAGTTTCAGGTTCTGCGTTATTTGGCGGCGGGTTCGACGAACCGGGAGATCGCCAAGCAGCTTGGTTTGAGCGTCAAGACGGTCGACGCCCACCGGTTGAATATTCTGGCCAAGCTGGGCCTGCGCAACAACTCCGAGCTGACCAAGTTCGCGCTTCGTCATCATCTCATTACGGACTGAGGCTGCGTGGGGATTGGGCGGGTTTGTCGGAAGGCAAGTCCACTCATCCGTGGGGCGGTGTCGCGGGACTATGTACCGTTGACGCGGGGCGATTGGGGGTCGCCGCGAAGCGGCAAGTCGAGAGCCGGGCTCGGCTTGCGGCCATGTGGATGCGTTCATTTTCTGCATTCATCTGTTCTTGCGAGTGCTCGCTGACGGCCTGCCGATTTCACTGGTTGGATGTAAGCACCAATTGTTCGAGTGTTGCGTGGGCGGCGCCTGAGTCGACGGTTGTGATGGCGTGGCGCATGCCCGCGTGCAGATTATCGGCCAGGCCGGCGACGACGAGAGCGGCGGCGGCGTTGAGCAGGGCGTGGTCGCGTCGGGGGCCAAGGTCGCGTTGTTCAAGGATATCGCGGATGGCGGTGGCGCTGGCTTGGGGTGAATCGACGATGAGGGCTTCGAGCGGCGCGGGAGTGAGGCCGACCTCCTCGGGTCGGACGTGGAAGGTGCGGATGCAGCCGTCGCGGATCTCGGTGATTTGTGTTGGGCCGGTGATGCTCAGGTCACAGAGGCCGTTGTGGGCGTGGGCGACCCAGGCGAAGGTAGCGCCTCGGGCCGCGAGGACCGCGGCAAGGGTCTCGGTCAAGTCGGGGCGGCAGGTGCCGAGAAGCTGACGTTTGGCGCCGGCGGGATTGGTTAGCGGGCCGAGCAGGTTGAAGATGGTGCGGATGCCGAGGGCCTGGCGGGCGGGGCCTGCGTATTTCATGGCCGGGTGGAGGTTCGGGGCGTAGAGGAAGGCGATGTGGCACGATGCCAAGCAGCGTTGGAGGACCGGCACGGGGGCGTCGAGGTTGACGCCGAGCTGGGCGATGGCCTCGGCGGACCCGCTGGCTCGGGTGTGAGTTCGGTTGCCGTGTTTGGCGACGGTGGCCCCTGCGGCGGCGGCGATGATGGCCGCGGTGGTCGAGACGTTGAAGGTACTGATTCCGTCGCCGCCGGTGCCGCAGGTGTCGATACACTCGGCGGTACAGTGGACGCGGGTGACTTTTTCGTTCATCACATCGGCGGCGCCGGCGATTTCGTTGGCTGTTTCGCCCTTGCCGGCCAGCACGCGGAGGAACTCGGCGATTCGCTCGGTGGGCACCTGCCCGGTCATGATCTGCTCAAAGACCTCACGGGTCTGTTTGCGAGAGAGGTTGGCTCCGTCGCGAACCAGGTCCGTCGCATGGTCGAGGGAGATGGGCATGAGTGGGGCACTCTCCTGCTTGAGGCCGGCCGGCACACGGGCCACGCACGCAACCGCACTGCTCACAGGGCAGTGGCATGCCAGGCCGGGCCTATAGGGAATGGACGAATGCGCCGTCCGCGGGCACGGTGACGTACACGATGGCTGGTTTCTTGAACCGGGTATCGTACTCCTTGGTGATGGCATCGCGCAGTGGCTGCTCGGCGGAGCGGTGGATGAGGGCGATGGCGCAACCGCCGAAGCCGCCGCCGGTCATGCGGGCACCGTAGCAGCCGGGCACGCCAGTTGCGAGATCTACGAGGGCGTCCAACTCAGGGCAAGAGACCGCGTAATCGTCGCGAAGCGAGACGTGTGACTCGGTCATCAACTGGCCGAACTGGGTAGCGTCGTGCAGGCGGAGTGCATCGGCGGCCTGTTGGGTTCGGCGGATCTCGGTCACGACGTGGCGGCAACGGCTAAAAGCCACGACGTCCATGCGCTTCTCGCAGGTATCCAGGTGCTCGCTGGTGACGTCGCGAAGCGAGGCGATGTGTGGGTGCCCGGCCTTGAGGATAGCCAGTCCCTCTTGGCACTGTCGCTGTCTGACCGGGTATTCCGAGCCGCCGATTTCATGTTTGACTTGGGTGTTCATGACCGCCAGCACGGTCTCGGGGAACCGCAGCGGCAACTGTTCATACTCCTGCGAGCGGCAATCGAGGAGCAGGGCGTGGTCCTTTTTGCCGAGCACGCAGATGAACTGGTCCATGATGCCGCAGGGTGAGTGGGCGTATTCATGCTCGGCTTGCCTCGCCAGCAGGGCGAGGGGGATGGGGTCGAGGCGTTGGCCTGCCAGAGTGAGCAAAGCCATGGCGGTGCCGACCTCGAGGGCCGCAGAGCTGCTGACTCCGCCGCCGACGGGTACGTCGCTGTGGATGAGGAGTCTGGCGGGTTTGATGCGCACGTTGCGGTTGAGCAGCATGCGAGCGACGCCGCGGATGTAGTTGCCCCACATAGGCGAGCCGGGCGGTCCCGGATCATTTGCGGGGAAGCGGACCGACTCGCTGAACGCGGTGGTATTGACAGTCACGTGTCCGTCGTCTGCCGGTCCGGCCACCACGTACAGGGCCTGGGACATGGCGATGGGCAGGACGAAGCCGTCGTTGTAGTCCACGTGTTCGCCGATGAGGTTGACCCGTCCGGGGGCGCGAGCCACGCAACGGGGGCTGTCCCCGGGGAAGACCTTGGCGAACCGCTCGATGAGTTCTTGTGTATTGACCTGCATGGTGTTCTCTCTGACAATAGTACCGCGACTTTAGCGCGTAGAGCTTGAACTGTCAACGCTATCTTCACCGGACGGGCCTGTCGATGCCGACGCCGATTCTAATCGACACGGACATGGGGGTGGATGACGCGGTGGCGATCGCGCTGGCCTTGGCCTCGGGCGATCTGGAGGTGGCGGGTCTGGCGAGCGTTGGGGGGAATGTCTCGCTGGATCAAGCGACCTTGAACATTGGCCGGCTGCTGGCGGGTTTGGGCAAGGAGACTTGGCCGCTGATGGGTCGGGGGCTGGACCAGGCCCAAGTCGGACTACGCGATGCCTCCCACGTTTTTGGCGAAGACGGTCTGGGGGGATGTTCGCTGCCTCCGCCCGGCCGGCTGGAAACGTTGGACTACCTCGACCTCTACGAGCGGTGTATCGAGACTCACGGGCGGGAGCTGGTGATTCTGGCGATTGGCCCGCTGACCAACCTGGCGGGGGTATTGCGGCACCGCTCGGGCCTGCTGCAACGGGCCGGTCGCATCGTGGTGATGGGGGGAGCCGTCTGGTGCAAGGGCAACGTTACGCCGCACGCGGAGTTCAACTTCTACCGTGATCCGGGGGCGGCGGCGGCGGTGCTGGCGGCTGGTTTGCCGGTCACGGTTGTGCCGCTGGATGTCACACGGCAGGTGGCCCTGGATGAATCGCACGTGGCCCAGTTGTCGCGTGCGGGCACGCGGGCGGGGGATTTGCTGGCCGAGATGATCCGTTTTCCGCTGGAAGCGGAGGGCGACGCGGCCCACGGTAGTTTCCTGGTGCACGATGCCTTGGCGCTGGGGGCGGTGATCTGGCCGCCGTTGTTCATGCGCGCCCAGATGGCATTGGAGGTGGTGGTGGCAGGAGAACAGGCGGGGCGCTCCAAGCCTCTGGTGGCCAAGGATAAATCGCGTCAGATCGGGGTGGTTATGTCCGTCAAGGTGGTCGACTTCGTCGAGAACATGCTGGAGCGGCTTTGTCACCAGGGGTTCGTGGTCTGACCGCCCATGCGGGGGTGAGCTTCCCTGGCCAATCGGGATGTCTGTTCTCCGCCGATGAAGGTCGATGACGCCGATGCTTCAATCACTGGATGATACGATCGTGGCGGTTTCCACGGGTGGCGGGGCGAGTGTTCGTGGCATCATTCGACTGAGCGGTCCCCGGTCGTTCGAGCTGGCGGATCGGGTGTATGCATGTTCAGATGCCGGTGGACCTCTCGCCGCGCGGGGCGGGTACTGCCGGGTGATGGGCCGGGTGACAGTGGGCGACGCGGGGTCGTTGCCGGCTGAGGCTTACCTCTTTCGTTCGCCGGCCAGCTATACGCGGCAGGATGTGGTCGAGTTGCACACCGTGGGTTCGCCGGCGGTGTTGTCGATGCTGCTCGATCAGCTTCTGGGCGACGGTGCCCGGTTGGCGGAGCCGGGCGAATTCACCGCTCGGGCGTTTCTTGGGGGGGCGTTGGATCTGACTCGCGCCGAAGGGGTGGCGGCGCTCATTCACGCGCGGAGCGACACGCAATTGCGTGCCGCCCAGGCCTTGTTGCAGGGCGGTTTGAGTCGTCGCTCGATGGCCGGTCGCGAGCGTCTCGCCGATCTGTTGGCGCTTATCGAGGCGGAGATCGACTTCGCGGAAGAGCCGATCCAGTTTGTCACGCTTGCGGACGCGGCGGCGACGCTCGACGCGGTGGGGGCGGACATCGAGGAACTGCTCGCGCAAGCGCCGTCGGCGGAGCGTCTGGACATGTTGCCTGAGGTTCTGCTGATCGGGCGGCCCAACGTCGGCAAGAGCACATTGCTCAATCGTTTGAGCGGGGTGGATCGGGTGATCGCGTCGGCCGTGGCGGGGACGACTCGCGACGTAGTCACTTCGCCGCTCATGGTGCCGGGTGGCGAGGTGTTGCTGCAGGACAGTGCCGGGCTTGGATTGCATGAGACGAGCACCGCGTCGGCGTCGTGCTCCGCGTTGCATGAGTTGCACCGTCAGGCGGAGTGGGCGACGCGGCAAGCCTTGGTGAGGGCGGATTTGGTGCTTGTGGTGATGGATGCGAGTGCGGTGGTTGAACGGTCGGAGGACGTGCTGGGCTGTGTGGTTGAACCGCGGCGGCTGTGCGTGGTACTCAACAAGGCCGACGCCGTGCCGAAGGCTGAGCTTGCCAGACGGCTGGGCGAATTTGAGCGTCGGGGCGAGGATGCGCTTGCGGTCAGTGCGTTGACGGGCGAGGGTCTTGGCGCGTTGCGTGAACGTATCGGTCACGCTGTGTTTGTGGAGTCAAAGCCGCACGCCGCCGACGTACTCGCGCTCTCCGCTCGGCAGCGAAAGGCTTTGCAGGAGGCCCTTTTCGCGATGCGCAGAGCCCGCGACCTCTGCGATACAGCGAGCGACGAACATGTGCCGACGGAGTTGTTGGCGCTGGAGTTGCGCGAGGCGACGCACGCTTTGTCGCTGTTGGTCGGCGAGGTCACGACGGAGGATCTGCTCGATCGTGTCTTCTCTCGGTTCTGCATCGGCAAGTGAAATCAGTCAAGGCACGGGTATTGTCCGGTCGATATATCAAGTGGCGTGCCACCGTCGGTGCTCCGCAAAAAAAGTTGCGAGGGCGACGTAAAAAGGTTTTGACATTCGTTGGCGACACGCTAGGCTAGATTGCGAGACAGCGAACGAGGTGACGTCCGTGGCCTGGGCGTGCGGGAAAACCGGCAGGAACATGGCCATCATCAAAGCCTCGCGCAAGAAGCAGTAAGCGCCAGGCATCAGGACGTTATCCCGGTCCGGAAGGTGCTCACGCCACGGCGGCACCTTCCTTTTTTTTTGCGCGCTGCTTTTCCTTTGCCGACCAGCAGCATACCCCATTAGAATGCCCGCACCGGCTGGGCGGCCGGACTCAGTTCGCAGGACGTGATGCTCCATGGCAGGCGAGCGCAAGACCATCTCGACCAAGTCGACGCGGCGCAAAGCATACCGATCGGGCCGCGGGCGGCGGTTTGTCTGGGCCGACTGGCCGGATGAGAAGTTGCTGGACATGCGGCTGTGCGATTTGGGCGTGGGCGTCGAAGGGCCGTTGCTCAAGCCCTGTCTGGCTCAGTTGTATCAGGAGATCGATCGGCGGGGGATGCGCTTTCGGCCGCACTGCTGGGTGTCGAGCGAGTGGTTCACGCCCGACGGCATTCCGGGCTTCGCCGTTCCGTTCTACCTGACACACCCGCGGCTGATGCAACTCGAAGAGCGGCAGATGCTGGAGATCGAGGGCGGCACGCACGAGGAGTGCATGCGGATTCTCCGGCACGAGCTGGGCCACGCCATCGATCATGCGTATCTGCTCCATCGGCGGCGGAAATGGCAGGAGTTGTTCGGCAAGTCCTCCAAGCCGTACCCGACGTTCTACCAGCCCCGCCCGTACAGTCGGCGGTATGTTCTGCACCTGGATTCGTGGTACGCGCAGTCACACCCGGACGAAGATTTCGCTGAGACCTTTGCCGTGTGGATGCGTCCGCGCGTGCAATGGCGCAAGCGTTATCACGGCTGGCCGGCGCTCAAGAAACTCGAATACGTCGACGCGTTGATGGCGGAGATCGCGACCGGCAAGCCGATCGTCACCTCGAGGGCCCGGCACGAGCCGTTGTCGAGGCTGCGCACGACGCTTCGCGAGCATTACCAAGACAAGCAGGCCAAGTACGGCTCGGAGTACCCGGATTTCTACGATCATGATTTGCGGCAGTTGTTCTCGGATGCTCCGCGGCACGCGGACAACGAGCCCGCCGCCCGGTTCCTCAAACGTGTCCGCATCGAGATTCGCCAACTCGTCGCCCGTTGGACCGGCGAGTACGAGTACACCCTCGACCAGGTGCTCAGCGACATGATCGGCCGATGCGAGGAGCTCGACCTGCGCGTGGTGAGTGGTGAGCGCCAGCTCAAGATCGACTTCAGTATCCTGCTGACCGTGCAGACCATGAACTACCTGCATACGGGGCGGCATCGCATGGGAATGTGAGCGGCATGAAGAAGCGACGCATCCTGGCCATCATGCACAAAGACCTCGTGCCCCCTGAATCGGTCGATGGGCTCAGCGCGGAGGAGATGGCCCCGTGGAAGACGGAGTACGACGTGACCACGGCATTGCGGTCGTTGGGTCACGATGTTCGGCCGTTGGGGGTGGGCAGTGATCTCGGCGTGCTTCGCCAGGCGCTCGACGAGTACAAGCCGCACATCGTCTTCAATCTGCTCGAGGAGTTCGACGGCGAGGCGGTGCTCGATCAGAACGTGGTCAGCTACCTCGAGTTGCTGCGTGTGCCCTACACCGGGTGTGGGCCGCGGGGCATGCTCCTGTCTCGCGACAAGGCTCTGGCCAAGCAGATCATGACCTACCACCGCGTCCCGGTGCCGGATTTCGCGGTCTTCCAACGCGGCCGAGCCGTTCGCCGGCCTCGTCGGTTGAGATTCCCTCTGTTCGTCAAGTCGCTCAGCGAGGAGGCCTCGCTGGGCATCGCCCAGGCGTCGATCGTCGACGACGATGAGAAGCTCGCAGAGCGCGTTCGCTTCATTCACGAGACGATCGGTACCGACGCGATCGCCGAGACGTACATCGAGGGCCGCGAGTTCTATGTCGGCATTCTCGGCAATCAGCGGCTGTTGGTCCTGCCGATCTGGGAGTTGCTCTTCACCCGCATGCCCGAGGATGTCCCGCGGATCGCGACCGCCCGGGTGAAATGGAACCTCAAGTACCAGAAGGAGCGGGGGATCAAGAGCGCCGCCGCCGAGGATTTGCCGGACGGCGCCGCCCTGCAGATCACCCGTATCTGCAAGCGCATCTACCGTGGGTTGGGTCTGACCGGTTACGCTCGGATTGATCTGCGTATGACCGCCGAGGGCCGGGTCTACGTCCTGGAGGCCAACCCGAATCCGCAACTGGCCCGGGGCGAGGATCTGGCGGACGAGGCGGCGGCGGCCGGGATCCCCTACGAGGCTCTGTGCCAGCGCATCGTCAAGTTGGGACTCAGTCGCAGCCGCGGTTCCGTCACCTGACTCGCGATCACTGAGACCGGGTTTCAATGGGGCGTCACTCGCCATTCGTGCACGAAATGACCAATGACGAAGCACCAATGAACCATGAAGTCCGAATGACGAATGACGAACATCCCCATCCGCAGCCAGAGCTCTGGTTTCGGGCTCGGGCAATCGCCATTTTCGCCCGGGAGCCGGGTGGGCAGCGAGTATACGGCCGTTTCGATACCCATAGAATCGTTATTTGCGCGAGAACGCGTGCTGCGCGTACACTCCCTGCCTACAATACCGCGACGTTTGTGGACGGGCGGACAATGTGTGTCGGCCACCGAGAGACGAAGAAAGGGAGGACTGACCATGATGAGCAAGAAGATGCTGGATGCCCTCAACGAACAGATCGCGCTCGAGCTCAGCTCCGCGTACCTCTACCTGGCCATGGGGGCGCAGCTCGATGACGAGAACCTGCCGGGTTTCGCTCACTGGATGAAGGTTCAGTTTCAGGAGGAAACCGAGCACGGCATGAAGCTGTTCGATTACGTCGCCGACCGCGGCGGCCGGGTCACCCTCGAAGCCATCCCCAAGCCTCAAACCGACTTCGGCTCGCCCGCGGATATCTTCAAGGCGGTGCTCGAGCACGAACGCAAGGTCACCGCTTCCATCCACAGGCTCTACGAACTCGCCTTGGCGGAGAAGGACTATGCCACTCAGGCGCACCTGCAGTGGTTCATCACCGAGCAGGTCGAGGAGGAGAAGAACGCCGAGGGCATCCTCCGCCAGATCCAGGCCATGGAGGGCAAGGCTCACCTGATGCTGATGCTCGATCGGCACCTGGGCGCCCGCAAGGCGGACTGATCTGCGCAAAGCGAGCGGCGGTGTTGACCCTCGCCTTGGGTGTGCCTGTGTTTGTGCACATCCCTTTGCGGTGCGGGTTCTTCGTGTGCAGAGCCTGCGTGCGTAGATCCTTCGTGCGCGGACTGTTTGTGTGCGGATTGTCCGTGCCCGGATTGTTTGTGTACGGATTGTCTGTGTGCGGGTTTGCCGTGTTCAGATTGCCCGTGCACAGATCCGTCGTGTGGAGATCTTTCGTGTGGAGATCTTCCGTGTGGCACTGCTCTGTGAGCAGTGCGGTATGCGAGCGGGCTCTGCTTGGTGATTCCGCCTTCGTGTGCGCACTTTCGTGTGTACGCCTTACCTTGCCGGTCGGGCTTTCGGCAGATCGCGTGCGAGTGACCGGTGGCCCGATCGGAGCCGCGCCCGTGAGGAAGCGGTTCTTCGCGGTCGTGGCTTCACGTAGCCACTGGCAATCGAGGCGCACGACCTGTCCGAAACACCGGTGATCTCTGCCTTGATTGCGTTGTACGGGGAAGCAACTGATGCCAGCCTCCGGCACTTGATCATTCAGGCACTTTCACTAAGCGGTGACCCAATGGCCGCGGATCTGTTTCGCACCGAAGCCAAAGGGGCTCAAGATGCGGAGTTCAGGTTAGAGGCGGCATGGCGTCTATTGCAGCATGGCGGTGAAGGGCGTACTATTGAAGCCATCGAAACGGCAGTCCAGGCCGCAGTAGATTGTCTTTCGCGAGATGAGGGCGGGGCTGAAGTATCAGCTATTGTGCTCCATCGCGGGAGTGTACGATTGCTCGATGTGATTGCCCAGACGTACGGAGTGCCGCGTGTTGATATCGGGTTGACATCCCGTCCGGCTGGTGAGCGTGTGCAATTGGTGCGCAATTGGTGGAACAAGACCCGTAAGGAAATAGAGGTGGAGCGGCAATGAATCGTCGACATCGTGCATAGCTAGACTGCTTACCATGAAGGGTGTACTGCTCATGGGAGAACAGAGAGAGCGTGAGCCTCTGGGTGATTCAGTATACGTGCCGACCATGCGGGGGTTGCGAGTCCTGGAAGCGTGCGTCGGAGCCGCCAGCGCGGGCTCGGCTGCGGGCGTTGTGTTGCTGTTTGGTTTTCGGTCCGCTCCGGACGTTATCGGCCCGGAAGCCTATCTTGTTCCCTCGTTCATGTTGAGCTGCGCACATGCGGGCCTGCCAATCGCCATGAAGCGCTGGCGTATCGCATTGTGGGGCATTGTCCTCCTCGTGCCGTTTTGCACGCTTATTCAAGCAGTCGTGACGCTGTGGTTCGAGCAGAATTTCCTTATCGGCTACGTGTGTGCCGCGGCCGTGTGCGGTGTGGCGGCATTTGCTTCCATTTCATGCAAGGATGAAGCACTGCTGACGGGGGCGGCATCCGCCGTCGTTGGCATTCTGATCACCTTCGTCTCAGGATGGCTTGCGCGAAGGGCGGGCCTAGCCACCATCTACAGAGTCGATGGCTCCATGCTCGTGGCTATGCTTGTGTTTGGTCCAGCCATGGGGCTTTCCCTGGCGATTCCCGCGATCACGATTCGGCCTTGGCACACGATTGTGTGCCCTCCCGGCCAGGGCTGCTGCCCGCTCTGCGGCTACTGCCTGAGAGGTAATACGAGTGGTACGTGCCCCGAATGTGGAACGTCGATCCGGTGCGGATGAACAACGGCGTCAGGGTAACGAGCAGTAGGAGGAGGAGAGAACAGAGCAGATGCTCAGTGACACTAAGGCTCCATCTTGTCGAGAACGGTTTAACGCAAAGGATCAATGCACGGGGCAGGGTGAGACGCCGTACAAGGTATTCATAGTAGCCTTGTGGCCGGGGGACGGTCGTCAATAGGCCGCAGCCGAAGAGGAATACTGCCAGGTATAGCTGAATCCGGAGGGCTACAGTTGGCTTCCCTCCCTGCCAAAGTCCATCAGCAAGATCCGAGGCACGAAAGAACGTCGAGGGATTCGCCGGGTCGAAGGCCGTTCCGCATTCCGGGCGTCGGTTCTCGGGCAACCCATCGAGCACATACTGGCATTGTCGGCAGTGCATGGTTGGCTTGGCAGGCTGCCGTGGCGGTGGCATCACAGCTCAATCGTTCAGGGATATCGTTGATCGTCAAGGGCCGGTTCGGGTGGTCTTCCATCGGCGGTTCGCCACTCATGGATGGTCGTGGTCAGCACGACAGGAGTGTTCGGAAGCGTTTGACCAGTTGGTGGTAGGCGGGGTCGCGGGCGTCGGTGATGTTGCCCCAGTAGAGGACGCTCTGGCGGCGGGCGTCGTGGCGGATGCGGCAGAGGAGTTTCTCGATTCGGCCGATGCACTCATCGAGGATGGCGGCCGGCTCGCACAGGCCGGCGTTGATCACCGCGACGTCGGCCTCGACCAGCGGATGATACTCCGGCTGGAGCTGGATGCGCGAGGCGATCTCCACGCCGATCGGCGAACGCAGAAACTGCCGGATTTGGGCCTCGCCAATGTCGAGGCGCTCCACGGGGGCTGAGCCCGTCGCTCGAGCCCGCGAGGGGCACTCTTTGTGATGCCGCACGCCCGCGGAGTCGTCCAGCCCGTCGCCGTCGAAGAGGCCGAAAATCTCCGACGCGAAGGCGGCCGTGTCCTGCATCACCTCCTGCAGGGCGACGGCCGCGGCGTGGGGCTCGCGGAAGACGTCGCTGATGCGTTGCGGAGCGGGCATCACGAACACGCGGTAGTCATAGGGGTACGCGTGACGAATGGCCGGGTCGCCGTCGGCCTCGACGATGGTGAAGCCCCGCCGCTCGAGCCGTCGCACGGCCCGCAGTCCCTCGGGGATGGTCTCGAAGACCCGGTCGGGCGTGTAGGTCGCCCGGTGCATGGACGCCCAGCCGTTGGCTTCGTGAATGGGAGTCTGGTTTTGGGCTCGTTGATCGTCAGGCGAGCCGTCCAGCCGGGTGACCGCGTTGGTATACCCGTCATGGGCGGCCTTCAACCGCAGGAGATGGACCGGCCGCTTGCTGAGTACCCGCTCGGCGATTAACCGGGCGACGGTGGTCTTGCCACCGCGGGTCGGCCCACTAATCAGCAGTGTTGTCAGAGGCATGTGCGCTATTCATCGTGCCGGGAGCCCAGACGTGGTCCGCAACGGCGGCACCTCGCCTCACTACTGCCGCATCCGGCAGGCCCGGCATTCTTCATTATATGCTCAGGCGGCGAGGATCTCTACAGGCGGTTCGCTGGCCCCCCCCGGCGACTTGCTCTGGACGGCCGGCCTCGGGCATGATGGCCGGGTATGAACCGCTATGCCGTGATTACCGGCAAACTGCCGCGCGAGATTCTGCTGCTGCGGGGCCTGCCCTGCGTGTGGGGCCGCTGCACGTTCTGCGATTACATCGACGACAACACCACCGACCTCGGCGAGATTCGCCGCGTCGCCGCCGCTGAGTTAGCCAAGGTCACGGGCCGCCTCGGCCGACTCGAGGTCATCAACTCCGGCAGCATCCAGGAACTGCCGCTCGATGTGCGCACGGCGATTCGCGACCTGCTGACTGATCGCGGCATCATGGAGTTCATCTGCGAATCGTACTGGGCGTACCGGCACACCTTCACGGCGACCCGCGACTTCTTCCGCGTGCCCACACGCATCAAGCTTGGCGTCGAGACCTTCGACGATCATCTCCGCAACGTCGTGCTCAACAAGCGGATGGTCTTCAGCGATCCGGCGGAGGTGGCCCGGCTCACGGATACCATCTGCCTGCTGGTGGGCTTTCGCGGCCAGACCCGCGAGACCGTCGCCCGCGACATCGACATTTTGCTTCGGCATTTCCGCTACGGTTGTGTCAACCTGTTCACGCCCAACCGCAAGAGCGCCGCCCTCCTCGATGAGGATATCAAGGCGTGGTTCCGCGAGACCTACGCTGACTTGGCCGATCATCCCACCATCGAGGTGCTTGAGGAGAACACGGATTTCGGCGTCGGGTGAACGGATTGGGGACGGGGGCTTGGCGGGTGTCGCGATATCGTGGCGCTGCGACATGTCTTCTCGGGGCTCGATCCGGGCATATTGGCCCACACCTCCCCGCGTGTGTATAATGGATTTGTCATGGTGCGGCTGGTGATAGCCATTCTGTTCCTTGGACACGTCGCGTTGCCGACGTCGGCGTGCTCCTGTGCGTCCGATCATGCTTCGGGTGATGCGGCCGCCGCGTGCTGCGGTGAGCCTGAGACCCGCCCCGCGTGCTGCGGCTGCCGCTCGGGCGCAAGCGAGTCCGATTGCTCGGTCGAGCGGGATTCGTGCGATAACACGTCGCACTGTCCCTGTGCGGTGCGCGCAATCCCGCAGCAGCCGGTGGCTCCGCCGACCAGGGTGGACCGGTTGACCTTGGACCAGCCGGCCGTGGTATCCCTGCTGCTCATCGATGACCCAGCCCGGCAATCGAGGCCGCTATGCCGGCGGACTTCGGATGCCGACGATCTTTCCGACACGCATCAGGAACGCCAGGCAAAACTCTCGGTCTGGCTGTGTTGATCTACCCGCTCCGCAAAGCCTGACGCGACTTACCCGTGCCGCACCGGTTGAGCCGGCGATTTCGTGGTGTTTCGCGGCAAGGCTCGGCAGTCCCGGCCCTTCTCGGCCGGGCTCGATCATCTTCCAGCCCGCTCGATGCGTGGTTGCCGGCGGGCGAATACGGATCTGTTTGTGGTACAAGTGGATGAACCCAAGGAGCGGCAGTGCGGATTATTTCACCAGTGCGGGGAGGGCGGCGAGGTCACTCGGCGTCAAGGCCCGCAGACGATCCGCGCTCGCTTAGAAAGAGAGGATGAGTATGTCGCGTCGTATCGTGTTGAGTATCGCGTGTGCCGCGTGTGTGGCTTTGGTGTTGTCCTTCATCCCGGTCGGCCAGGCCGACGTCCCTGCGCAGCCCCTGGCGGGCGCTGCCTGTTGTGCCTGTTGCCAGTGTGGCCCTGATTGCCAGTGCGGCCCGGATTGCCAGTGTTGCGAGTGTGGTCCGGACTGCAAGTGCGCGGGCTGCGACGCCAAGGAGCTCTGCGACAAGGGCAAGGACGGTTGTGGCAAGGACAAGGGCGGTTGCGACAAGGGCAAGGGCGGCTGCGGCAAGAAGTAAGCCTGCCGGAACCGACCTTCTGGTTGTCCCGGCGGTCTAGAAGCGCGGCTTGTGGTTCGCCCGGTGACTTGGCTCATGCGGCCGGCTCGGGGTCGGTCGCGGCCAGGCCGGTGGTAGTTGACCGGCCGATGATTCAACGGACGCGGCCGGGCTCGTCTTGCGATGGGCCCGGCCGTTTTTTCTGGTCTCGCCTGCCGCTCTTCGCCAGACGAGTGTTCGCTAGGGAGTTGCCCGGGCCAACGCCCGTCACCCCCGCGACGAAGATCACGCTGTGGAGACGGGATCTCCGGTCGAGAGGGTGTCGCGATCTTCACAGAGGTTGCCGGGGAGGGAGGTTCCTAGTGCATAGCGACGGATCAGCTTCAGCAACTCATTGCGAGAAATGGGTTTGGTGGCGTAGTCGTCGCAGCCGGCATCGAGGCACTTCTGACGATCCGAGGCCATGGCGTGGGCAGTCAGGGCGATGATCGGGCGAGTGTAGTCCTTCTGGCGGAGCAAGCGGGTCGCCTCATAGCCGTCGAGGACTGGCATCTGCATATCCATGAGGATGATGCAGAAGGGCTGGCCGCTTTCACTGCTGGCGAGGGCCGCATCCACCGCCAGTTGGCCGTTGGGGACGACGGTCACTTCGGCTCCGGCTTTTCGCAGCAGGTGGGCGATGAGTCTCTGGTTGTCAGGGCCATCCTCGGCAAGCAGGATTCGGCAACTGAGCTTGGCGGAAGCTTCCTGGTGGGAAGGACGGGATTTCTCGGGAGCGATCACCAGCGGGGCGGTCGGGTCGTCGGGCGTGATGAGATCCTCGACAGCGCCGGTGGCGACGGTTGCTCGGAAATGAGTGCCCTCATTGGGCCGGCTATCAATGAGCGCGACGGTGCCGCCCAACAACTCGGCCAAGCGTTTGGAGATGAGCAGCCCCAGCCCGGTTCCGCCGAAGCGACGGGTCGTCGAGGCGTCAGCCTGGCTGAAGGGCTGGAACAGACGCGAGGTCTGTTCCTCAGTGAGCCCGATGCCCGTATCGATCACGTCCACTTGCAGCGTCGGGCCGTCGGGCCCTTTCGGCAGGAAGCGGACGAGTACACGTACGGTGCCCTTCTCCGTGAACTTGATGGCGTTGCTGACCAAGTTCACGATGATCTGGCGAAGACGTGTCGGGTCGGTTTGGATGGTTGCTGGGATACCCCCCTCAACTTCTACTCTAAACTCAAGGCCTTTGGCTTCGGCCCAGACGCGCATGAGGGATTGGACCTCGGCGACCAGGGCACAGGGCGAGAAGGGCACCGATTCGATCACGACCTTCTTGGCCTCGATCTTGGACAGATCAAGGATGTCGCTGATAAGCCGCAGGAGGTGCTCGCCGTTACGCTTGATGGTATGGGCGGCATCGATTCCATCCGGATCCAGACCGGCCGCGCGGGCGGAATCGAGGAGCACATCCGCGAATCCGAGAATGGCGGTCATCGGAGTGCGGATCTCATGGCTCATGTTCGCGAGGAACACGCTTTTGGCGCGGTTGGCGGTTTCGGCGGCTTCCATGGCCTGACGCAACTCCTGCTCGCGATGCTTTCGGTCGGCCGCATCGAGGATGAGCGACACCTGGTCGGCCAGGGAACTGGCGAAGTTCGCCTCCTCGACGCTCCATGCGCGCGGCGACCCGATGTGCTCGTAAGAGAGAACCCCAATGAGATGATGCCCCCGGCGGATCGGGGCATCAAGCAGCGAGGTGATCCCCAACGGCACCAGGTAGCTATCGGCGATGTCCCGGGTCCGCGGATCGGTTTGAGCGGCGTCGGCCACCAAGGCTCGATCGCGTTGCAGGGCTTCGAAATACGATGGAAAGGTGCTGACAGGCAGCTCGTGGCCCTGCGAGTACCGGTTCGCGCTGAGCTCGAAGAGCGCTCGGCAGCATAGAAGGCTTCGGTCGTGATTCAGGAGCCAGATACTGGCTCGTTCGCAATTCAGAATGCGAGCTGCAATGGCGGTAATCTCGCGGAAGGCGAACGAGGGATCGTCGCCTAAAGAGGCGATCTTCCGGACAATGTGGGCCAAGGCGGTGCCATGTTTGCGCAGCAGCTCCTCGCGCCGGCTGAGTTCGGCGGTCCGCGCGGTCACCCGGGCATCGAGCTCGGCATTCAAGGTTTGCAGCTCGTGTTCCCGTCGCCATTTGGCGGCCAAGGCATGGGCGCAGTGTTCAATCTCGTGGAGGGTGAACGGCTTCTCGAGGTAGAGCAGTTTGTCGATCGGCGGCACGCGGGCGGCGATCTGCTTCGGCGCCAGGTCAGAGAAGCCGGTCACGATGACCAACTGGATATCCGGGTCCATGGCCCGGAGTTGCTCCGCGGTGGCGACGCCGTCAATTCCAGGGGGCATGCGGACATCGAGAAAGGCTACCGCGAACGGGTGGCCCTCGGCCAAAGCCTGTCGGGCGGCCTGCACCGCCTCGGAACCCTGGGCACAGACGACGACCTCGAACGACTTGGCGGGCGGGGAGGCCTGGCTTGCTGGATTGCCAAACAGCCGACCAGCCAGCTCATCCATCTCCGGTGAGCTTGGGCTCGGATCCCGGCGATGGCCGAGGATCCTCAGATACAGATCGCGGATCGAGGCTTCGTCGTCCGCGACCAGAATCCGTGTTGTTTGGTGTTCAGGCATAGCTGCTCGGTTCGTCAGGCAACCAGCATAGAATCACCGGCCCATTCAATCGCCGCGAGTGCTACTCCGATCGCGGAAGCCACACATGCAGGCACGCCCCTTGCCCGGGGCCGCCGCTCTCCGCGGTCATTCGTCCTTTCATGCCCGCCACGCTGTTAGCGCACCAGTGCAGTCCGAGGCCCCGGGCCAGACCCCCTCTGCGCGAGAAGCCACGCTCAAAAACGCGAGTCAGGTCCTCCGCGGCGATGCCGACCCCGTCGTCCTTTACCCAGAGATGGATCATCGCGGTTTCCTCGCCATCCTCGGCCTGGGCGTCGACCACGATGTGGCCGGTCGGTCGGTCGGCACTGATGATTGCCTCGGCCGCATTGGTGAGCAGATTGGCGAGGACTTGCAGAAGGCTGATCCGCTGTATCTTGAGCGAGCCCAGCGCGGCAAGTCCCGGACCGGTCTCGATCGCGGCTCGCTGACGTAGCTCCGCCGGCAGAAGGGCCGCCGCCTCGGGTACCAACTCCGCAAGCCGGCCCCACTCGATGGGCCGATCCGCTCGGCTGGCATGGCCCTGGTCGGAAAGCAATTGTCCGATCCGTTTGGCCCGGTCTGCTACCTCTGTCAGCTTGGCCTGCGTGTCGCGAGCGACCGCAATCGCCCGGCCGTTGGCCAGTTCCAGGAACTTCACCAAGTCTTGGCGACGCTCGTCGGGAACGGATGGGTCGTCGAGTTGCTTCTTGGCCAGCTCGATCTGGTCCATGGGCACCTTGGCCAGCTCTTGGCGAAGCAGATCCAGCTCCGCGAGTACCGGCGTCAGGGCGTTACGGACGTTGTGGAGTGTCCCCGAGGCCATCTCGGCGATGCCCGATTCATAGGATTGATCGACGATCCTCTTGCGGGCTTGGGCCAACTGCTCAACCATGCGGTCGAACTCGGTCGCCAGAATCCCAATCTCGTCACGAGAGGTCATGCCTAGCCGAGCGGTCAGATCGTCGGTTCGGCCCACCCGGACCGCGTGCCGGGTTAGCCGGGAGACCGGACCCAGCACCGTCCACTGAAGGGTGATCAGCAGGGCGGCCAGGATCACGAGCCCCGCGGCGAGGACCGATCCGCATGCAAACCGAAGCGCCGCTCGTCCCTTGGCGGTCACGTTCCGTGGAACCGTGGCTTCGATGGGCACCAGAGACTCATGGCTCAGGTCTGACAGGGTCGCGGAGACAGCCAGGACATCCAGACGGTCATCGTTGACGACAATCTCCGGAGCGGCAGGCTTCACGGGCGAATCGGCCTTCGCGGCGAGATTCGCTTGGTTCGCCAGCGGCGGCAAGACCTCGAAATGAACCTGGGTCTGCTCTCGGAGCTTGGCGGTGAGGGCTTTGTTGAGCAATCGCCCAATGATCACCGCTCCTCGGACGGGGCCTTCGCCGGTGTTGGTGAGTACCGGCCGGGATGCGACCAGCATCGGCCCCAAGCCGGTCATCAGGATTCCGCCGACCGTATCCTCAGGCTCTTCCAGTTGCAGAAGGACATGGGTTGATGGGAGGCTGTCACTCGGCATGCCGGGAATATCCATCGGTTCCTCGGTAACCAGATCCAGAGCGTAGGATCCAACCACCTTGCCTTGTGGATTGCAGAACGCCAACAGATTGACGCCCAAGCCTCGTAAACAGCTAGTGGTCAGCATGGTTCCGGCGTATTGCTGGTTGCCGTCGGCGATGAACTGAGCGGTATCGTCCCAAGACCCATAGTCGGTGGCCGATGCGGTGAGCTGCTCGATCTCCCGATCGATAGCCTGCAAGCAACGCCGCAGGTCGGTCTCGGCATCCTCCCGTTCAAGCTCGACGAAACTGGGGTAGATGATTGTGCGCTGGACGGCGTAGTTGGCCAGCCCGTACAGCCCCACCAAGGCGGCTATCAGGGTCAGAACCTTCGACCGTAGCGACATACGTCCGCTCCCAGTAACTCGACCGATGCCCCAGTGGCTAAGGGAGCACTGCACTCCGTCCAAGGTTGTCTTGCCCTTGGCGATTGGGTCCGCCCATACCTTCTGGAGTTGCCCAGACGTCCCAAATTGCTTGCCACCCCGCCGAGCCCTCTTGCTGAAGAGGCCCGGCCTGCAAGTGCCCACGATCCCGCGTCGCATGCGGCACAGCCCTGGCAAGGCCTTGTGCCCGTTTGCGGTCCACGACGAGATCAGGTTGCTTGAGTAGGATCGACCTTCAGGCCTGCGGTCTTTACGATCACGCCAAAGTCTGGCAATGCGGTGTGAGATAGAGTATAGAGCGTATGCTCTGCAAGCTGCCCGCGAATCTCGCCAGCCATGGGCTTGATGCTCGCTACTGAGGCGAACCGCTTCCTCGCGGTCGTGGCTCTGATCCGCCACGCACTCCTCAATAGGATGCAACTCGCTGGCCGCCTAGCTCCCGGGGCACAATGGCGAATGCCCAAGGCCCAATGACCAGTCAATGACCATGCCCGAAACCAGAACGCCAACCGTGAGCGGGGGACGTTCGTCATTGGTCATTGGCGCTTCGCCATGGGTCATCTCGCCCGCGGATCGCGAGTTACGCACTCCTCAATACGCCTTGCCGAAGACCACGCGGCGGCGGCTGGGTTGGCCGCTGATGATGCAGGTGCCGGGCTCGTCGTCGGCGTCGAGGGGGATGCAGCGGATGGTGACGTTCAGGTCGCTGCGTACTCG
>JAAYDF010000057.1 GCA_012729395.1 Phycisphaerae bacterium
CCTCGGCACTGCCCTTGGCATACGGGCTCACGAAGACCAAGCCCGGCAGTTGGTCCGTTCCCACCTGGCTCAGGCTGAACTCCCGGTTGGACAGATGAGAACCGCCAAAGATCAGGTAAGCCACTCCGACCCGGGTGATCCCGTTCACCACGCGCTCCTCGTTGGGAGCGCCGATCAACAAGTCGTCCGTACCGTCGCCGTTGAAGTCGCCCGCGGTGTTCAGGATCGTTCCCGCATAGCCGCCGGGCTGCGTGCCGTGAATCCGGAAGCCGGGCAGTTCAGACGTGCCGACCTGGTTGACCGAGAACACGTTCTCACCAGTCAGCCGCCGTCCGCCGAAAAGCACCCCGACATAACCGGAATCGACCCCGCCAGGTCCATCAGCCCAGGGCGACGCGAAGCCGATATCCGGCAAGCCGTCCTGGTTGAGATCGCCCACGATGGTCTGGATTTCGCCAAACCGGTCGCCCGCGCGGGAGCCCCAGAGCTCGATACGCGGCGGGTTCATCAGGGCCATGTCCAACGTCAGGAAACGAATGGTGCTGGTGCCGAGGTCGGGCTCCATATCCGGCCGACCGAAAATCACATACACGATGCCCATGTCGTTGACGCCGTTGCGGTTGGCCCCGGGGGCACCACAGAGAATGTCTCGACTGCCATCGAGGTTGAAGTCGCCGGCCGCTCCGGCATAACCCAGCTCATCACCGATCGCCGCCCCGGCAATGGTGCTGAAACCCGGGTAGACCGCCACACGCGCCGGCCCAGGGCATGGTGAGGCAATGCGATACACCGGGAATGACTGGGCGCCCTCCTCGTCGAAATTGATGTAGTTATTGTTCGGGCTCAGATGGATCAGGCCCCGGCCGCCCAGACCATTCGGGACCGAAAAGAGTAAGGTGGTCCCATACCGAGCGGGAGTCGTCAACGAGGTATTGGTCATCGGCGGCATGCTCGCCACCGTTTGCCCGAAGCGATTATAGGGCTTGATCGAGGACGGCAGCACGGTCTGAGTCACATCGAACCGGTCATACCATGCACCGCGGAACCTGGCGCCAGTGAAGCCCCCCCGCTGACCAGCGCGGTTGAGGCCCAACACGTTACTGGCCAGAGAGTTGTCGCTGGCCACCAACATGGCATAGCCACCATCCAGGGGAGTCAGTCGAGTCAAATCCTCATCATTGGAGCAGTAGACTTGCACGGCGTCATCGCCTTCGCCAATGGACACCGACCATTCGCGATTATCGTACGAACCCAGACAGTCCGCGTACGGACAGGACAGGAGGTTGTAGCTGGCATCCACGTCCGGATCCTCGTCATCCGACAACGGGTTCGGCCAGAGGTCCCAGTAGCATATCATCTTGCAGTCGCAAGGGTCGTCGTCGAGGTTATCGAACAAGACCTCGACATACGGCATGCCCACCAGAAAATCCGACCTACCATCGCCCGTCACGTCGCCCGTCCGACTTACCGACTGAATGCCTTCGGTACCAGTACTTTCGGGCATCGTGAAAATGGTGCCGCGGTAAAACGTGCTGATGCTGTTTAGCGCTACTTCGTTGCCGAATTTTCCCCCGCCGGGCAGACCGAGCACCAAGTGCAAAGCCCCGGCGTTGTGAACGCCTCCGTAGCGGCTGACAATCACAAAATCGTCGGTCCCATCGCCATCAATGTCGCCGACGTCGCACCCGTTTGTTCCCGTGCGTGAACCGGAGTCGAAGCCGATGAACTTGCTGCCACTGATGGTCCGACCGACCTGAGCGAGGTCGACCGTTCCGGACGCGAGCTGCGTCACGCTGAGCGTACCCGGTGCGTACGTGTTCACGGGCCGATTGACGCGATCCCACATGGTACCACGAATGTAGTATGGATCTCCGCTGGCCCGAGGCGCGATCACGCTGACATCCACGGTGACTTCCAGGTCGCTGCCCGGGGTCGGCACGATATCGTAGACGGGGTTCCCATCCTGATCGACAACGGGCTGATCATTGTCATCGAGGCGAGGCACCTGCGTGGGGACGCCACAATCGTTGTCGACCACGCAATCCAAGATAATACACTTGTCCGTCACCAGGGTGGCCGGAATCGTGATACCCGTCCTTTGGGACAACACATTGGCCAGATCCTTGAGGTCGGCAGGCAACCCTTTGAACTCGCATACGAACTGGTAGAAATACGCCTGGTCATAAGCCGACGAGACCCCTTCGAGGTACTCGATCAGCGGATCCAGATCGTTATTCGGATCCGTGTCGTAATCCAGCATCAGCAGAATGTTCGGAGGCGTGGGAGGCGTCTCTGCGTCGTCATCGGGGTCACGACCGCAATAGGAAACCGTGATCTCGTCTCCCTGCGACACCCCGAGGCTGATGACTGGAGAGGTGACATTAATGATGGGGCTGACGTTGCCTGGCATCAGGCCCTCTCCCATGAGGATCAACCTGCCCGGAGCCGTCACGATGCTCTCGGAGTTCACTCCGTCGGCCACACGCGCGATGATCTGGTAAGTCGCCGCCGGCAACGAGCCCGTCTGCAACAGGAAGCTACTCATGTCTCCGATTTTGACGGCCGGCAAAACCAAGACCTCGTTTCCACTGCCGTAGTACCTGTTGGGGCTTACCAAGATGGAGATGGTCGCGTTGGCGTTGGGGGCGGACGCAGACCAACTGATCAGGACGGTATCCCCCACCTCGGCGGTCACATCCTCAAGCAAGGATGTAAAAGTGAAAGTGGGCCGAGTCGTGCTGCCCGACGGCGTCAGATCGGTCACCCCACCGTTGCCGGGATCCACCGGAATAATCGTCGGTGGGAGAGGGCAGCCC
>JAAYDF010000058.1 GCA_012729395.1 Phycisphaerae bacterium
CTAATACTACAACGCTACGACCTAAACCAATGACAAGGGATGATGTTCTCCAGATGGATGCCCAATTGGTGCAATCGCCGTATCGTACGCTTGCGATGGCTGCGGGCGGCCTGGGCGTTTCGCTTCTGGGTTAACGCGATTTGCGCGGCGATCGTCTCGGCGAAGGGTCGGGAGCATCGGCCGCCGCGGGCCCAGACCGGAGCCAGTTTCGCCGTCGCCGTGGCCACCTGGTTGACGGTCAGGCCGGGATTTTTTTTCCCGGTGCCGGGCGAGGAACTCGCTGAGGAACACATGGGACAGACAGGTCAGGATCAGATGGCGTTGGATCGCCAGGTACTTGCGGACCTCGAAGTGGTCCATCCCCAGTTCCATCTTGCTGTCCTCGAACGCCCGCTCGATGGTCCAGCGGCTAAAGGCCACCGCCAGCAGCGTCTGAACGGGGGTGGCCTCCGGGGCGTTGGAGATAAAGTACTTGACCTCCTCGGGCTTCAGCACGTTCCGGGCGATCAGCAGATGATAGGGCCGGGTAGGCAGGCCATGCTCGTCGGGCAGGTACACCATGATCCGCTTGGCCCGCCAGACCATCGGACCCTTGCTCCCATCCTTGACGTGGTAGGTTTCCCACGGGACCTTCCGCAGCCGCGGCGAATACGTCAGGACGTTTCGCACCTCGATCCGGGGGTTGTTTTTGACCTTCAACCGCGGATAACGTTTTGGACGGCCCAGGGCGCGGTCCCGCGCATGGTCGCGGTAGAGCACCTCCGGACGTTCCGTCCAGACGGTCAGGTCGGACGGCACTTCGGCCACGTAATTCTGCCCCATCTGGTCCAGGGCCCGCAAAAACCGCGGTTTCGAGCCGTAGCCCTCGTCGAAGGTCATCCACGCGAACCGCACCCCGTTGGCCACCGCCCGTTGGTATTGGGCCAGGGCGATTTGCCACTTGGGCCGATAGGTCACCTGGTCCGGGATGCCCGCCTCGCGGCAGCGCCGCCGGTCGGCGTCCCAGGTCTGCTCGGGCAGGAACGGCTCGCCGTCCAGGAGGGTGTGAAAGTCCGGTGTGGCGTAGGCCAGGTGCACGGTGACCACGCAGTTTTCCAGCTTGCCCACCGCCCCGCAGTGCTGACGCTGCACGCACGCCGTCTTGACCCCCTTCTTGACGAAACTGGTCTCGTCGATCACCCCCACGCTGTTGGGGTGCCCGTGGCGAGAGGCCACGTACTGCTGGAGACGGTCCCGCAGCCGCCCCTGGTCCCAGGCGAAGAGGCTCAGGAACTGCTGGAGGTTCCGCGGGGGCTCCCCGGCCGCGTCCGCCATCGGCTCGATGCTCTTGCGGGGCAGGTCCGAGAGCTGGCCCTCCACGTACAGGTCCAGGTACCGCCGGGTGCTCACCCGGCCAAAACAGTCGTCAAACCGGTGCAGAAATGCCGTCAATTCCCGTCGAATCCGCATAATCGTCTCCGCGTCCATGCCGAGGTCCTCCACTTAACACCACCGTGGTTAAGTGACCATCGGCGCGCGGCTTAAAGTTCCTTGAGCTTTTGTAGCGTTGTAGTACTAA
>JAAYDF010000059.1 GCA_012729395.1 Phycisphaerae bacterium
CCGCGGAGAACGCGTTTGACGCGTTGGTCTTCCAGAAGAGCTGCATATCGTGGGCCGCGGTCGTGCCGCCCTGCGGATAGAAGTCCACGTTGAGGACTTGAGGGGCGTAAGGTCCGCTGATGTTGGTCGTCGGGCTGTAAATCCAACAGTCATTCCCTGTCTGATCGAAGTAGATGGACCCGCCCCAGTCAGAGCCCGTATGCGTAATCCCCGAGGCACTGTTACCCGCGGTCCACCCTTCCGCGCCGCTGCCAAACAGGTAGGGCGGGTTGGTGTAGGTAGTTCCGCGGGCGTAAATGTAGCACACGACGCCGACCAGGTTGGCATAGCCGTTGTTGTATCCCGGCCAATCATAGCACACACGAGTTCCGCTGTAGTTCATGTAGCCGCTGTTCTTGTTGCCGTAGGGGTCGTTGAAAATGACGGTGTACTGATTGTCGAAATACCCGATCGCCGTGATGTAGTGCCCCGACGAAGTGATGTTGACCAGGAAAACGAACGGGTGTTGAGCATCGATTTCGGACCGCAGCTTGCTGAACGTGGGTGACCAATCGACACTTGAGCCCAGGCCGTGCTGGATGAAGTAATCGCGCATGTATCCCCTGGTGTCGGCCCAGTCGTTCCGGACGATATAGCCATAACCTCCGTAGCCTGCATCACCGCATGCATCCGCTGAGCCGATGTTGTAGGTATACCCGTTGTGGCTGTATACCTGAGAGATGTACCTTCCATAATGACTGACATGCGAATAGGGCGTGCTGCAGGTCACGTCCCAGTGAGGCAGAATCTGATAGTATCCGATGGCCATCATCGCCGCGGTCGCATTGCAGGCCCATCCCCCACAGAAATCGTCGGGTGTATCGTACACCTGATGAATATAGGGGACGCTGCCGGAGACAACGATCTGAGCGGTGGTAATGGGCTCAGTGGGAGTCGCGTTCTGGGCCGACACGATCGCCTTGGCGGATTCCACTTTTTGGGCGAATGCGCCATCAACACCGATTTCGGACGCGGCCCCGAGTCGATAGCCACTGCCCTGCGTTGCCTTGCCACTCTCGGCATCCATCTCCGGCTGCGCCAAGGAGGCTTGATACAGTAATCCTTCATTGACGGAAACGAGTGCGATTTTGCCGCCATCGACACTGATACGTGCGGCGACCGGCTGCACGCCGGACCCGTCGGTCAGTTTGGCTTGGGCTGTGCCATCGTCATTGGACTGCCACAAATCGGCAGAGCGAATCCCCATTCCCTCGATCCGCTCCAGCTTACAGAAAAGAATCGTTGTGCTGTCCGGTGCCCAAGAGGGCGAGCAGCCTTCTCCGAGATCGTGGAGCTGCCTGTTCTCCACGTCGATGATGTGCAGGTGACCGAAGATGGTATGTACGATCACTTTGCTGGAGTCCGGAGACCAGACCGGGGTATGGTATGACTCCTCCTGGTTGGTCACAGCCTTCTGCTTGCCGCTGGCCAAATCGAGTATCCAGATCTGTTCGTCCGTTCCGTTGAATGCCACCTTGGTTCCATCCGGCGAAATGGGCGCCAGGTTGGCATAGTTGCCCAGCGGGTAAGTCTGTAGCGTGTCACCCGAGCTGTTGACGATCCGCAGTTCCTGGTCCACGGTAAAGGCGATTCGGCCGTCGGCGGCGAACGACGGCACCCCTGCCCGAGCGGTGGCTGGACACAGGGGAATCAACTCTTGCGTGGCGACATGGAAGACCATCGGCATCTGCAAGGGCATCGTGTCCTGGCCGGTGGGAATCAGCAGCTTAAACCCCAACCATTCGCCGTCACTCGACCAGTTGAACGCGTACCCGCTACTGGGCGCGTCAACGATTTCCAGGAGAGTGTTGTCTGCCATGTTCTGAAGGTAGATCAGATTCTTCGGGCCGTCGCTGAAGGCGAGCCAATCGCCGGTCGGCGACCAGGATGGATTATCAAACGCCAATGCCTGCAAGAAAGCCGGCGAGGATCTGTCCGAGTCTCCTTCCGCGGCAAATGCGACCGCGTTCGAGCATACTCCCATCGCGAGTGCACACAAGATCGAAAGAACATACCACGGCCACCCGTTTCCTTGCTTCAACACGTACCATCTCCTGTTTGTAATCCCTAAGAATATGCATCTCACAAGGAACAAACGTGGTTCCCCTTAGAGTGTCGCAATGGACCCATCAGGTGCTCCGGCCATGGTCACCGTCCCCAGGTCTCTCGGTCGGATACACCACTGCTTTAGATGTCAAGATGATCCAAGAGCGCGCCGCCGCAGACCGATCTCGTCCGCGTCATATCCCTATGACGTGGAGAGCATCAGCCGGCCGATATCCTTGGCCCCGGAGGCCTGCCGAGGCACCACCACGCTCTCGCCAACAACGGCCTCCAACCTCTAGCCTTTGGCCTCTTCCTTACGGGCAGGTCCCCACGCTCTGGTTGAGGTTGTTTCGCACTGCCACGAGGTCGAAGATGTTGACCAAGCCGTCGGCGGTCACGTCCTTGGGGAACGTGGTGTCGGTGGCTGCCTGGTTCAACGCGTTACGCACCTGCACCAGGTCGAAGATGTTGACCACGCCGTCGCCGTCCGCGTCGCCCGGTAGGACTCGGAAGCACAGCTCATCGACAACCGCCTGACCCGCGGTCCCGGTGA
>JAAYDF010000006.1 GCA_012729395.1 Phycisphaerae bacterium
CGCCGCCGCCGACCGACCGCCGACCCGCCGGTGGCTCGTCCACCAACCAGCCCAGGTACCGGTACGAAAGGCCAAACCCGGACCTTCGAGCCCACCGTCAATTATAGCCGTCCGGACGTCTTGGCTTTGGGCTCCGGTCCGCATGGACCGCGCCGCGCCAAACCCGCCGAACCGTCCCGGCCGCAGCCGACAGAAAGAAAAAACGGTACGGACAAGCCGTCCCAATGTCAATACCCATTGCCGACAATCACCGCACCCCTCCCAGCCCGCCGAAACCCGGACCGCTGGCTCCGCGGCCGTCTCTTTCCTATAATGGGAGGCAGACAACTCCCTTTTGAGCCGGAGCACGCCGTCTGCGCAACCCGCTTCGACGACAAACCTCCGTGTGTGAACTTTTCCCTCACCGCCGGTGTCTTGAGTGGTAGGAGGGCCGATGGGGCAATCCGATGAAGCGCTGATGCAGCGGATTTCCGAAGGTGACGAACCGGCGTTCGAAGCCCTCATGGAACGTTACCAGGAACCGGTGCGTCAACAACTTCTGCGGATGCTCCGCGACGAAACGGCGGCCGAGCGCCCAGGGCATCTGCGGCGGCTGCGGGAGTTGCAGGCCGAGAAGGGTGACTTCCAGTCGCTTCTGGCCCTGCCGGTAGCGAGCTTTGAGGGCAAGACCATGTGCGGGCCAGAAGCATTCAAGAGCCTCGCCGTCTCATGGCTGGTCGGGCCGACGGTACTGACGGGGCGGTTGGGCGATACCGAATCGTGGCTCTGAGTCAGCAATTGCGAAACGCTACAATCGGATGGCCCGGCGCACGGAAGCGAGACGAGTCTGCAAAGGACAGTCGGGGCTGTGGTATGAATCGCAGCGACAGCGCTCTGTCCGGGCTGCATTATTGCCCAGTGGCTCTATCCGTTCAGGGACGTTCGCATTCTGGCACCAGAGCCCGCCATCATAGTGTTACTCCGAGGCGTATAAGTCGTTGTGACACCAGGGTGTCGATGTTATGATAGTCGGCCCTCCGCGTGGCGTCAGGATATCCCGAACAAATGCTTCTTGACGGCCGTCCAAGGCAGTAGTACTTTCTTTTCCGGAGATCTGTCCATCGGCAGTCAAAGACTTTTACTTTTTGTGGAACGTGAAGTTCGCAAGGCAGAGACATGGACACACTTAAGTGGCTGGCGGAGTATGGGTTCATCGACATCATCTTCGGCATTGGAATTGTCGGATTTATCTGGAGACTGTTTCAGAAAGCTCTCCCTTCTAACTACGAACATCTTCACGTTAACGTGACGGCAGGTGGTCGAGTGACGGTTGCTACAGGTCCGGTTGACAACTCAGTTGTTTTCCATATACGCAATGCAGGACAAACGAATTTCTATATCGCCAGAGCCGATTTTCGAGCAAAGCAGCGCGCCTCGTGGAAGTTGTGGCTAGCGTGGACGGAAACGCAGTTGTGCATTCATCCGAGCTCCGACCGGATCACAGATCTGGACAACGCCATTGAACTGAAGTTTCAAGGCCAACAGCAAAGCTACTTCACCGAGTACGAGGCGTTGGTGCGGCCCGGCCACAACAACGCACGGAGTACATGGATACCGTTGTGCTCTCCACTCCAGCAGGCACCTGTTAACAGCAAGAAATGCGGCACTCTTTACATTGAGTACGCCACCGCCGGGAAGCAGGGAACCCATGTCACCCGCGTCTGAAAGGACAGAAGTGCGAACAACTCATCTGCCTTGCTGCTGTCAGCCGTGCGGAGACGGTATTCGGCGACTGGTGAGGGGTACTCACTCGAGTGCTCCAAGACTTTGCCCGGTGGTTTCTTCCAACGCCGCCAGCACGCGCTCAGAGCCGCAGCCGTCAGACAGGGTTTTGGCGGAGTGGGAGACATCGACTAGCCGCTGGTCGTCGGACCACGTCTGTAAGATCGCTGTTGCGAGTTGTTGCGGGGC
>JAAYDF010000060.1 GCA_012729395.1 Phycisphaerae bacterium
GGCGTTCGAGTCTAATGTATAGTTGGTACAGACGGACATGGGTCACCCTTCGGGGAAGGGTGCGGCGTATGTCCGTCATGGACTAGCAGAATTCAAGAGTCGCGGATGGAAGGCGAGGCCGCTCAATTTCTCGCCTAGTCACAAGGTTCATTGTTAAGCTGGAAGGAGGCTGTGGGTTCTATGAAGCATCGAAGGACAAGGGGCATCGGCGTGGTCCTGTTGGCTGTTGTGCTGGGTGTGTTCCCGGCAGCGGTCTTTGGGGCTCAGGCGGTCATTAATTTCGAGGGTGACGAGTTTGGTGTGCCGGATCAGGGTTGTGCGAACGCGGTGCCGCCGCTGTTCAATCGGCCCGGCTACTCCGGACAGACCAGCGCGTACGTTGTGGCTCCCGCGGCGTGCGAGCAGGGCGTCGTCGGATTGGTTCCGCCTTCTTTCGGCAACGACAGCATCTTGACTGCGCTTTTTGGAGGCAGTCGGAACAACGAGTTGCGATTCAGTTGGGCGGATCCGGCGAATGATCAGAGCTGGGTGCGGCTGATCACGGAAACGTCGAACGGCTTCACCCCGGTCGCGACCAACCCGACGGTTCACCTGGGCGCGGGCAGCAAGATCAGCATGAAGGTGGCGACCTACGGCTTGCAGGAGGATGACAGCACGGAGACGAGCGGGGCGTTGGAGTTTGCCCTGATTCTCCGCGAGACCGGTCGCAATCTGCCGCTCGGCAAGGACGGCGGCACGGAAGGGACGCTCGAGTTCGTGGGTATCGACAGCAAGGGTGTGAACAATGATCCGAGCACGCCGGTGGGCGGCGTGTCGATCGTGCCGAGCTGGGATTGGCAGACGATTGAGTGGGTCTTCGCCGAAGGCGAAGGCGAAGACGCGGGCAAGATCACCAAGGTGCTGGTGAGCGTCAACGGCGGCGCCCCGGTGACCAAGAGCGTAGTGGGCTTCACGGGGGACGGCGAGCTGCTGGCGGAGTATGCCCGCGGCACACTGGCCGGTTTGGCCATCCGCAAGGACGCCGCTGATACCGTGAGCAAGAAGTGGTTTGTCAGTGTCGACGATGTGACCATTGAGGCCCCGGGCATTACCGACCCGGTGGCGATTCGGGCTCCGGTTCTGGACACCGACACGCAGGTTGAGGTGTACAGCATCGCCGAGACGGCGACTGAAGTACGGTTGATCCGCGGCGGGTCGGAAGTGCTCGGTACGGTGGACCCGGCAGGTGCGGAGAGCGTGTTCTTCACCGTGTCGGATCTGGCCCCGGGTCAGGTTTTGACCGCGGTGCAGGTGGTGGACGGCGTGGACAGTTCCGCCTCGGCCGAGGTGGTGGTCATGAGTGCCGTCTTCCTGGAGGAGAACTTCGACGGTTATGCCGACCAGGCGGCGTTCAATGCCGCGTGGCCGGTCTATGCCCGGGTCGAGGCGGCCTTGAGCGAGGCGGATCGCATTCTGCTGAGCACGATCACGGCGGCGAGCTGCCCGAAAGCGGCACATGAGCCCGGTTCGTCGGGTGGTGCCCAGGCTTATCGTTGCCAGGTCGGGCGGACTCTCCCGGGTTCGGTCGCGGCCGGCGGGTACCAGGGAACGGATGAGAAGCCGCTGACTGCGACTTGGTGGTTCCTGCACGATTCGGGCACCCAGGGGCGCAATCACCTCGAGGTGGCCGGCTACTCGAACCACGCATTCAAGAGCGGTTCCCCGCTGACGACGATTCGGTTTGGTCTGTACAACTCGGGGACGGACACGACCCTGTACAACTGCGACGTGTTCACCGGGTTCGCCACCGCCGGGTGGAAGAA
>JAAYDF010000007.1 GCA_012729395.1 Phycisphaerae bacterium
AGGACCAGCAAAGCCCCCTCATGCACGAACAGGAGTTGGCGGGTGTAGCTGGTCAGGAGATCCGGCGAGTAAGCGGGGGCAAGATCCGCGGCGGCGTAGCTGTAGAAGGAGTTGGTCTCGAAAGCCGTCAACCGCCCGGTGTGGCGATGGGTGGCGGCAATGTCGCCGACCGAGAGATCGTAATCGCGCTCGATCAGCCGTTGATTGCCCAGGGCGGGCCAGGGACGCCCATAGTGCCGCTGAAGGGCCACCCGCTCGGAGACAGTCACACAGTTGTGGGCGATGGTCGCTTGGAAGTAGGCATCCCAGTCGCCGGACACCGTACCCAATGTGGTTTGCCCGCCTTTGGTGGGAATGGCTTCATAAGTCACATCGTCGCCGCTGTCGATCGCCAGCCGACCCTTGCGATAGATCTGGAACTGGCCGGCGTCGAAGTGCTGTCTTGACCGCCAATACGGCTGCCCGACGTCGAAGAGCACCACCGTCTCGCCACGGTCCCAGCCGCTGCGCATGGCGACCCAGCCCCCGCCGAAGTGCCACCCCATCGGGCAAGCCCGGCGGGCGGCTTCCGCCTGCTCCAACGGCCCGTAAAGCAGCCGCACCCACTGGTAACGATCCAACTCCGGCGCGGTCATCTCGGGCCCGGTCGCTAATGAACGGTTCGCGTACCATGTGGCGATCGGGTCACTCGTATGACGAGCGATGGCCCAGGGCGCGGCGGGCAGAAAACCGCGGTAGATCTGCCCGGGAGCCAAAGGCACATGGCTGCCGTCGTCATGGATGAACCCGTGCGTCAGCTGTGTATAGTTGGTATCCGCGTAGAAGTAATGATGGCAAGCGTGTCCGAGGCTGTCGGCCAGCTCGGGCCAGAGCGAATGGCCCATACCCGTCCGCCAGATCTCAGTGGCTAATACCAGTGACGCCTCCTCCCACGGCGCGTTGCCGGCCGAGGTCGGCATGCTCCCACGCTGCCGGCAAAAACGGATGAACGGGCCGTCAAAGTAGACCCGGGCCGATTCGAGCACCCGAGCCACACGCTCGACAACCCCGGGCAAACCCTCAACCGACCGCTCACCGTGTAACACGATCGCCCCGGCCAAGGCCGCCAGCTTGCGATGAAAGCCATAGTAGTTCAGCGGGTTCTCGCCCGGCTCAAGCGGCTCCAGCGTGGCCGCCAGACGCTCCACGATGCGCAGGCGATCATCGCCATCCATCGCGTCCCAGCAGTGATCCAGGGCAACAACCGCATCGAGGTCATAAGCCCGGCGATCCGGGGCCAGCAACTCGCGGACGACGCATTCCGTGTAGCGGTCCGAGCGCTCAAACTCCCCGGTGACCAAGTGCAGCAAGGCGGGCACAAACAGATCGTCGCTGCGAAGGCGGGCCGGCATGATCGCGTCAGCCACTTGGCGAAGCATGTCAAGCTCAGCCCGCTGCGAGCCATACCGGATACCCTGCTCCCGAACGACGGGGTCGTCATGATAGCCCTCGATGCCGCACTCGACGCGCAGCCGGTCCACGTCCTCACGATGCAACAACAGCCGTGGGTGGCCAGAGGGCATGGTCGACTCGCCGGCGTGAAGCGG
>JAAYDF010000008.1 GCA_012729395.1 Phycisphaerae bacterium
AATGCAACCCTTCCAGGGTTGAGATCCGATGGCGGGCATGGCTTCCCGGGGTGCGCTGCGCGACCCCGGGCTGTGGTCTGGAACCGCGTTGCGGTTCGCACCATTGACGCGTACTTCCTCGCGAGGAACGGCGAGCTTCATCGCAGCCTTGGCCGCAAGGGACGCCGGGCAGGCCCACCCTGTTGCCCCCGTCGTGCACGATTGCATGTCTCTTGCCCTGGAGGCCAAGCCTGGCCCGTTCTCTGTCTGCGTGATACACCAACCCGGCTTCAATCGCTCTGGCAGTTCGAGGCATGGCCGGGAACATGCCATCAGCCGAGGCGAATGTCAAGAATCAGTGATGGCCCCTGTTTCTCTCTCCACCTTGTTCGCATTTTATCGTTATCGCGATTCGATCGGCCGTTTTTCTTCTCGTTCGTCCGTCATTTTGGTGCGGGCTTCGATTCGAGTGCGTGCATTTGTTTCTGCAGTCGCAAGAGAAATTCATCGGTCCCGGAGCCGCCTTCCGGCGTTGGAACTAATGGGACCTCTCGTCCAAAGAGCTCTTGCATTCGGAATATGATCTCAGTCCGGGACAAAGGCCCCTCAATACTCTCGGTCACGGTGCACACCACCCAGTACTGCACGTTGTTGTCTTGATCGGTCTGTTCTCCGATGATATACCCGTCACCGACGGCCAGCTTACGTACATCAGGGGGTATGACCACTGAGCCCGAAAGACCCAGGTCGGACCCGGTCGGCATTTGCTCACAGACGGCACGCGCACGGTGGGATGGTCGCGACAAGAAGTACTTACCATGCAATGAGACGGCGTAGTCAGAGCCACCTGGACCAAACGTGGATGGTCGACAGCATACCAGAAGCCCCGCAACGAAGTAGGTTGCCAGGAAGATCCACAGACGGAATCGAGTTTGCGTATCGTTGGCATTAGTCATAGTAGTGGGTCGTCCGGAGGCAGTTGTCATCACTAATCCAGGTCCGGAAAGGGCCGCAGCCGGTCACATAAGAAGGCTTGAGAAAGCCCAATTCCTGCAAAACCCACGCGCACATATCATACACATCACCAAGACTGTCCAAGTCGGAGGCGCGGAAATCATAGCGATCATCATCCATCTCAGCCACGGCTGGCCCCGACCACTCCTGGCTTTCCCGGGCCACGATCCATATGGGAAGCAGGAGCCGTTCACGTCGGCCGATGGCCAGGCGTAGAGCGTCGCCTGCCCGTAGGCGTCGTACACCGCATGCTCCGCCGGGGTGGTTTCTTGATGGAAATCGGCAGTCGCCTGACACCCCGGCACCGCGCGGCGTGTGGGGGGCGAGCGCCTGACCGCGTGTGTTGGGCGACGCCTACGCACAATCGCCGCGCAGGCTGAAGCTCGCGGCTCTTTGCGCACAATCACCGCGCGGGCTGAAGCTCGCGGCTCTTTGGGAGTGCGATCGCCCGTGTCAGCACACGCGTCATCTTGCATCGCAACCACTCTGCCTATCGCCTCATGGTCCCGCATCACCGCCGCCGCCTTGTGCGTGCGGTATCATCATATTC
>JAAYDF010000061.1 GCA_012729395.1 Phycisphaerae bacterium
CAGCCACAGCACCGGGTATGTGACCAAGGCAGGCGTCGTATCCTTCGGGCGTCGGTGCTCTGCCACAGCGCGCGCATGGTCTCGTTTCGTCGGCCGGCTCTTGCGTGTCATCGAATACCCACGTGGCATCATGTAGAGGCTCCCACGTGTCAGCCATCAGCCGAAACGTTCCGCGCAGAGTGACTGGATGACCTCGCACATGACTGTGAGCGCTCACGAGAATGCCTCACCAGTTGAGTGCCCCATACTCCCTCGCCTCCTTCACGATCAGATCGTGTGCAGTCCGCAGGTTGGAGACGTACCGCGAGATACCGGGCACGCCCGCTCCGTAATAGCGATTCGCGAAGCCCCACCAATCCTCGTCGGCCAGCATGGCGTTGTAGCCGCAGTCGTAGATGAGCCGGATGGCCGCGCGTTGGCCCCAATACATCGATGGAAATGTCCCGTATGTCCCTTGGCCGGGGCAGTACCAAGAGCCGTTCATCCAGCGCAGCCACACCTTCGGGTCGTCCGGCTCTCGCCAGCCCTTGAATTTGATGTTTCCCGGGTTGTTGTAACGAGCGCTTCCGCCGGTGGTCCCAAGCGATGATTCGCACTGAAGAACAGCGCAGAAGGCCGCGCAATCGAAGTCGGGGTGGCTGGCCTTGAAAGCGGCCGGCGTCCACCAGGGAAGCGGGGAATGCGCTTTGGCGTAGATGGCCCGAAGCGCCGCGCTGTCTGCGGTCCCCTCCCACTCAGCGGCCTGCACGGGCGCGCAAAAGAAAACGGCGCCCAAAATGAGCGCCGCTAGGAGCACGAGTGCCATGGAGCGTAGGTACCTCAAGGTTCACCCCCCTCTGTGAATGTGGGAACGTGTCGCCAATGGCGGCCTCTTATCACGTAGTAGATTGCGGTTTGGGAGACCCGGTACTCTCGGGCCATGGCGGCTTTAGTCACACCACCTTGCGCATAACGCCGCCGAATCTCCGCAACATCATCGTCTGTAAGCTTTGAGCAGGGGTTGCGCATTCCTGTGACCAGTCCTGGATTTAGATACACGGGGTGGTTCACACCCGACGGCACTCTACCCTTTGTAACAGCATCATGCCGGTTGTCGGCCGTCGTGCCGGGGAATATGTGCGCGGGGTTGACGCACGGTGGATTGTCGCATGTGTGACACGCTATGAGACCATCTGGGAAAGGTATTCCATTGGCTAGTTCCCAAGCGATCTGACTTGCCTGCCGGTTCCTACCTTCCACCCAGATGATGCCGTAACCCGCGCCCAATCGTGCGCCCTTCCAAGGCCAACACTCGTCCTCGCCGTGCATATCTGCTTTCGCCCAGAAGCGCTGTGCAAGGGGAACGGATAGAAAGCGTCCGTTTGTCGAGTCGCGGAGATTGCTAGAATCAGATGTATCCAAGGTAACCTCTTGGGTCAGGCCCCCGGACGGTCGCACGTCGCGGGGGTGTTTGCTTTCTATCATGATAACAAGCGGTTCGGACGGAAACCGTTATTCAGCCCCACCCGCGAGGATGGCCAGGATGAGTACCAGTAGCAAGCGCCTCATCATGTCGCCGGAATGTCTCTCACCACCGCCAGGTTGCCGGTGCAGAGCGTGACCACGCTGGTACTGGTCAAGGTCGCCTCCACCTCGTATCCCTGCTTGTACGTCACCGCTGCCGTATCCGCGGCGTCCGGCTCAAACTTGACGATGTACCCGCCTGCCGTGCTCGTGATGCTGGTAGCCGTCCAGGTGGCCTGCGCGCTCTTGAACTTGACCACCGCCGTCCCGTCGTCCAGCAGGTAGGTGTGCGTCGCATCCGCGATCGTGAACGCGATGGAGCGACCTTCGGCGTCCAGGTAGTCGTCCCCGGCGTGGATGGTGATGGTGCCGCCCGAACCGACCGGGCTTGCCACAGTGACCGAGAGAGAGCCGAGCGCGGTCGTGA
>JAAYDF010000062.1 GCA_012729395.1 Phycisphaerae bacterium
ACCGCCGGACGCCAGATCCACGTCCCCACCTCCCGCAAGGAAAAGCGCCTCCAGGCCGCGCTGATGCAGTACTACCAGAGCGAGAACCGCACGCTCCTCGCCGAATTCCTGCGCGACCGCCAGCGTTCCGACCTGCTTGCCAAGATCACCCGCCTCCGCGCGCCGAAACCCGGCCGCAAGAAGTAGGATGCGGACGGTTGTAGTGCAGCGACGCTTCTCATACAATGGGCGACGGTGGTCTCTTTCAGGACATGGTGACAGGGCTTTGAGAGGGCGAGCTATGGGCCGAGACAAGAGGGCGGAGAAGCCGGAAGAACAGGAGGCGGTTTTCACCACGATCGTGGGCGGACGACCTCCAGGCGCGGGGACGCACGTCGGAGCTATTCCGCGCGGGGTCGAGGTGCTGCTGAAGAAGGCATCCGTGGACGCAGAGTTTCGCAGGGTCCTGTTGGAGCAGCGCGGCGACGCTGCCCATCGGCTCGATTTAGAGTTGACCGACGCGGAGCGCGCGATGCTGGCCGCAATTCCAGCCGAGCAGTTGGAGCGGATTATCGACAACACCAAGGTCGAGCCCGAGCACCGATCGGTGTTCCTTGGCGGCGTCGGGCGACTCATGCTGGCTGCCGTGATCGGCGTGGCTGTCGTGTCAGTGATGACGCCGAGCCTCGGGCATACAGTGTCATTTGGCATCACCGCGGATGAGGTTCGCAGGCACGGCCTCCTGGCCAATGATCCCAACGACCCGAACGATCCGAACGCGAATTCGGAGGAGACTCACCAGGATCAATCCAGTGCGGCAGGTGACGCGTGGCAGGGCGTCTCGCGTGGGATTCGGCTTGACTGAGGGTGGAGGAGCGCAGATGGCGGACATTACCCTGATCAATCTGAACATGCTCTATATCCGATATGGGGAGCAGACCGAGCGGGAACTGCACGTACCTTTGGGGCCTCTGTACCTGACGCGGGCCCTCGAGGATGCCGGCTTCAAGGTGGACTTTCGCGACTACCAGCTCTGCGACGCGGACGATCCCTTTGAGATGAGCACATTCCTGGAATTCGCGGCTGATCCCGCGCCGGTGATCGGTCTGTCTTGCATGGCGAACCTGCTGCCTTTCACGATGCTGGCTCTCCGGACGCTACGGGAGGCCTATCCCGACCGAAAGCTGGTGCTGGGTGGGGTGGGCTCGAAGTCAGTGGAGGACAAGCTCCTCAGGCGGTTTCCCTGGTTGGACATCATCTGCCGAGGAGAGGCTGAGCGGACCGGACCTGAGCTGTTGGGTGCGATCAAGAGAGGCTGCGATCTCTCCGACGTTCCAGGGGTTTCGTTTCGCCAGAATGGAACAGTGTGTCACACCACCGATCGCGGGCGCATTCGCGATATAGACACGATCGCCTTCCCGGCGTGGGAGAAGATCGACCTGAACCGCTATGCAGGTTACGGCATGATGTCGAGCCGCGGCTGTCCCTACCCATGCACGTTCTGCTCAGTGGCGCCCGTGTGGAATCTGGAGAGCTACAGCCGTAGTGCGCGCAACATCGTCGAGGAGATGAAGGTGCTCGGGGACCGCGCGGGCGTGACGCTTTTCCTGTTCCAGGACGAGTTCTTCATCTCGGGCAAACGGCAGGTCATGGAGTTCTGTCACGAGCTTCAGCGACAGGACCTCGACGTTGAATTCAAAGCCTTCGGCCGGGTCAATCTGGTCGATCGTGAGATGATGCAGACGCTGGCCGATTCCGGCTGCGTCGAGTTGCGCTTCGGAATCGAATCCGGATCGGATCGAGTGCTGGCGTTGATCAAGAAAGGGTTCAGCTCGTCCCATGTGTTGGAGGTGGTCCCGCCCGCGATCGAGGTGTTCCCACGCGTAGATGCGTTCTACGTCTGGGGTTTTCCGTTCGAGACGATGGAGGATTTCCACCAGTCGCTGTTCCAAATGGTTTCGCTGCGCATGATGGGAGCGAGGATCCTGCCGAGCCTGCTCTGCCTGTTGCCTCAGACCGAGATCTACCGGCAATGGTCGGGCCGGCTTCCCCTGGAATTCTGCCCTCATTTGCTGCCGGAGTTTGTTTTTACCGGTCACGAGGTCTGTCGAGGCGGGGCGGTGGATATCCCGCCTGCCCACCAGGACTATTTCGAGCTGATCCGGCAGAACCCAGACGTCTTCCCGGGGTTCTTCCACATGGACCTGCGAGGCAATGTGCTGCCTAAGCTCAGCCTTCTCCGCGAGTTTGGCTTCTATCCGGACCCGACAGGCGGTCCATCTGCCTCCGCCGACCCCGGGCAGGCCGGTGGCGACAGTTGCGGGGCCCACAGCCCGGCCATCCGCCCTCCCGACCTGGCGACTCGCACCCGCTGAATGGCGCGTCGGATTGCCTCTTCCCACGGGACTGGGTTTCGGGTTTGATAGGGGGTGTCTCGGTTGCGGTGGTCGCGACGGGGCCAAAGGTCTTGGGCTGGCAAAGGGCTTGGGTGTATGCGTGTGATTCTGACGACGACGCTGCTACTGTGCTGCAGCAACATCTTCATGACGTTCGCCTGGTACGGGCACCTGCGGAACCTGTCGCATCGGCCGTGGATCATCGCGGCGTTGGTGAGCTGGGGGATCGCGTTCTTCGAGTATTTGATCCAGGTGCCGGCCAACCGGATCGGGCACACGGTACTC
>JAAYDF010000063.1 GCA_012729395.1 Phycisphaerae bacterium
CGGCTTTCGAGACCAACTCCTTCTACAGCTACGCCGCCGCGGATCTTGCCCCCGCTTACTCGCCGGATCTCCTGACCAGCTACACCCGCCAACTCCTGTTCGTGCATGAGGGGGCTTTGCTGGTCCTCGATCGACTCGAAACCCCCAGGTTGCGGTCGATCAAGACATGGCATTTGCAGTTGCCCGTCCGTCCGCGGCTGGCTGCGAGTCAGCCGGCGGGTACCAAGCCAGCCATCGTCTTCGACCGCAACGAGGACGACCACTTTGCGGATTTGGGTGATGCCCGGCAGTTGTATGGCCTCGGCGCACAGGCGGGGATCTGGGAGATGTGGCCCGCCCAGCGTTGGCTTGAGGTCACACAGGGCCATGGCCGACTGTTCGTGTGCACCCTGCTGCCGGGATCGGACGACGTTCATCGACGCGTCATCGGCGGCCCGATGGAGGCTCGCCAAATCCTCAGCGGTTCCTCCGCGGGCCGGAGCTACTACGGCGGCGACCCCATGGGCTACGAGCACCGGCTGTGGCCCGCTGCCTTGCTGCGGTCTCCGAATGCCGCGTACACGCTTACCCAGCCGACCGGCCTGGGGCCCGACTTTGGCGTTGGGGCCACCTGGGGACGGCTGGATGTGTTCCCCGTGGCGGACGTCGACCGTGTGACTTTCCTGCACCTGCTGATCCCCACCGATAAGGCCATCCTGCATCCGCCCCCTGTGTCGTTTGAGCGGCAGGATGAACTGGCGGTCGCCGAGGTGCAATTGCTCGACCAGGACGTCCGCATGGAGTTGACGCTTGGCGACGGGCCGCCGGGTAAGGTCGTCATTCGCGACCGGGCCATGCACAAAGTTATCTTCGAGAAATCGCTGACCGCCGAGGTCCGCCCCAACCTGCCGATTCCCGGCAGCAGTGCGCCAAGCCCGCCCGCCGTCCCGCGCTGAAGGCTGCGGTCGTAGACGACGACCGGCCGGAGCTGCCGTGGCGATGGCCTGATTCCCTGCAGGCGACAGGGCACGCATCCCATGCGGCACCGGAGCGTTGAGAAGGACGGTTGAGAAAGGGAACGCTGCGGCATGATGGCGCGAAACACGTTACTTGGGCAGCAACGGACGCACGCGGTCGGCCAGCAATCGATACCCCTCCTCGCTGAAGTGAAGCTTGTCCGCGACGAACAGCTCCGGACGAGGCTGGTGATCCGATCCCAGGACCATGTCGTATGTTTCGAGATAATCGAGGTACGAGTGTCGCCGCGAGTATTTCTCGATGAGAGCGTTGAGGGCCTGGTACGCGTCGCAGTCCGCCCAGCGAGCCGGAGATGGACTGACCGAGATATAGAGGATCCTCGTTTTCGGCAATGTGGCACGCACTGCCGCGACGAAAGCCTTGTACTCCGCGAAGACCCGCTCGGGTGATTTGCCCGAGTGGATATCGTTGCCGCCCGCGCGGAGGACGATCATCCGCGGTTTGTAGGGGAAGATGATCCGCTCGGCGAAGTGGGTCGAGTCCACGATTTGTGATCCCCCGAACCCGCGATTGATCACATGATGATTGGGGAAATCCTGGGCGAGCGTCTTCCATCGGCGGATCGTCGAGGAGCCGATGAAAAGCACCCCGCCTTCCGCTGGCGGGTTATCCCGATCCATTTTCTCGTAGGCTGCGATCTGCTTCTCCCATCTGGCGAAGTTGTGATCATCCGGCGAGGCCGTGCTCGTGGTTGGGGTGGACCGGCTTGTACCCTCCTGTTGAGACTGAGAGCACGCAGGCAGGATGGTGATCAACAGGGCACAAGCCAATAGGGCCGTTGCGGTGACGGTGGTAGATCTCATGTATCTCCTCGCTTTGTGTTCACACAGGGTACTTGGTCCTTGCCGCGGAGCGATTCTGTCGCCGCCCCATTCGTGTTTTGAAGGGCTTTCAAGATTCGCCCTCGTGGGCCTTGCGTCCGTAGACGCATTCATACGCCTTGCAGAACGGACAGAGCTGGTTCTCGACGTGCTTCACCAGCCAGAAGGCGACCCCGTGCTGTCTCGTCCGGGCGCGAGTGCAGACGGGGCAGTTCACGCATACCTGAGCCAGCTTACGGTCGCTGTCGCTTGCCGAGTGGTTCATGATCAGACCTGCGACTCTCGATGAATCAGGACGCTGTTCACGCAAAGGCGTGGGCGTTTCTCCGACCGTGGGCCGCCACGAGGAACGGTGATCGCCATTCTATCCTGGCCATCCGTCGGACGACATCACCAAGCAGGTATCCGGCACCGTGCGTTCGTGTAAGTGCTTCGTTTGAATGTACTTGGGATAATGCCTCCTCAAGGACTCGAACCTTGAACCCGCTGATTAAGAGTCAGCTGCTCTGCCAATTGAGCTAAGGAGGCGGTCAACCCCGCCGGTGGATGCCCGGCGACCGCGGTTGGTCCTGGCCCACCGCCCACCAAGGGGAATCGGGCTGGAACG
>JAAYDF010000009.1 GCA_012729395.1 Phycisphaerae bacterium
GTGCGCGCCTGGCCGAGCAGACAGGCGGGGTTGTCGCCTTCAAAACTGCCGCCGATCACCTCGATGGTGGCGCTGGCCGCGACCGTGTTGTTGCCTTTCCGGTATTCCCCGTTGATGGTGTAGGTGCCCGCCTCGTCAAAGACACAGGTCAACGGACGCCGGTTGGGCGAACGGTAGGTCTCGTCATCGAGTTCGATGGTGAACTGTCCGCCGTTGGCGTCTTCGGGCAGGCACAGGATGCGCAGGCTGTCGCCTTCGCGGAGGGTGATCGTCTCGCCGTTGTGATCGATCAGGTTGTAGGGGATCCAGTCGATCGCCACCGGCAGCTCGAACGCACCGTTCTGGAAGCTGGCGGTGGCGATGGTGGTTCCGTTTTCATCCAGCGGGAGGTTGGCGAACCAACGTTCGCCCGCGCCGCGGGCGATTGCCGATTGCCGAGTGCCGATTTCCGATTGGATTTCCAGGGACGCAAATTCCGGATAGCGGGCGTCGCCTTCGATGCAGGCGGGGGAGATGTAGGATTCGATGCAAGGCCGACTGGAAGTCGGCGGTACGTCAGCAGGCAGGGATGCCTGCGATACACCATCGACTCCGGCCATGGCGGCGACGGAGGCCTCGATCCAGTCCTTCACGCCGTTTTCGTTGTTGTCGGGTCCGCCCAGACGCTGGACCTCAAGCTGCGCGATGCGCACTCCCAGCCGCGTATGGACATTTTCCCACGAGAGGCGCACGGTGTGCTCCCCGGCGGGGAGCGCCGGGAGGAACGCGCGCAGGTCGGCATAGACGCCGTCCGCGCAGACGAAGGAATATTCGCCGACGAACACGCCATCGACATGCAGCAGGAAGGCGCTCTTTTCCCGCGGCTGAACGGGCGCGCAAGTACTCTTTCGCCATTCGTGCGCAGCGCTCATGTTGAGGCAAAAGATTTCCTGATTCGGCAGGTCGAGCACGTATTCGGCCCAGCCCCGACGACCTTGCAAAACCAGTTCGCTACCGTCCACCATCCATATGCCAGCGACGGCGTTGGTCATCGAACCGGGGATGGAGAGAACGGTTTCGACCGTGCCATCAAACTCGCTCACGAGCGGGTTGGTGCGCGACTCCTTCACCTCGGTGCCGTCGTCCACCCCGTCGCCGTCGCTGTCGGCGTCGAGCGGATTGGTGCCCAGTTCAACTTCCTCGCCGTCGGAGAGCCCGTCGCCGTCGGAGTCGGCGTTCATGACATCCGTGCCGAGCAGGATTTCGTCGAGGTCGGAGATGCTGTCGCCGTCGGTGTCGCCGCCCTGTTCAAGGATGTGTTCCATCCAGTCCTGAATGCCGTTGCCGTCGGCATCGGCCCCGTCCACCGCTCCGAAGACGATGGAGTGGATTGTGAAGGGTTTCGGATCCCAGTAGTCGGCGATGGGCATGAGCTTGAGCCGATGCGGTCCTGCGCTGAGCCACGGCGTGAAGAGCGTATATTCAGGAAGGCCCTGCGCATGGTTCATGCTGAACTGTCCCAGAA
>JAAYDF010000064.1 GCA_012729395.1 Phycisphaerae bacterium
GAGCGGGCCGCCACATGTCCCGCAGCGCATGATGGTGCTACCCAGGGGATATCGCCCCGAGGTCCGCCCCGGTCTGTGCGGTCTCTGGGAGCGCACGGCGGTGATCGCCAGTATCTCCTGGTACTCAGCCTCGGAGATGAGCGGCTCGATTCGTCCCGTGCTGACGAGCCCGCCGTCTATCACCCGTGCGCCTATGAGCAGCGGAGTGGTAAGCATGCGTCCCACTTGCCGGGAGGCCCAAGCTCCGCCCCTGCGTGTAGGCACCTGAGCCGCGTTGAGACGTCGCGCTATCTCTCTGGTGCTGGCTCCATGCCGATACCAGTCCAGCATCCGCCGGCGCCAGTCGGCCTCCGTGGGCTCCAAGACGAGCCGCTGGCCGGACTCATCGCGGATGCGCTTCCATCCAAAGGGGGGCGGGCCGGAAGCGTACTTGCCCTCGCGGGCCAGTTGAGCATGCATGGATCTTAGTCTTTTGCCGAGCCGCAGGGATTCGAGCTTCGCCAAGGCCGCTGAGAGGTCCCACATGAAAGACGATTCTGGATTGTCTTCCAGCGGCAGGCCCACCGAGTCAACGGCCACGCCCGCCTCCTTGAGCGCCGCCAGGATAGCGTAGTGGTGCATAGGCTCACGGCTGAGCCTGTCGATCCGATAGAACACCACGGCCTCAAACTCGCCGTCCTGTGCGCGCCTGAGCATGGCTTGAAGTCCGGGGCGCTTGTCTGTGCGGCCCGAGATGTCGATATCCTCAAACCACTCCGTGACCGTCCAGCCCTTGCGCTCACAGTAGGACAGTATCTCCGAGCGCTGAGCATCAGGTGATACCTGCCCCTGTGTCTCTTTGGAGACGCGGACATAGGCGGCGGTACGGGTCATTTATGGCCGTCGCTGCAACTCTCTCATCAGCTTGTCGTGGTGGCCACCTGCCTGAGCAATGCGGGCGATAATGCCGAACGCGGCCGATGCAGCGAAGATCGCCGCCTCCTGCACGGCGCTTTCCAGGCCCCCGAAGAATCCGTAACCAATCAGCGCCAGAGCAGCAACGGTGAATATCCACATGATGATCTCGTGCACTGGAATGTCGATAGCTTTTCCCTCAGTCTCTTCGTATGCGGCCGGTTTCATTCTTGCCCCCTGACCTCGGTTGATTCTTAGATTCTATCCGACCGGTCTGAAATAATCAGACCCTAGTAGCGGACAATCCTTCAAAAATCGTAGCACTGGGGGGGGGCTAGGTGCTATTGTGGAGGCTACCAGCATACAAACGCAACGATGGTGACTTACCTAGTTGGGGGCAAGGAGGCGTTTGACGGTGACCGGAGAGACTGCGCTCAGGAAAATCGTGGAAATCCTCGAAGACATCAATCCCGACGACCGCTACTGTCCACTGTGCAGACCGCTACTCTATTTCCTTAAGCCCTTCGTCGACGATCCCCCTCAACCTGGCGGCTCCAATGAGAACATCGTAAAGGGGCTCGACTAGCTCAGGATTTGTGCGGGCGATCTCTCTTACGCGCCAAGCGCGGTACTCGACGAAGTAGTCAGGCGTTACGCCGAACACTCGTGCCAGCTTGCACACGGTTTCGGCTCCCCGATGGTCCAACACGATGCCCCGGAAGCCGTGTAGATAGCGGCTAAGAGTGGCGTGAGTTATCCCGGCAGCGGCCCATACATCCGTGGGGGTCATCTGCCGAGCGTCCATCAATTCGCTCAGTGCTTCTGATATCGGTTTCATCGTTCGCTCCGTACCCATTATGCAGTCAA
>JAAYDF010000065.1 GCA_012729395.1 Phycisphaerae bacterium
CCAGGATCTTGTCCTGCTCGGCGAAGGTTTCCTCGGCCGCCAGGTCCCGGACCACATCGAAGATCGAGCGGTACAGGACGGTAAAGCCCATCCGGATCGCCTGCAATCCGATGGCCTGGCACAGGTGACTTTTGCCGGTCCCTGGCGAAGTCGTTACGCACTGCTCATGAAACGGTCCGTCGGAAGATCTGGTACCGTCATCATCCGCTGTGCGGTCAGGAAGTGGCCTTTGTACGACACGTTTCGAGGGCGGCGACGTCCGATGTCATCGTCGCTCTGCCGGACGGCACGAACTGCGCGCTGCCGGCCTGGATGCTGGAGGAGCACGGGTGCGCCGCCCTGAAGGATGAGGAACAGTCTCGCATCGAATTGCCCGCACTTCGTGATCTCCGCTCTCTGGTGGATGCTCAGCTTTTGATTCTGCGGGACCAATCGGTTAGCTCTCGGATCGGTCATACGAAAGGAGTTGCCGATGAGTCCCGACAAACCCCGTCAACTGGACCTGCCCATCCCACACGAACTGGTTCTGAGGCTGCCGGAGCCGGTCCTGCAGCAATGTCAACAGCTGCTGAGTCAACTGCTGTTGGACCTGGTCGAGAAGGAACACGTTGATCGGGAGGATGATGATGAGTGAGAAGATCCAACCGAGCCATCTTCAGCGCGACGCCTACGTGTACATACGGCAGTCGACGATGCACCAGGTCAGGAACAACCTGGAGAGTCAACGCCGTCAATACGATCTGGCCCGGCGGGCGGAGAGATTGGGCTTCGTTCGCGTGGAGGTTATAGACGACGATCTGGGACGATCCGGGAGCGGCGGTCAGGAACGGCCGGGATTCGTCCGATTGGTCGGGGCCGTGTGCGGAGGGGGTGTGGGTGCGGTGCTGGCCCTGGAGGCCTCACGTCTGGCCCGCAACAATCGAGACTGGCATCACCTGATCGACCTGTGCGCCATGGCGGAGACGCTGGTGATCGATCACGACGGCGTGTATGATCCTCGGGTGCTCAATGACCGGCTTCTGCTTGGGTTGAAGGGGACGTTGAGCGAATTCGAGCTGGGGCTGCTGCGTCAGCGGGCCCAGGAGGCGCTGGCTCAGATGATTCGTCGGGGCGAGGTGCTCTGGCAAGCTCCCATCGGGTACATTCGGACCGAAGACAACCGTATGGAGATGAGCCCCGACCGCCAGGTTCAGGATGCCATCGGTGGGGTCTTCCAAAAATTCACCGAGTTGGGCAGTGTGCGGCAGGTACTTCTGTGGTATCGTCAGAACCAGTTGCCGCTGCCGACGCTGGAGTGCGACCAGGGGCCGTGGCGGGAGGTCTGGCGTCTGCCGGTGTATAATCGGGTGATGTCGATCCTGAAGAACCCAACGTACGCCGGCGCGTTCGTCTATGGTCGACGGGAGAGACGAACGGTCATTGTCGACGGCCGAGCGAGGAAGAGCGATGGTCATCTGGTGCCGCCCGATCAATGGGAAGTGGTGATTCGCGATCATCATCCCGGCTACATCGATTGGGAGACCTACGTGCGGAACCAACGTCAGATTGAGACGAACATCGCCATGGGCGGTCGAATGGGGGCCAGCTCAAGCGGAGCGGCCAAATCGGGACCGGCCCTGTTGGCGGGACTTCTGCGTTGTGGACGCTGCGGCCGCAAGCTTCACGTGGGGTACAGCGGACGGAAGGGTCGCGTGCCTCGATACTACTGTCGCGGAGCGCACCTGAACCACGGCGGGGAGTGGTGCATCAGCTTTGGCGGATTACGGGTTGATCAGGCGGTAACGCAAGCCGTCCTGGAGGCGTTGGAGCCGATCCACGTTCAAGCCGCCATCGAGGCTTCCCGGCAACTCCAGGAACAAGAAGATCAGAGACATCGCGCCCTTCGTCTGGCTCTGGAGAAGGCCGAATTCGAAGCCGGTCGGATTCGCCGGCAATATGACGCGGCGGACCCTGAGAACCGTCTGGTGGCCGGCGAACTGGAGGGTCGCCTCGAACAGGCTCTTCGGCAGGTCAGGGACTTGGAAGATCGGCTGGAAGCGGCCAAGCGACCGGCGGACCCCCTGATCGAGTCCCAGCGGCAGCGGTTAATGGAACTGGGATGCGACGTGCGGCGGGCGTGGGACCATCCGGCGGCCCCGGTGGCGTTGAAGAAGCGGGTGCTGCGCACCGTGCTTGTGGAGATCGTGGCGGACTTGCTGGACGACCCGGCCCGCGTCAGTCTGCGGTTCCATTGGGCCGGTGGCGTACATACTCATCTGCTCATTCCCAAGAATAGGACCGGCCAGCACCGTCACACCACGGACCGCGAGGTGATGGATCTGATGCGGGATTTGGCCAAGGTCTGTGACGATCCTCGCTGCAGGCCTTCCGGCAGGACACCGAGACGTTCATGCGGTCCCTGGTAATCGCGCAGGTCCCGGATGATCGGATGGTCCTGGGTGAATTCGAACTGTTCCTGGGCCGGTTCGGTTCGTCCGATCAGCTTCCGAACCACCCGCAGCCGATAAACACCGTGCGAGGAGGTAAACTGCTTAAATCATAATGGACTAGCAATGGGATGTTTCAATCCACGCTCCCGCGAGGGGAGCGACCTCGACAGCAGTCCGCTGCCATCTGCCGTCGCCGGTTTCAATCCACGCTCCCGCGAGGGGAGCGACGACGGAGGGCGGCGGGGAACTCGGCGGGCTGCACCTGTTTCAATCCACGCTCCCGCGAGGGGAGCGACC
>JAAYDF010000010.1 GCA_012729395.1 Phycisphaerae bacterium
CGTAAAAGGTTTACGCCATTTACACAGTTGAGAATTTTTGGTTATAATAGGGGCTTACCTGTCCCGGTGGCAGAGGCTTGGCCATGACGACAACGGATGAGACGGAACCCCCGTCCAGTGAAGGGGGCTCGATAACGGAGTCCCGTTCAAGACTTCTGAATAAGAGTCTCCCTGAGCACCTTGCCCGGATTCTGGAGCGGGACGGCCACGGCTCCGATCACACCTGGCTGTGCACCGACACCGACCTGAACCTCTTCGGCCAGTACGAGAAGGTTTATCTTCTGGTCAGCGACGATCGGCTTTTGACCGTGGGCGAGCCGGGCGGCCGGTGGCTCGGACCGGCCCGGATCTTCCTCAAACGGACGGATATCAGCGAGATTCGCACCCGCCAGGGAGTGGGCGGCGGTTTTTTGGAGGCCCTGGTCGACGGCATCTACGTCCAGGTTCTGGCCTACTCCAACGCCCGGGCCGACCTGTTCCACAAGGTCGCGGACAAGCTCAAGCAATGGGTGGCCGGCCGTGAGGCCCACGTGGGATCGGAGGACGATCAGGACCCCCGCAAATGCTCCAAGTGCGGCATGACCCTGGAGTTCCGGGGCGATATCTGCCGGCGCTGCGTCGATCGCGGAGCGGTCATGATGCGGGTGGTTCGCCTGATGAAGCCGTACGCGGGCAAGGCTGTGGTGATGATGACCCTGGTGTTGGTCAGCATCGGCCTCTCGCTGGTACCCCAGCAGCTCGTCCGGCTGCTCATCGACCAGGTGCTGGCCCCGGAACAGGCCCACAACCCGGTTTTACCGCCCGACGCCGCCACGCGATGGCTGTTGATGCTCGTGGGCGCTCTGCTCGGCGTCCACCTGATCGGTTCGGTGGTGGCGATGGCGACCGGGGCGTTGGCCAGCTTCATCGGCACGCAGATCACCTACGACATGCGGGCCCGCGTCTTTAACCACCTGACCCGCCTGGCCGTCGCCTACTACGACCGCTACAACGTCGGCCAGCTCATGAGCCGGGTCGCGGGCGACACCGAACACATGAAAGGGTTCGTCCAACAGCTCACGTCGGGTTTCGCCGCTCAGCTTATCACCATCGTGGCGGTGGGCGCGGTGCTGTTCAGCCTGAGCTGGAAACTGGCCCTTTACACCCTGCTGCCCGCCCCGCTGGTGGTTCTGTCGGCGATCTTTTTCTGGAAGCGGGTGTATCCCCGCTATTACCGGGTCTGGGACGCCAACAGCAAGCTGCACGGCACCCTCAACACGATTCTGTCCGGGGTGCGGGTGGTCAAGGCGTTCGGGCAGGAAAAGCGCGAGCAGAACCGCTTTAACCGTTCCAGCGGGTACGTTCGCGACAGTTTCCGCAACGTGGAGTACACGGTGGCGGTGTTCAACCCGTCGATCGGGCTGATCTTCCAGATGGGCGGGCTGATCGTCTGGTTCGTGGGCGGCAAGGGCGTACTCGGCGGCGAGCTCACTCTGGGGGCCCTGATGGCGTTTCTGGGCTACCTGTGGATGTTCTACACGCCGCTGAGCCACCTGACGCAGTTGACCAACTGGCTGACCCAGTTCATGACGGCCACGCAGCGGACCTTCGAAATTCTCGATACGCCGCCTCAGATCGCCGAGCACGCCAGCCCGGCCGCCCTGCCGGTCTGCCGCGGGGCGATCGCGTTTGAGAGCGTCACGTTCGGCTACAACCGCCACGAGCCGATCATCAAGAAGATATCGTTCGAGATTCAGCCGGGCGAGCACATCGGCATCGTGGGCAAGAGCGGATCGGGCAAGACGACCCTGATCAACCTGATCGCCCGCTTCTATGACGCCGATGAAGGGGCGGTCAGGATCGACGGGCTCGACGTGCGCGACATCGGCCTCGACGACCTTCGCAAGGCGGTGGGCGTAGTCCTCCAGGAGCCGTTCCTCTTCCGCGGGACGATCTACGACAACCTGACCTACGGCCGGCGTGACGCGACCGCGGAGCAGGTGGTCGCCGCCGCCAAGGCCGCCAACGCCCACATGTTCATCATGAAACATCCCCTCGGCTACGACACCTACATCGGTGAACGCGGAGCGGGCCTTTCCGGCGGCGAGCGTCAGCGGATCTCCATCGCCCGCGCCCTGCTGTACGACCCGCGAATCCTCATCCTCGACGAGGCCACCAGTTCGGTCGACACCGAGTCGGAACAGCTTATCCAGGAGGCGCTGGGCCGCGTGACTCTCGGCCGGACCACCATCGCGATCGCCCATCGCCTCAGCACACTCAAGAACTCGGACCGCATCTTCGTCATCGACGACGGCGCGATCGCCGAACAGGGCTCGCACGAGGAACTGATGGCCCTCCAGGGGCTCTACTACCGGCTGGTCAAGATACAGACGGAACTGTCACGCGAACCGGCGGTCGACGCCCTGATCGCCCAGAAGAGGTGAACCATGCACAAGACCGCCGAACCCTCGGAGCCAACGCCGGCCGGCGGGCCAAACCCCACCGCGATGCGATTCCTGACCCCGGATATCTGCAAAATCCATCTGGGCACCCACGATGCTCTTCACGTAACCGTGGTCGGCGAGCGGATTTATGGCGGAGTGTACGCCGCTCACGTCTTTCCCGTCTCCCACACCGATCGCTACATCTCCCTGATCCACACCTCCAAGGGCGACGAGTTGGAGATCGGGATCATCCGCGACCTGGCGGAGTTTCCCGAGGAGGACGCGGCGCTCGTTCGTCAGGCCCTGGCCCGGCGGTACTTCATTCACACCATCACCGCGATCCACCAGATCGGCTTCAAGTACGGCTTTGTGGCCATGGAGGTCGAGACCGACAAGGGGCCGGCCTCGTTCATGGTTCCCTGGCGGCAGGAACGGGCGGTCGATTACGGGCGAAGCGGCAAGGTCCTGTTGGACGTGGACGACAACCGGTACCTCATCCCGGACCTGGAAAAGCTCCCCGACCGCCAGCGCAGCGACTTCCGACGGATCTTCTACTGGTAAGCCCGCCTCGATCCAAAAAAGAAACCCGGGAGAAACTCCCGGGTCTCATCATGCTCATATCTTGGGATCGTCTAGGCGCGTCGCCGCAGCATCGCCAATCCGCCCAGACCCAGCAGGACCAGCGAAGCCGGCTCCGGTGTGGCGACCTGCTCGGTGCAGAACGCTACGCTGCCCAGGAAGGAAACCACCAGACCAAAGTTGCCCGACTGGCCGGGGTCGATGGCCGTGCCGGCGTAGAAATCAACCGATCCGACCCAGCCCGTCCCAGGGTTGGTGTGACTCGGGAGCGACTGCCCACTCACCGGCTGAGTGATCGCAAAGGTCCAGTCCATGGGAGATACCACGCCGGTGATGGAGAACTCTTTGTCCATGCCAATGTCGATACGGTACCCAGTCCAGGAGAAGTCCGTCTGATTCTCCACCGTTTCAATGATCCAGACGACCGGGTCTTGCTCGCTGTCGGCAATGAAATCACCGTCAATGTGACCCATGGGCTCGTATTGGACGCAATCAGCCTGTAGCATATACTCCGTCGCGCTGACGGTAGTCCATACCATGGTGCTTGGGTCTTCCATGACGATGGAACCGTCCCCGTCGTCATCACAACTCCAGCCAGTGAGGCTTGCACTGGCCCCCGACCCCATCGTTAGAAATGCCAAAAACACTAACCCAACACCCAGCCATCGCATGTGCAGACCCTCCAGAAAAGGCTCGTTACCTCAAGACAGATTTCTTGGGCACAACCCAACTCGTGTCAATCAGCCACATCCCTGCAACGAAAGGCAATCCCAACTGAAGGCTATAGTACAGTAAATAGGATTCTTTGTCAAGATAGATTATCGGAAATGGAAAAAGGATAATAGCTTACCATCATTAACTGTCACTTATAACCGTGACACTTCCCAACGGGTTGTCATTTTGTGTGAAAAGAAACACGAGAGCTTGCAATTGCGAAAGTCCCTGCTACACTTATTCTTTTCTGCACCCATGAAGAGCAAAGCGTACAGCGGTCATTCGGATTTAGGGGACGATCGTTGCGGATCATGCCCCGGCTGTGAGATTCGAGCCGCCGAGCGTGCCAATACGCTTAGCGGTTTCCCACTGGTTTTCTGCGCGTTTGCGGTCTTTGTCGCCCCCCTTCTGGCCGCGGCGGCCGGGTCGTCTGTGGCCTATTATTACAGTGGCGCCAAGGGGTTTACCATCGCGGCGGGATTTGCCGCAGCGGGTGTGGCGGTGGCGGCGGCACGGCCGCTGACTGGCTGGGTGATTCAACGATCGAAGGACAGAACTGCATGATTACTAATACTATAAAATCCAAGCTGACCAACAAGAAGGTGTTTCCTCGCGGGGTGCATCCGCACGACTTCAAGGAACAGACCCGCGACCGGGCGATCGAGGCGGTCCCGTGGCCCAAGGAAGTGGTCATCCCGTTTCAGCAGCACATCGGGGCTCCGGCCCAGCCGACGGTCAAGCCACGGCAGGAAGTCAAACGCGGCGAGGTGATCGGGACCGCGGGCGGGTTCGTTTCGGCACCGGTCCACGCCAGCGTCGACGGGAAGACCGGTCCGCTGACCACGGTGCTGACTCCTGTCGGCACGCGGGTCTCGGCGGTCCCTGTGCAGACCGCTGAGATCTCACAAGAGCAGTTGGAGCAAGACCTTAAGGACTTTTTGCAGCCCCAGGGGCCGGTCAAGCCGGCCGACCTGATTGAGCCGGAGGCGATTGTGAAGGCGGCTGCGGAGGCGGGCCTCGTGGGCATGGGCGGGGCGACGTTCCCCACCCACGTGAAGCTCAAGGTCAGCCCGGAGCGGAAGATCGACACGGTGGTCTTAAACGGCAGCGAGTGCGAGCCTTATCTGACCGCTGACGACCGGCTGATGCGCGAGGCCTCGGGCACGGTGGTGCGCGGTCTGATGCTGGCGATGCGGGCGGTCGGGGCTCCGCGCGGCGTGATCGCGATCGAGGACAACAAGCCGGAGGCGATCGCGGCCATGCGGCAGGCGGCGGCTGGGTATCCCAGCGTCGAAGTCGCCGTATGTGCGGCCAAGTACCCGATGGGCGGCGAGCGCCAGCTCATTCCCGCGGTATTGAACCGGGTCATCCCGACCGGCGGACTGCCGTTGGACGTCGGCGTGGTGGTGGTCAACGTGGCGACGTCGCTGGCTTTGGCCCACGCGGTGGACCGCAGCCGGCCGGCGATCACGAGGGTGCTGACTCTGACCGGGGCGGTCCATCGTCCGGGCAACTACTACGTGGCGATCGGCACGCCGCTCTCGCACGTGATCGAGCACGCCGGCGGCCTGAAGGACGACGCGGCGGAGGTGATCCTCGGCGGACCGATGATGGGCGTGACCATGCCGGACCTGTCGACTCCGGTGACCAAGGGGACCAGCGGGATCACCGTGCTGACCCGCGATCAGGTGGTCCGGCGTCAGGAAACCGCCTGCATCCGCTGCGGGCGCTGCGTCGATCACTGTCCGCTGAAGCTGATGCCGACCAAGATATCCCAAGCGGTCAAGCACCGCGATCTGGAACTGGCCAAGGCGTACGATCTGATGGCCTGCTGCGAGTGCGGCTGCTGCTCGTACGTCTGTCCGGCGGGCATTCCGGTGGTGCAGTACATCAAATCGGGCAAGGCGGCAGAGATGCGCCGCCGCGCCCGCGAAAAGGCCGAAGCGGCCAAGAAGGCATAACGGCAGCGAAGACGGAGGCATCGCGCTTCGCTGCGAGGCAGAGTTACATTCATACGACGAGGTAAAGAATCTTGTCCGTAGACACTGCAAAAGAACCACAGGGAGACGTCGTTTCATCCGGACCCGGCGGGCTCGAGGTTCAGCCGGCTCCGCACCTGACCGATCCGATCACGACGCGCCGGCTGATGCTGGACGTGATCATCGCATTGATCCCGGCCTTTCTGGCGTCGCTGGTCTTTTTCCAGTGGAACAGCCTGCGGGTGTTGGCGTTGTGCCTGATCGGCTGCCTGGCCACCGAATACCTGTTCAACCGGGTCCGCAACAAGCCCAACAGCCTGAGCGACCTTTCCGCGGTGGTCACGGCGATCATCCTGGCGTTCTCGCTACCGCCGACGTTGCCGTGGTTCGCCGTGCTGATGGGCGCGATCGTGGCCATCGCCTTGGGCAAGATGTTCTTCGGCGGATTGGGCCAGAACATCTTCAACCCGGCGATGGTCGGACGGGCGTTTTTGATGGTGACGTTTGCCAGCCTGATGACCACGTGGGTCGCGCCGGCGGCTGAGCCCGGTCCGCCCGTCCCGACCGACCGGGTCGAAGCGGTCACGGCAGCCACTCCGCTGGCCCAGATCAAACCCGGCGACCCGGAGAGGCCGCTGCCGGAGACATGGCGGCTCTTTGTGGGTCGGACGGCGGGCTCGCTGGGCGAGACGTCGGTGATCGCCCTGCTGATCGGGGCGGCGTACCTGCTGATCCGCCGAACCATCGACTGGACGATACCTTTCGGCATGCTCGGAGCGGCTTTAGCGTTCGCCGCCATCGCATACCTGGCGGCGCCGGGCAAGTTCGCCAACCCGATGTTCCATCTTGGGGCTGGGTCGCTGGTGTTTGGAGCGTTCTTGATCGCGACCGATCTGGTGACCAGCCCGCTGTCGAAGTCGGGGCGGGTGGTGTTCGGCGCCGGCTGCGGCGTTTTGACCATGGTCATCCGCCAGTTCGGGACGTATCCGGAGGGCGTGATGTTCTCGATTTTGATGATGAACGCGTTGGCCCCGCTGATCGGGCGCTGGATGCGGCCGACGCCGCTGGGAGGCAAAGCCCGTGGGTAGCATGCTCAAGCAGATATGGCTGGTGTTGGTGTTGTCGCTGATTTTCGCGGTGGCTCTGGCGTTCGTCGATCAGGGCACGGCCCAGCGGATCGCTGAGAACCGTCAGCAGCAGGTTCAGGCTTTGGCCCAGATGGCGATCCTCGGCGAACCGGCGGTCGGCGCCGACGGACAGATGCAGTTCAAGATCAAGCTGGAGCCGGTGGCCATCCAGGACGTTCAGGCGGCGTTTCGGGTGACGCCCGCGGAAGGCGGAGACGAGACTCTCGGCTATGCCGTGGTGGTCGAAGGGATCGGCTGGGACCGGCTGCTGATTCTGGTCGGGCTTTCGCCGGACCTCCAGCGGATCACCGGGGTCCAGATCGTCGAGAGCCGCGAGACGCCCGGCCTTGGCGAGCGGATCGGGGACGAAGCGTGGCGGGACCAGTTCCGCAAGCCAACGGCACAGCCGCTCGAACTGGTCAAAGGCCGGGCCCAGAGCCCCTATCAGGTCGAGGCCCTGACCGGAGCGACGATCAGTTCCGACGCAGTGACCAGCCTGGTCAACGAGGCGACGGCCAAGGCCCTTGCACAACTCAAGTAGACCGCCGATACGGTCTTTCAGGAGCAACCGTCCATGAGCGAACCGTCTTTGGGAAAACAATTCACCAACGGCCTGTGGGCTGAGAACCCCGTGCTGGTGATGCTGATCGGGATGTGCCCGACGCTCGCGATCACCAACTCGGTGGCCAACGCGCTGACGATGGGGGCGGCGACCACGTTTGTGCTGATCTGCAGCAACGTGGTGATCTCGCTGCTGCGCAAGCAGCTTCAGCCGCACCTTCGGATGCTCGTCTACATGCTGATCATCGCGACCTTCGTGACCATCGCCGATTACGCCCTGCAGGCGTATTTGTTTGAAATGTCGCAGGCCCTGGGCCCGTACGTGCCCTTGATCATCGTCAATTGCATCATCCTGGCGCGGGCGGAGATCTGCGCCAGCAAGAGCGGCCCGGTGCGGTCGTTCGTGGACGGGGTGGGGATGGGGCTTGGCTTTACGTTCGCCCTGACCATTCTGGGCGTCATCCGCGAGTTGCTGGGCATGCGGACGGTCCTGAGCTATCAGGTATTGCCCGAGGCGTTCGTACCGTGGGTGATTATGATCCTGCCTTCGGGAGCGTTTCTGACTCTGGGTCTGGTGATCGGGCTGGTCACCTGGCTCAAGACCCGCAAGCCCGCCGACTCCCGTCAGAACAAGGATTTGGAGGCCGCCGCATGACCGCCGAATTGATCTTCATCTTCCTGACCGCTGCGATCATCAACAACTTCGTGTTCAAGTACTTTCTGGGCATCTGCCCGTTCCTCGGCGTTTCGCGGCGGGTGGACATGGCGGTGGGGATGGGTTTTGCCGTCACGTTCGTGATGACCGTGGCGGGCGTGCTGACCTGGATCGTCTACGACCTGGTGCTCACGCGGATCGGCTTGGAGTTTCTCCAGTACATCACGTTCATCCTGATCATCGCCGGGGCGGTACAGCTCGTCGAGATGTACATCCGGAAGTTCTTTCCCAGCCTGTACGAGAGCTTCGGCATCTTCCTGCCCATGATCACCACCAACTGCGCGATTCTGGGCGCGTGCCTGTTCATTCAGAAATTCGAGTACGGCTTCGTGCAGACGCTGGTGTTCAGCATCGGGGCGGGATTGGGGTTCGCCCTGGCGATCACGATCATGGCGGGCATTCGCGAGGAGTTGGATTTCGCCGACGTGCCCAAGCCGTTCCGCGGCCCGGGCATCACGCTGCTGACCGCCGCCATTCTGGCGATGGCGTTCTCGGGCTTCCTGATCAAGCGGTAGCGGCTTGAACGCTTGGCCTCCGGCGGTGGCGAAACGGAGGTCGAGGGAATAGAATTGAGGTTACCGTGATACGACTGATGAGGGCGATTCCATGCTGATTGGGGCGATTCCGATTGCGGCGATATCGATCGTGGGTTGGAGCGTGCTGGTTTTGTTCCTGCTGGCCCTGGCGTTCGCGCTGGGTTTGACCATCGCCAGCATCAAGCTCCGCGTCGAGCAGGATCCGCGGATCGACCAGGTCGAGCAGGCGTTGCCCGGGGCCAACTGCGGCGGCTGCGGGATGGCTGGGTGCGCCGCGTTCGCCAAGGCGGTGGTGCTGGGCAAGGCGCCCGTGACCGGCTGCCCGGTCGGCGGGCCGTCGTGCGGCGAGCGGATCGCGGCGATCATGGGCGTGAGTTTTGAGATGAAGGTCAAGACCCGCCCGGTGCTCCACTGCGTGGCGGGCAGCGCCAGCCGCAAGCTCCGCGCGCCCTATCACGGCAGCCTTCGCTGCAGCGAAGCGAACCTGATTCCGGGCGTCCAAGGCTGCGCCTATGGTTGCCTGGGTCTGGGCGACTGCATCGAGGTGTGCAAGTTCGGCGCCTTGCGGATGGAGGACGGGCTTCCGATTTTCGATTACGCCAAGTGCACCTCGTGCGGGGCGTGCGTGACCGCGTGTCCGCGCGGGCTGATCGAGTTGATCCCGTTCAAGAACGAGCAGATGCTGGTGGTCGGCTGTTCCAGCCGCGATCCGGGCAAGGTGGTCAGGCAGGTTTGCGACGCCGGATGCCTCGGCTGCGGGGCCTGTGCCCGTAAGAGCGACGTGTTCGCCGCCAACGGCAACCTCGCCTGCATCGACTACGAGAAGTACACCGACGTCGACTCGCTGAAAGAGGCGTTCGCCAAGTGTCCAGCCAAGGCCCTGGTGGTCTTTGGCCCGACCGGCCGCATACCCGTCAAGGACGTCTACGCCAAACCCTCCGACACCGAAGCCGACAGGACCGAGGAAGCCGCCACGCCGGCCTGACCGCATTTCGGATTTCGAATTTGCTTCCCAATCTGTTTGCGCCCCCCACACGAGCCATCCGTTGTCCTGGCCTATTGCCTCTGAGGCCAAGGCAACCGGTGTGAAATGGTCTCTCGGGAGAATCGTTCATGTTCCCGGTGAAATCTCCCATTTACAATTTGGTTTTCCAGAGTATCTTGAACTGTAGTATGGCCGGGCTGTGTGATGATTCATGAACGAATAGTGAAACTTTTATCAGGAAGACCGGTGTACTTGATAGGGTAAGGGCCACCACGGCGGCAGGGATCGCATGCACGCACAGCCGTCCAAGTCGGATGGACAAAGCAAAGGGGAGCAGCTCACATGAATGAACGACTGACCCGGTACCGTGACGAGTCGATCGCACGGAACCAAGCGGACATCACGAGCGGCAAAGAGGCGAACTGGACGAAGGCGTTTTTCGAACTGTATGGCGATCTGCCGCTGGCGGAGCGGCAGGCCCGGAGCTTTGCGTATTCGCTGAACCAGGAACCGATCTATCTGTTTCCCCACCAGCGGATCGCGGGGCTGTTGTATATGCTAAGACCGGGTAGCAACCCTCCGGATTGCGACGGGGTCAACGTCGATCCGCGATGGGCGGATTACTCGGTGCTGCCGGTGGCAAGCAAGAAGGTGCGCGAGTTGCTGCCGGCCAATGAGCCGCTGGCCAAGTATTGGCTGTTCGACTTTGCCCTTCCCGGGCATCTGACGTGGGACTATGGCCCGGTTCTGCATGAGGGGGTCGAGGGTATCCTGGCGGATGTCCGCCGACGCGCGGGGCAGGCGAAGGACGAGAAGGCGGCGGCGTTTTACCGGTCCGTCATCATCGTTTGGGAGGGCGTGCTCGACTGGGTGAGGCAGTATGCACAGCAGTTGAGGGCGGCGGGACAGGACGAGATGGCGGAGATTTGCGAACGGGTCCCCGCCAAACCGGCGACAACGTTCCGCGAGGCGGTGCAGAGCTTCTGGTTTCAGTACCTTGCGGTGTTGTATGAGGTGCCGCACGGCGGGAACGGGCAGGGCCGGCTTGACTGGTATCTGTGGCCATTTCTGGAGGCGGACCTGGCGGCGGGCCGGACGACGATGGAAGAGGCCCGGGAGCTGATCACGGAGCTGTTCATCAAGATCGAGGAGCGGTTTTTCAACGCCGACGGCTTTGTGGAGGCTTTGGTGGTCGGCGGGCGGAATCCGGACGGGACGATATCGATCAATCCGCTGTCGATGATGATCGTCGAAGTGATTATGGAGCTCAAGCAGACGCACCCGTCGGTGTATATCCGCCTGCCGGACGGGGCGCCGCGGGAGTTCGTCGATCTGGCCACGCGGTACGTGCTGGAGTCGGGCAATCGAGCCCAGGTTTTCGGCGACGACGCAGTGATTTCCGCGCTGGTCGCGGAGGGAACCGATCCGGCTGACGCGCGGCACTGGGCGGCGGGCGGCTGCATGGAGGTCGGCGTTCAGGGGATGTGCTGCGACCTGTTGTGGGCGTTCGTCCACAACGTCGCCATGACGTTCGAGCTGTCCATCAACGGCGGCAGGATGCTGGTCAGTGGCGAACAAGTCTCGCCGCACGAGGAGGATCTGGGCGACTACAGAAGCTTTGAGGAGGTCTACGCCGGATTCGAGCGGGAATTCGAGCGGGAGATGGATATTCTTCTGCGGAAACTGGATATCTATCTCGAAACATTTGCGTACTGCCGGCCGGCGTTCCTGGTCTCGTCGATGGTTCACGATTGTCTGGAGCGCGGCCGGACGCTCAACGACGGCGGCGCGCGATATCCGAACTATGGCGGCTCGGGCACGGGCATTCCGAACGTCGGCGACTCGCTGTATGCGATCAAGAAGGCGGTGTTCGACGACAAACGGTATACCGGAAAAGAGATACTCGATGCCTTGCGGGCGAATTTCCAGGGCCATGAGGCGATGCGAAGCTATCTGCGGAATCTGCCGAAATACGGCAGCGGCGACAAAGAGGCGACGGCGATGACCGATCGCGTGCTTCGGACGTTCAGCGATGTTCTGCATCGGTATCGCAATCCCGTCGGCGGCCACGCGCGGCCGGTGATTTTGGGCTTTACCTTCTCCGTCTGGCAGGGATCGCAGATCGGGGCGATGCCCGACGGCCGCTTGGCGTCGGCGCCGCTGACGCAAGGCATGAGCCCGCAATCGGGCGCAGCGGTGCAGGGAATCACCGCGGCGATCAACGATGCCACCAGCCTGTCGTTGGAGCGGGTCAGCGGCGGCGCCTCGATGATGTGGGACATTGCCCCCGACTGGGCCAAGCCGGAATTCGTCGGACCGATCATGCGGGCGTTCCTCAAGCGAGGCGGACACATCTTCCAGGGCAACGTGACGGGCGTGGAGGAATTGATCGAGGCCCAGAAGCATCCCGAGGATCACCCGGACCTGATGGTCCGTGTCGGCGGTTTCTCCGCGCGATTCCGCTGCCTTGACCGGGGCGTGCAGGATGAAATCATCTCGCGCTACCGCTACGGCGGAGAGTAAATCGCCGGTGGTCGCCCGTCTTCTCGGCTCACGAGCCGGCGTGGCGGAACGCGCGCGGGCTGCAGCCGGCGTTCTGTTTGAACTTGCGGCTGAAGTGGAAGGCGTCGGCGTAGCGCAGGGTTTCGGCGATTTCGGCTACGCTTTGCGAGGTGGTCAGCAGGAGTTCGCAGGCCTTCAGGTAGCGTTTGTACTCGATGAACCGGGTCGGCGAGCCGCCAGTCAGTTCATGAAAGACGGTGAGGAATCGCGACTGCGACAAGCCCACCAGTTCGGCGAGTTGCGTGCTGGAGGGGAAGCTCTTGCCCGGCTCGAGGTGGTCCAGCCGCTCGAAAACCGGCCTCAGGCGGTTCAGATGGCGAAGGGCGGTCAATCGTTCGGGCTTCAATGGCGCATCGCCGAGCAATTCTCCGGCCAGACTCATCCCAGTGAGCTGGAGCCGCAGCGAACCCGCGAGATCCAGCACTCGCGGCAGTTGGACCAGCGTATCGAGATGGCGCCCGATGTTCGCGGCCTTGGCACCATCGAAGAAGCAGGGGGCGTCAAAGAAATCAAAGACATTGATGGAGTGAAACATCGTCAAGCGGAAGTGGATCCACAAGCTGGTGACCTCCCCGCCCGATAGATAGCTCAGGCTGTGCGAGACACCTTCCGGGATAAAGAACGCGCTGCAGGGGCCGATGATCTGATGCTCACGCCCCTCGATCTGCAAAAGCGCCTCCCCCTTTTGAGAGTCCCGGTAGCAGCACAGGGAGAACGGCATCGCCCGCCAGTTGGTCTTCGAGTAGGGCAGCCACGGCGTGTAGTTGCCGACGACGAACTTGAAGCTCAGGTTCATCTTCACGTCGCTCTTGGCGGTCTGGGCGTCGACGGGCGAACAGAACAGCTTTTCAGTAATTTCGTTCATGTTTGCAGCAAACCTGCCCATTCACAACCGAAGCGTCCGGCGTATCATATATCATAGCATAGCATAGCATAGCATAGCATAGCATTGATGATTCTACAGCGGCATGTCGGCTTTGTCTGCCGAAAGTTCGAGCCGAAGGCGTGGTCTGCACGAAGGTCCCAAAAGGAAAGCTGATGATGGATCGTGAGAGCTTTGCGAAGTTGTTTGTCGAGAGAACCGGTGTCCTGGAGACGGTGCGGAGGCGCTGCAGCGGCGTAGACGAGGGTGAGGGCCGGACGAATTTCAGGCCGGATTGCACGAACTTCCGCGTGCCCTGCCGCTGGGCTGTGATGGACAACACCGACTCGGAGTACCTGGTCAAGGCCCCTGCCGTCGTCGAGCGATTCCGGTGCGGCCTGGTGGTCAACCGCTCGCTGGCGCATCCGGGCGACCGGATCTGCTTTGAGGTCCTGAGCGACGGCAAGACGGTCGGGAGTTTCAACGCCGGCTACGAGGATGACCGGGTTGACGTGGACGTCCGGCTTGGCGAAGTGCGGACGTTTACGATCCGCGCCCGCAGCCTGTCCAAACATCCTCAGGTCGCTTTCGACTGGGTCGATCCGGAGGTCGTCACGATCGACGGCGAAGCGATTGCGATCGCGGAGAACAAGGCGAAAGCACCGACGCTACTGCCGGACTTCACGTATGATGCCGCACCGTTCGTTTCTTGCCGGTGGAAGCAGAACACGGTCACAACGGATCCGAACCGGTTCGTCCGCGAGTTTGTTTCCGGCGACGGCAAACTCAAACTCAGCGTCGAGGTCCGGATCTATCCCGAGTTCAACGCGGTGGAGTATCGTCCCAGCATCGAGAACATCTCCAACGAGGCATCCGGCATCGTGGAGGATTTCCGGTCGCTGGCGTGGCAGGCGCCGCTGGAGTTCATGAAGCACCTCGGCCACGGCGGCGAATACCGCAGCGTGTTTATCCGCCGGAACTACGGCACCAAGAGCAACTACCTGGACTACGTTGCCCAGCCGGTGATCCTGAACACCGGCACGGTCTATCCGCGAACGTTCAGCACGAAAGCGGAGATGGTCACGGATGAAGGGCGATCCTCGGCGACGTGGCTGCCGTTCTGGGGCGTCGATATGAATCCGGCGGAAGGACTGCTCGTCGGGCTCGGGTGGACCGGCGCGTGGCGGGCGGATTTCAGCGTCAATCAGGGAATTTTCTCGATGTCGGCGGGAATGCTCAAGACGCATTTCCGGATGGCGCCCGGCGAGAAGTTCCTCCAGCCGTCGGTCCTGGTCATGTTCCGCGAGAACCAGACGGTCGAGAACGCCCAGAACCGCTTCCGCCAACTGCTGATCGAGCACTTCGCGCCGCGCGACGCCGAGGGCAACGTCCGCGTCAACCAGAGCCCGGTGGCGGTGTTCGGCGGCATCAAGACCGCTACGCACCTGAAGTACATCGAGCTGTTCGAGCGGTACGGATACCCTTACGAAATCTACAACATCGACGCCGGCTGGAACGGCACCAAGGAGAACGTGGACGTCTTTACCGGGACATGGGGCGAGGAAGTCGGCAACTGGTGCGTCAATCCGGCCCATCCGGACGGCCTGGCCCCCATCGGCGCCGCCGCCAAGAAGACCGGCAAGACCGTGTCGATCTGGTTCGAGCCGGAGCGGGCCCGGCGCATCACCGAGATCACCAAGACCCATCCCGAGTGGTTTGTCGATCTCGGCCACCCGGACCTGCTCCTGAACCTCGGCCACCCGGAGGCGCTGCGGTGGCTGACCGAGTTGACGATCGACCTGTTTGAAAAGAGCCACATCGATCAGTTGCATCAGGACTTTAATTTCAACATCATTCCGCACTGGTCGGCCCTCGATACGCCCGACCGCGTCGGCGTCGGCGAGATCAAGTACATCATGGGTTTGTACGCCTATTGGGACGCGTTGCGAGCCCACGATCCGGAGTTCCTGATCGACCACTGCGCCAGCGCGGGACGCCGCATCGATATCGAGTCGCTGCGTCGCGGCTACATCTTCTGGCGAAGCGACGCCCAATGCTGGCCCGACAACGACATCACCCAGAATCAGATCCAGAATTTCTACCTGACCGAATGGTACCCCTTCCACGCCGGCGGCGTGTGGGTCGAGCCGAACGAGCGCGACGAATACAGCTTCTTCAGCTGCGTCTCGAACGGCATCGCCGATTGCACCTTCATCTACAAGCACCAGATACCCGATCCGAAGGATTTCGACTACACATACCATGTGTCGCTGCTGCGCGAGGCGGCGCGGATACGCCCCTACTTCCTCGGCAACTACTATCAGCTCAGCCGCGCGCCGGAGAACCTGGAGAACTGGTGCGCCTACCAACTGCATTGCGGCGAGAAGGGCATGGTCATGATCTTCCGTCGTCCGGAATCGCCCAACCCCGACGAGGTGTTCCGACTGCGTGAGATCGATACGGAGGCCGAGTACGAGGTCGAAATCTACGGCCAAGCGGAGAAGGCCACAGTGCGAGGAAAAGACCTGCGACACTACTCGCTGACGCTGCCGCCCCGCGGTTTCCGCCTCGTCTACTATACGAAGGCCTAAGCGATGAAAGCCGTTGTTGTTGACAGCAAGATTATCGATCTGTTCAAGAGCTTCCGTCAAGAAGAGCGCATCTTTGCGGACGCCGGAATTGACTTCGTGGTCGGCAATGCGCGGAATGATGCGGAGTACATCGAGCTGTGCGGAGATGCGGATGCATTGCTTCTGATCGGGCTTCGCACGCCCAGGCACGTGATCGAACGGCTCAAGAAGTGCAAGGTCATCGTGCGTTACGGCGTCGGTTACGACTGCGTGGATATTCCGGCGTGTTCGGACCATGGTATCGTTGTGTGCAATGTACCCGATGCGGGAACAGACGACGTCGCATCGCACGCATTCGCGCTGGCCCTCAATTGCATGCGCAAGATCGGCTACTATGATCGGCAGATCCATCGGGGACATTGGCATGCGGGGGAAGGATATACCATTCACAGGCTTTCGACGCAGACGTTTGGTCTTTGTGGTTTTGGCAGTATCGCCCGCGTGGTTGCACGGTATGCCGCCGTTCTGGGCTCCCGATTGATCGGCTATGATCCGTTTGTTGACGACGCATCGTTCGAACAGCACGGCGTCAAGAAGGTATCGTTCGAGGAACTCCTTCAGCAATCGGACGTGATCTCGATACACACCCCGCTGAACGAACACACACGTCATATGTTCTCCAAACCGGTGTTTGAGAAGATGAAACGCGGCATGATCATCGTCAACACGTCCCGAGGCGGCGTTGTCTGTCAGGATGACCTGCTGGACGCCATCGACGCGGGCATCGTCAAGGCCTGCGGTTTGGACGTCAACGAATGCGAACCGCTGACCGACGTGAACAACAGGATACTGCAATACGACAACGTGGTGCTCACTCCGCACTCCGCCGCGGAGAGCGTCGAGTATTTCATCGCTCTTCAGGAGCGCGCCGCGCGTACGGTAATCGAAGTGCTCAACGGCGAGCTGCCGAGGAACGTCATCAATCGCGAACAGATCATCAAGAAAAGGGCTTAGGCTATGGACAACAACAGACTGCTGGATAAGCTCGGGCATTCCCAGAAGTTAGTCGGCTTCTTCTTCAACTCGGGCGCGACCGTATCGCTTGAGGTGCTTGGCCAGTTGGGTTTCGACTTCGCCGTGATCGATGCCGAACATTGCCCCTATGACTTCAAGCAGATCGAGGATTTCATTCGCGCAGCGGAATGCCGAGGCCTCGTGCCCATCGTGCGCACCGTCGACTGCTCGAGAAACTACATCCTCAAGACGCTCGATTTGGGCGCGATGGGACTGTTCCTGCCGTTCATTAAGACAGCTGATGAAGTCCGACAGGCAGTTCGTTACGCCAAGTACCCTCCCGTCGGAGAACGCGGACTGGGCCACGGGCACAAGGTGGCCTACGGCCGCGACCCCATTGTCCTTACCGGCAGGGCCGAGGACTACCTCGAGTGGGCCAACACGAATACGCTGGTCATCCCGCAGTGCGAGACGGTCGAAGCGGCCCAGAACATTGAGGAAATCCTCGCCGTCGAGGGCGTGGCGGGCATATTCATCGGCCCGTACGACCTGTCGATCTCCATGGGAATGCCGTGCCAATTCGACAATCCCACGTTTAAGGACACGGTGGAACGCGTTCGCGCCGCCTGCGTCAAGGCCGGCAAATTCGTGCTGACGATGGGAATGACCCCCGAGGACGCCAAGCGGAAATTCGATCAGGGCTTCAGCGGCGTCCTGGCCACCGATACGTTCTTTCTCACCAAGGCGGCACAATCGTATATCGACGCAATCAACCAACTGAGGAGCTAGTGAAACATGAACACCAAAGCGGATGTGCTGCTTGGTACAAAGAGCATTCTCGGCGAAGGCGCCTGGTTCGACGTTCAAAGAAAGGTGCTGCTCTGGCTGGACATCTTCGGCTGTGAGATTCACGAATACGACGTCCGCACCAAAACCGATACCTGCCATCGCGTGGAGAAACCGGTAACGACGATCGTACCGGCCGCAGATGGATACGCGCTCGGCATGATCGACGGCGTGTGGTCCATCGATTCGGAGTTCAAGAAGCTCACCCGCATGCCGACGCCCGAATACGATTACGCCCATTACCGCTGCAACGAAGGCAAATGCGCGCCGGACGGCCGACTCTGGATCGGCATCATGGAGCTTGAGGGCAAATCGGGGATGGGGGCCTACTATGCCGTTGATGGCAAGACATGCGAGCTCATGCTGGACAACCTGGACGTCCCCAACGGCATCGTCTGGAACAGCACGCACGACAGAATGTACTACACCGACACGGTCAGCCGCAGAATCTACGGTGTCGATTACAGGGATGGGAAGATCAGCAATCAGAGCACCATATTCGTCGCGCCCGACGGCATGCCCGACGGGATGACCATCGACGAGAACGATCACATATGGGCTGCCGTCTGGGGTGCCGGCTGCGTGTATCACATCGATCCCGTCAGCGGAAGCGTGCTGGGCAAGGTCGAGATATCCGCTCCGCAGGCGTCCTCGGTCGCCATTGGCGACAGCCGCATGTACATCACTAGCGCCAGATTGAGCATGAGTGACGAGGATTTGAAAAAGCACCCGGACTCCGGCGCCGTGTTTGTCGCCGACGTTCCGGTCAGGGGAATAGAAGCGTTCCGCTTCAAGTATTAGGTGGGCGTTGAAATGGAATACAAGTCGATCGAGCAATGCGTGAAGGGAAAGACCGCGGTCATAACCGGTGGAACGTCCGGCATCGGCAGGGCGTGCGTCGGGATGTTCTGCGCCGCGGGAGTGAACGTGGTCACAATGGGCCGACGCGCCGCCAAAGGCGACTCGCTCGAAAAAGAGATCAACAGCCGAGGTAGAGGCGTCTGCAGGTATTTCCCGTGCGACGTCAAAGACTCGGACCGGCTTCGGGAAATCATCGAGAAAGCCGCTGAGATATTCGGCGGCATAGACATCCTGCTGAACTGCGCGGGATATCTGCCCAAACAGGCGCCCATCGACATGATGACCAAGGAAATGTTCCAGGATGTGATCGATACCAACCTGACAGCCTATTTCATGGGCTGCAAATACGCTCTGCCGTACCTTCGGACCGCCAAGGGATGCATTATCAACATCGGCAGCATCATCGCCTTAACCGGCGCACAGGGATGCCAAGCCTACTGCTGCACCAAGGGCGCCATTGAGGCGTTCACCAGATCTCTCGCGATCGATGAAGCGAAGAACGGGGTCCGGGTCAACGAGATCAAGCCCGGGCATATCCATACCGATATTGCTGATGCGCTGATCGAAGAAAGAAGCGACAGTTGCGGGTTCAGCGAGTACATGGACAACGTGCAATTCCTGGGCCGCGGCGGCAAACCCGAGGAAGTCGCCTATGCCGCGTTGTTCCTTGCCAGCGACTGGTCAGGCTTCACCACCGGCACGGACCTGTTCGTCTCGGGCGGCTATGAACTGGGCGAAGCGGAGAAGAAGCTGAGCCGATTCATCGACTGGCCCGAACCGATCAGAAAATGAAGCTCACATCTTATGACCCATGGCTTCTCATTCCGAGTTCTGACCACTGAGTTCTGAATTCTCTCCCTTTCGTTCCGCCGGCTGGGTGTCCGGCGAATCCTTGGGCTCGAACTCCAGGGCGGCTGAGTTGATGCAGTACCGCTGACCGGTCGGCTCCGGGCCGTCGTCGAACACGTGGCCCAGGTGCGACTCGCAGCGGCGGCACAGCACCTCCGTCCGCTTCATCCTCAGCGAGTTGTCCTCGGCGTGGGCGACGCTGCTCTTTTTGACCGGCTCGTAAAAGCTCGGCCAGCCGCTGCCGGAGTCGTACTTGGCCCCGGACTCGAACAGCGGATTGCCGCACGCGGCACAAACGTACGTGCCCGCCTTCTTGTTGTCCCAGTGCTTGCCGGCAAACGGCCGTTCGGTCCCCTTCTCCCGCAGCACGCAGTACTGCTCCGGCTTTAACTCCCGCTTCCACTGCTCCTCGCTCTTGACCACCTTGTCCTCGGCGCCGCGAGCGCCGTCTGCTCCTGCCTTCTCCACCATGGCAACCTCCTCCGTCTCCAAATTCGCAGCCGACGTAGCGTTCTGGCGGCACGAAGCCAGCAACCCCAACCCGCCAACAACCACAGCCGCCACCACGATCCCAACCACACGAACAGTCATGACCTTCCTCTCCCGACAGCCTGACGGGTGACAGCTCTGGTCCACCCCGTCCCAACCGTCCACAGACCTCTTGTTTAATTATACCCCAACCTACTCGCCAAGAAGCGGCTGCCAGACGGTGGTGCGATTTGTCAGCCTCAGGACCATACCTGAATTGCAGTGGTTCAACGCCTTGCATGGCCAACGTCCTTCAGGTAATGTGATACAGGCGGCGGTCACAACCTGCCCCACCAGTCTGGAGCGTCGTGTCCCAACTGTGGCAAAGGAGAAGAGGTTATGAGCACGATGGACATGGTACTGTTGGCCACAACAGGGATCGCCACAGTTGTTGGCCTGTTGGCTGGCGCTTTCGTCCCTGCGCGAGGCTTCACGGTGATTCGAGGAGTTGTGGTGGCTGGCCTCATCCTCTTTCTATTCAATAATACCTTGGCAGTCGTGGTCGCCCGTGCAGGTTCAGACATCTCGCTTCAGTCAACACGCATGCTGATCTTCTGGATGGCCTTCGTTGGTGCTTTGATGTGCTTGTTCGGGTTGTGCTCTGGGGTCGCTGGGCTTTTCCGCAAGGGCCTTCGTCGGACCGCTGGGTTGATCGCCCTTCTATCTGCCCTGGTCGTTCCGATCCTCTTGGCGGTGGGGGGAATCAACAGGATGCTTCGATGACTTCTCCGTGGCGAAGTCTCCGGGCATCGTTGTCCACGGCGTTACGGCAAGCTACGCCCTTCGCTCAAGCCAGTGGTGGCCCGGGCGTGTGGTGCCGTCGGCGAGAATGAACGGCATGTAGCCTTCGCCGGGGCGGACGGCGTTGTCGTCGGTGAGCTGGCGGTTGGCGGTCACGAATTTGCCTTCGCACAACTGCCAGGCGAGCCAGCCGATGCCGTGGCGCTCGAGAGTCTCGATGTTGTCCCGGGCCAGCCGGCCGCGCTCCTGGTCGTCGAACGAGCCGCAGCAGGTCTCCGTGGCGATCAGCGGCTTGCCATACCGGCGGGCCATCTCCAGATGATAGCGGCAGAAGCCGTCTATCTCGCCGATGCTGCGGGTGTAAGGGTGGAACGAGATCACGTCGCACAGCGGGGCCGCCTGCAGGAAGAAATCGTAGTTCATGCTCCCGATGGTGACGGGATAGTCCGTGAACCGGCGCAGACGATCCGCGGCCCAGGCCATCCACACGTACTCGCGAAACTGGACGTCGGGTGAGATGTTGTTCGAGGGCTCGTTGCAGATGTCCCAGATCGCGATCCGCTGATCGCGGCCGAACCGCCGGCCGACCGCCTCGACGTACGACTCAAACTTGCCCATGTCCCAGCCCGCGCTGCGAAGGTCGTTGTCGGAGACCCCGCCGGCGGGGTACTTCGCGTCAACCCAGCGGTTGAACAGGACGGGCATCATCTTGATGCCGTTTTCGGCCAGGATGTCCAACGCCCGGCCGAGATTGTCCAGGAGCTTCTCGCCCAGTTCGACGTGGACGTGCCAGTCCATCCATATCCGCAGCATGTTCGTGCCGAACCGCAGCGACCAGCCGACCTCGCGCCGCCAGACCTCCGCGTCGAAATCGGCCCAGATGCCCATCAACGTGCGGCTGTAGCTCGGCTGATAGTTAAATCCGCGAATTGCGCCGTAGTCCATAATCCTTATCCTCCAGAATGAAACGCGGTCATTGTCGCGGCTTTTGCGAAACAGTCAAGTCCGAAGGTGAATCATCGCCGCATGGCGGTGGAACCGGCAACCACGATCAGCCAGCCGGTCTGGTCGCGGTGCGGAGGGTGCGGTTGGCCTCGCGGAGGAGTTCCTTGGCCTGCTGGTCGTCGCGGTGGCTGCGCAGGTGGGTCTGGAGGTGGCTGCGGGCCTTGGCCGGATCGCCGGCGGCCAAAGCGGCCCGGCCCAGCAGCAGGTGCAGATCGGGGAAATCCGCGTCCTGCTCGGCCACAGCCTCCAGGTCGGCCAGGGCCTCAGCGAAACGGTCCTTTTCCAGCAACAGCCTGGCCCGGTAGAACCGCCCGTCCGGCAGCGAAGGGTGACCGGCGATGCCGACCTCCAGGTGGGCGATAGCCTCGTCAACTTGGCCCTCGGACGCGGCGTGCAGGGCGGGAGCAATAAACTCATCGTACAGCATCAGCCGCGTGCGAATGTCTTCATGCCACTGGCGTTCGAGCTTTCGCACCACCGCCGGCGGCATGACCTTCTCGACCGGCGTGCCCTTCTTGAGCGCCCTCAGCACCCGGTCAAGCCGCCGCTGACCGTCCTCGGAGCTGAGCAGGAAATTGACAAACGACCACGCCGCGGCGTAGTTGGCCCCATCGAAGTTCTCAAGCCAGTCGTCGCCGTCCATCGCCGCCAGGGCCTGGAGGTCCGGCAGCTTGCCCTCTCGCGCCTCGGCTGCCACCTGGCTGCGGTAGTGCGACTCGATGATGGCCATCCGTACGTTTTCCCTGAGGCTCCGCGACGGCTCCCAGAGCTGGAAGTTGGTGGCCATGCCCTCGTTGTACCACGGCGGCAGCGACCGCTTGACCGTGTAGGTGTGCAGCAACTGGTGCGTGGCTTCGTGAAAGAGCATCTGCTTGAGGTGCTCGTCGGTCGCCTTGGCGAACGTCACCAGCAGCCGATCGCTAGTCAGGTACATCCCGCCGGTCGGCTCGGCCCCGTCGACGTCGCGGACCTTCATGAACTCCAGATACGCGTCGCGGTCGGCAAAGACGTACAGCCGCGGCTGGGTGGCGATGGAGAAGCCGCCTTTGAAGGTCCTGGCGAAACTGTCGTAGAACTCGTCCATCAGGAGGGCGATCTCCAGGGCCTGCTCGGATGAGCCCTGGGCCCGCACCTGGTAC
>JAAYDF010000066.1 GCA_012729395.1 Phycisphaerae bacterium
GGCCTAAGCCGAAATCATACGCGAACGCGAGGCTCAACACCAGCAGTGCGGCCTGCGCGAGCGGTTAAACTCCGCGCGTCATGACCCCTCGCCGCACGGCAGTACCATTCGTGTCAGGATGATTTTTATGGGGGTGTGCGGCATGCCGCACACCCCCATAAAAATCATCCTGACACCATTTTCGCTCGGGCGTTATCGGGGCTCGAACTTGAGGGCTGGGAGGGGGCTGCCGTCAGGTGCTAGCACGGAGCAGCAGAAGCCCCAGCCGCCGCCGCCCTGCGTGATCTTGAGCAGGAGCGTGTTCCACCCAGCTTTGAGCGTGACCGCGGCCTTGTCCTCGCCGCAAGTGATGCCGCGGCTCAGGTTGGCGGCGTGCACGACTTGGCCGTTAAGCCAGACTTTGGCTCCATCGTCACTGCCCAGGATGAGCAGAGCGGGCTGTTCGTTCTCCGACCAGACGGCGGTGCGCACATAACCGCAGACATTACTTGGCGGGGTAGGAAAGTCGCCGAGGGCGAACTGGCCCGGCTGATCGAGGTTGGTGACTTCGAGCGGCTGCCAAGTGGCGTTGCCCTGCGGATCTTCGGGCGGGAAGGGGAGGTCGAACAGATCCCCGGCTCCCTTGCCCGCCTGCTGATAGGGGCCGCTGAACAGCCAGGCGACGACGTGTTGTTTGAGCGAATCGAGGGCCCGGGAGGCCTTGCCCCGCAGGTCGTCGCCGGAAGCGGAATCGCGTAGCCGTTCGAGGGCGGCGACGGCTTGGGCCCCATGCTGCCCACTCACTGCGACGGCGATGCCCAGCACGGCTGTTTCGGCCTCGGCCCGCAGGTCGGCGTCGTCGAGAAGCGGCAAGACGAACTGAAGGGCCTCCAGGCAGCCGGCCTCGTGCATGGCGGCCAACACGGTCTTGCGGTCCTTGACCTCACTGGCCAAGGCCATGGCATCCTTGAGCATGGCGAAGGTCTCGGCCCGGGATCGCCCGGACGGTAGACGCACGAGCCGGACATACCCGCGTAGAGCCGCTTGGCGATGCGCTTGCTGCTCGGCGGAGCGGGCCAGGTCGAGCAGAGCGGGTATCGCGGTGGGTTCGCTCCACTTGGCCAGCACGTTGATTGCAGTGTCCCGCACCGCGGCGTCCGGCGAGGCCGTCTGCTCGCGAACGGCGGCCAGGGCGGCATCGCCTTCAAGGCGGCCGAGGATGCGGACCAAGGCCGATCGCGCGGGCTGTGGGGCTGTGGGCAGAGCCGCGATCACCGGGGCGGCTCGACGTGGGCGGTCGTCCATACGCAGACTGACCGAGGCGACTGCTTCTTCGACCGCTTGGCGTGTGGCCTCGTCCTGGACGCCGGGCAGCAGGGCAACGATTCGGGGCAAGTCGGCCTCACTGCCGAGGTTGCCCAGGGCGATGATCACCGCGACTCGCACGCTTTCATCCGCGTCGCCCGTCGCCGCGTAGAGGACCGGTAGGGCCGCGGGGATCCTGCGTACGGCAGCGATTTTGACTAGTTCGGCGCGCATGTGCGGCTCCGCAGACTCGATGGCCGCGAGGACCGCCCGGTCCACGTCGGCCCCGCTGGCGCCGGCGAGGCTGTCGCGGGCGGCCTGGCGCTCGTCATCCGGTCCGGTCAACATGCGTTCAGCCAGAAGCCGCACCGAGGAGGCGTCGCCCACGAAGCGTAGGGCTTGCAGGGCGGCCAGCCGCACGGCAGGGTCGCTGCTGTTTGCCTGTGCGGTGACGGCGGGCAGGGCGGTTTTCTCCCCTCGTTGGCCGAGTACTTCGAGGATCACCGCCCGCACCGCCGGGGCGGCGTTCTGCAGGGCGGCGGCCAGCCGGTCGGTGGTCTTGGGATCGGGCATGTCTCGCAGGCATTGGGCGGCGATCCACTGGATCCGATGGTCCTCTCCGCCGAGAAGATCCACGAACATGGGGACCGACTGTGCCCCACGAGCCAGCATGAGGCCCTGGAGAGCGGCGATCCGGATGGCCTCCTTCTCGGGGGGCGCACTCAGTTCCTGGTATATGGTGGCGGCCTGATCGCGCTGGCCGGTCGCCAGGAGTTGCTCGGCACACCGCAGACACGCATGGGTGGTCGTATCGCGCAACACGAGTCGGCCGTTGCGTCGCAGAGACTGGATTTCGCGGATGGCCGGCGGCGTGCCGATATCGGCGAGCCCGGCAATGGCGGCTGTGGCCACGGCGTCGTCGTTGTCCTTGGCGAACTGACGCAGCGGGTCGACGCTGTCGGCCTCACGGCGGGCCGCCAGGGAGTTGATCAGAGCGATACGCCACGCCGGGGTATCCGCTTTCGCGAGACTCTTGCGAAGCTCGGTTCCCGCTCTGGGCGAAGGGTTATTCTGCAGTGCCCGCCGAGCCAACTCACGAATCTGCGGGTCTGGGTCGCAAAGCAGGGTCGCCAGGGCGGGCACGACCTCCTGCTTACCCAGGGGTTCCACTTTCCGGAGTATCCAGACGCGGGCCGGTAGGGCGACCTCCGGGCCGGTGCGGGCCATCATTGCGCGACACAGGGCTTGCCGTTCGGCTTCTTTGCCGGGGGCGCTGGCCGCGAAGCATATCTTCTCCAGGGCCAACTGTGGCTTTTCCCGGGCGACGAGATCCTCGGCGCCCATGCCGGGCAGCAGGCAGTCAATCTGTGTGAGGAAGTCCGCCTCGAGGGCGGCGGTCTGTCTGGGCGTGAGCTTGTCGGCGGGCTCGGCCGCGGCGAAAGCGCCGCCCGACCAAGCGGCCAGGGCAGCCAGAGTGAGGGGCGACAGGATTCGGTGCGTGTATCTCATAGGTTTCTCCTCGTTTCTTGAATTACAGGCGCCACGGGGCTCGCTTGGGCCGATCCAGCCAGCGGCTGGCTTCCGAGTCGCCGATGATCTCCTTGCGGGCCGGGTCCCATTTGAGCGGTCGGCCGAGCCAATACGCGATGTTGCCCAGGTGGCAGACGGTGATCGAGCTGGCCCCTATCAGCACGTCGCAGATGGGTCGTTGCCGGTTGCGAATGCAGTTGACCCAGTCTTCGCGATGCCCGGGACTGCGGTACAGGTGCACGTCGTTGGCTCCCAGGGGCGTGCGGCCGATCTCGTCCGGCCAGGTACGGAGGTAGCCGCGGTTGACCTCGATGCGCCCGTCACTGCCGACGCAGAGGATGCCGTTGACTGGTCCGTGGCCCTCGGCCTTGGACGCGTGGTACATGACCACGCCGCTGGGGTATTTGTACGTGAGCGTGTCGTAGTCCTTGCCGTCGGGCGGGATGATCTCGACCGGCCCGGAGCCGTCCATGCCCATGCCCCACTGGGCGATGTCGAAGTGGTGGGCCCCCCAGTCGGTCATCATGCCGCCGGAGTAGTCGCGGACCCGTCGCCAGCCGCCGCTGTAGCTGCCGCTGCATCGCTCGGAGTTGTAGGGTTGCCACGGCGCTGGCCCGAGCCAGCGGTTCCAGTCGAAGCCCTCGGGAACCTTCTCCTCCGGCAGGTACTTCTCCTCGGAAGGCATGCCGACGTTGACGTAGATGCGCTGCAGTTTGCCGATGCGGCCCGAGCGGACCAACTCGCACGCTTGCCGGAAGCTGCCTTCACTTCGCTGCTGGCTGCCGGTCTGGAGCACCCGGCCGTAGCGTCGCATCGCGTCGACCATCGCCCAGGCTTCGCGCACGGTCAGGGTGAGCGGCTTTTCGCAGTAGATGTCCTTGCCCGCGCGGGCGGCGGCGATGGCGATGATCGTATGCCAGTGGTCCGGCGTGGCGACCAGGACTGCGTCGATATCCGGTCGGGCGAGCAACAGCTCAAACTCGTTGTATTCGGCACAACCTTTGAAGGTGCCCGCTTGGCGTTGCTCGGCGTAATGCTCCTCGACCCGCTTGCGCGTGCTGGCTCGCTTGTTGGCGTTCACGTCGCAAGCCGCCACGATCTGGAGTTGCTTGTCGTTCAGGAACCCGTGCAGGTGGCCCCCGCCCATGTTCCCGATGCCGATGAAGCCTACCGTGATGCGCTCGCTCGGGGGGATGTAGCCGCTGCGTCCCAACGCGGAGGCGGGGACGAAGTACGGCGCCGCCAGTGCCGCGGTTGCCCCCTTGAGGAACAACCGTCGGCTGACCTTGTTCGTAGTCGGCATGGTCTATCCTTTCCTGAAAAGTAGCCGCCGTGGGGTGGACACGACGGTCGGTCGGAAGTGCAAAGCTTACCGCCTCGCACGCTTTGTTGCCATATCCGCCCCGTTCTTGTCATCGGGGGGCGGAGGGGCGAGGGGCTTGGTCATTGATTGGTCATTGGGCCTTGGGCATTCGCCATTTTGCCCCAGTGAGCGGCGGTTCGCGGCAACGAGTTGGCCTGGTCCTGTTGAAGCCCGCACGGCGGGATGGTACGGTGCCGGTTATGGCAACGGGCGAAGACGCTCTGAAACGAGATTATCCCGATTTGCGGGACGATCAGATCCTGGCGATAGGCGTGTATGGCGAGACGGTGGCCGCGTATCGCTACACGGTTCTTTCCGAGAAGGTGCCCGACCCAGCGGATCGCCGCACGTTCGCCGCGATCGCCGACGAGGAACAGAGCCACAAGCAGCGGTTGCAGGCTCTGCTGGACAAGTATCACCCGGACAGCGCGTTCTACCTGTCCGACCAGGACAAGGCTCTTGTGGTGGCCGGCCCGAGACTGATCAACGTCCGCGACGTTGACGATTACCGCCAGGTGCTCGATTTGGCCTTGGATACGGAGTACCGCGTCGCCAGTTTCTACGAGGTGATGAGCAAGCGGGTCCAGAACCCCGCCTTACGGAGTGTCTTTGAGGAATTGGCTCGGGAAGGCTTCTGCCATCACCAGCGGCTGTCGGAGCTGACCCGCAAGCATGCCCCGCCACCCGCCGGCCCGTGATTCCTGGAGCGTTTCACGAGATTGTGTAGCGGCCACCGCCCCCGGAGGACGCTGGATTTTCGACAAACACACCGGTTGCCACAGCCTGTCCGCCGCGGCGGAGGGGGCCACCGCTACGATGAATCGTGAAACGGTTCAGTTCCACGTCCAGCCCATGCTGAGGCGACGGGATCGGACAGTTCAATCCACCGGGTCGCCGCCGCGTTCCACGGATTCCCTGGTAAAGACACGGGTTGGCAAGGTATAGCGTTTCTCGACCGGCTTGCCCGCGAGGATATCCAGGGCGACCTCAAGGCCTTTCTCGCCCGGCGTCGGGTAGGCGAAGGTGGCGGTCAACTCGCCGGCCCGGACCCAGCGTTGGCCTTCATCGGGGTTGGCGTCGATCCCCAGGAACATGATCTGGTCGGCCCGGCCGGCGGCCTTGGCGGCCAGATAGGCGCCATGGGCCATCGGGTCGTTGTGGGCGTAGACCAGCTTGATGTCGGGATGGGTTTTCAGGGCATCCTGTGTGATGGTCTGTGCCCGGTCTTTCTTCCAGTCGGCATCCAGCCCGCCGATGACGGAGATGCCGGGCTCGGCCTCAACGATCTCGTGGAACCCGTCGCGACGTTCCTGGGCTGGAGGCGAGGCGAGCCCGCCACAAATCTCGTAGATGAGGCCCGCGGCCTTCCCGGCGCCGCCGAGCAGTCTGACCGCCTCACGACCGGCGGCCCGGCCGATTTCCATATTGTCGCCCCCGATGAACGAGGCGTACTGATCCGTATTGACTCCGCGGTCCAGCAGAATGACTGGAATGCCTGCGGCCGTGGCCTCTTCGACCACGGGAGTCAGGCCCGGGGCCTCCTTGGGGCTGATGAGGATCGCGTCCACTTTCTGGCGAATGAAGGTCCGCACCTGGGCGACCTGTTCCTCGGTTTTGTCGTCGGCGTCGAGGGTGATCAGTCGCACCTCAGGATGGTTGGCGGCGGCCTCGGTCAAACGCTGGTTGAACAAAACGCGCCACGGCTCTTTGACCGTGCATTGCGAGAACCCGATGGTGTGCTTGGTTTTCTGACTGTCGCATCCCGCCAAGCCCAACGCCGCCGCACAGCCCGCGACAAGCCCAAGGCTCGTCCATCCCGCCAACTTAGTCATCGCATGGTCCCCTTTCTTGAACTCAGGATCCCCGGATTCTGCGATAAGTGCTACCCATCCACCGGCCGAGAATGCCTTCCTGGAGCAGGACGGCTAGGACGATGATAACGCCCTTGAGGATAGCCTGAAACTCTGTGGATACGCCGCGGAGATTCAGGATATTGCCCAGGTAACCGAAGATGAACACGCCGACGACGGTTCCGCCGATGCGGCCTCGGCCACCCATGAGGCTGGTGCCGCCGATGACCACCGCGGCGATCGCGTCGAGTTCGCGGGTTGCTCCCGCGTCGGCCTTGCCCTGGAGGTATTGGGCGCTATACAGCAAGGCCGCCACCGCCGACAACATGCCCGAGACCGCGTAGACGAAGAGTTTGACCCGGTCGGTGTTGACGCCGGACAGTCGCGTCGCCTCCTCGTTACCCCCGACGCCGTAGATGTAACGGCCGATACGCAGTTTGTTGAGCATCAGCCAGGCCAGGACCGCGCTGGCGACGAAGAAGATGCCGGGCACCGGGATGAGATCGCGACCGAAAACCGGGATGTTTGCTGCCAGTGAAGGGAAGGCGGGTGGGGCGACCGCTTCGGTGAGGGAATCGCCGACGTAGATTGGATGAACCGCTCCGCCGAAGCCGGCCACATACTTGGCCAAGCCAACGGCGCTGACCATCATCGCCAGGGTGACGATGAACGGCTGGAGTTTGCCCTTGGCGATGATTGCTCCGTTGACCGCACCGAGGAGGAGGCCCACTGGCGGCACGACCAGCAGCACGCCGATGACTCCGAACCCACGGGGTACGCGATAGATCCCCCATGCCGCCGCGACCGCACAGACGGCGATGCCGACGAGCCAACCGATCGCGCGGAGTCCCTTTCGGGAGCCGGCTCCGTTTCGTCCGTTGATCAGCGAGACGGTGGTCCAGCGAGCCAGCAGCCCGGCCGTGAGGGCGAAGCAGGCAACCGCGATCACACTGGCCTTGGTCCACTCCCGGTCCATCAGAAGCATGGCACACACGACCGAGCCCAGCGACAGGACGCTGCCCACGGACAGGTCGATGCCCGCGGTGAGGATGACCAGGGTCATGCCGATGGCGATGATGCCGATGCCCGAGACTTGCCAGAGCACGTCGCGGAGGTTGTCGAGGGTGAGGAATTGATCGCTGAGCAGGGAGCCGGCGACAAACAGGCTGACCAATCCCAGGTACAGGCTGGCTGAGCGGAAGATGCTGGGGTACTTGGAATCAGAAGTTGCCATAAGTCGACTCATCGTTGAAGGGGTCGGTGCGGGAGCCGGGCGGGAGGAGCCCTTGCGATGCCCGCAGTGCCGTTCCTGGAGTACCGGCGGTATGATGAGGCAGGATCGGCAAAATCACAAGCCGATGCGAGGAAGGCCGATGTCTGACGCATTGTGGCAGCAAGCTCGAGGTGATCTCGGTCTGCGCACCGGTGGGGCAATCGTGGACCTGACGGTGTGGGAGCACTCGGCGCGGGTGGCGAAGCTGGCGGAGATGGTGTGTGGGCTTCCGGAGCTGGCCGACCGAGTTCTGGAGCGGACGGCGCTGAGGGCCGCCGCCCTGTACCACGAGGCGGGTTGGGTACTGCAGGTTGAGGCGGGGCAGGTTCGGCAGCTGGAAGTTCTGCTGCGCCGCACGTCCGACCAGCAACGGGAGCTGGCCGCCGCGTGGATCACGAAGCGGCTGGCCTCGATTCTCGCCCCGGGTGCGACTCAGCTGGCCGCCCGGATCATCCGCGAGTACCCCGACCGTCAGTCCAAGCTGCCGGAGGCCCAGGTACTGGCCGAAGCGGAGGCGTTGGACGAGTTTGGCTTGCAGGCCATCTGGTTGATGGTCCGCAGGCAGATAGCCGAGGGACGCACGCTGGCGGATATGGTTGAGCTGTGGCGGCGACAGGAGGAGTACGGCTACTGGCCGGCCAGGATCAAGGAGACGCTGCGATTCTCGGCTACGCGTGTTCTGGCCGAGGAGCGCTGGCAGGCCATGGCTCGCTTCATGGCGGATCAGCGGTTTCTGTGCGCCTGATCCCATATCCGGACGCCGGATCCCAAGCGGGTTGGCGGGTGTGGCGTTGACCCTTGTGAGCGGCGAGGCTACCTTTGACAGGCGATGGCGGATGGCAGTCAACACGCTGGCGGGCGGATGGCGAGTTCCTTGGAGCGGGATTGCCCGGCGGGTGAGGAGTGTGGCGTGCCGGCTACGCCCTGGGCGGGTGCCCCAGTGGAAGCCCGGCCTGTTCCGCCGACAGGAGGGGCGCCGCCCACGAGTCGCTACGTCCGGCACTCGCTGGGCCCGATACTGGTCATGACCCGGGTGGAGCATCGGGTCATTGGCAGGTTGTACGCGGCAGGTGTTGGGCTGGCGGTGTTGGCGATCCTGGTTCTGGCGGCCCGGTTGACGCCGAACGGCGACCGGAGGGGCACGCATCGGCAGTTGGGTTTGCCGCCCTGCGGGTTCGTTGTCGCGACCGGTTATCCGTGTCCGACTTGCGGGATGACGACGGCCTTTGCTCTGGCGGTTCGGGGTCGGTTTCTGGCCGCCGCCCGGGCCCAAGTGGCGGCTTGCATGCTGTTTTTCGGCGTGGTCGGCGCGGGAGTAGCCGCGGGGTGGTGTGTGGTCATGGGGTGCTACCCGGCCGTGAACTGGTATCGGGTTGATCCGGCGCGGGTGGTGTGGCTGGCGGCCTTGGTCTTAGTGGGAGCTTGGGCGCTGACCATTGGCTTGGGGTTGGCGGACGGCAGCCTGCCGGTGCGTTGGCCTCTTCGGTACCCATAGGGGTGCGCAGGCGGACGTTGTGCACTGGCTGAAGGTGCCTCTGGGAGTATTCATAATGGCCCAGGTGCGATGGTTGAGGTGGCGAGCGATGCGGACCGCGGTGATGGCGGGGTTGATGACCGTCGGTCTGCTGGGTGGCGGGTGCGAGCTGGCCAAACAAGTGGCTCTGCAGACGGCCCCTCGTAGTGAGCGGGTACCCCCGGAGTACAGCAATCTGCCTGGGAGCCGTGTTCTGGTGTTCGTCTGGGTGCCGCCGGAGGTGCGATGGGAGTATCCCTACCTGCGACTCGACTTGGCTGCCCACATGGGGGCATACTTGGCCGCCAACGTCGAGAAAGTGACGGTGGTCGATGCCCGGCACGTCGAGGCATACCTGGACAAGAACAAGCAGTTCGAAACAAGCCCTATCGAAGTGGGACGGCATTTCCGGGCGGACAGAGTCGTCCATCTGTCTCTGCATCATTTCTCCGTACGTGATCCGGGCATGGCTCACTACTATCGCGGTCGGGCATCGGGCTCGGTGGAGGTACACGACTTGACCGTCACCGACGGGCCTCCCAAACGCCACACCCTTCGCAGTATCGAGGCGGTCTACCCTGAGAAGGCACCGGTGAGCTTCAGCAACACCCGGCCGGAGCAGATTCGCAAGGGCACCTATGAGGTCTTCACCATCGAGGCAGGTAAGAAGTTCCACGAATACGAGCGGCCGCTGGATTAGAGGCCATGATGAAGAACGAAAGACAATCCGCTGAAGGTCGTGGCGAGGGTGTGTCGTTGTTGCATGCAACCGCGGCGGATCAAGCAGGGCAGCCCCGCTCGATAGCGGCGAGATGTCCAAACCGGCGGGTTGCCGGAGGCGCGGTGGTCGCGGTTTTGGGTTGTGCGGCACTGGCGCTTGTGGTCGGAGGGTGCGGGCCGAAATTCGGTGCGATGCTCTACTTCCTTGGCGGTGGCCAGGGGCCCAAGGTGCCGGCCGAGTACACCTTGCCTGCGGGGCCCATGCTCATCCTGGTTGACGACGATTGGGATTTGGTGCACCCGCGGACCGCGTGTGATGCGCTGGTGGATGCGTTGGCTACGGAACTGACCAAGTACAAGTTAGCCGACCGAGTCACGACCAACGAGGAGCTTGCCCGGCTGCGGCAAACCGAGCCGAACTTCGACAAGCGGGGTGCTCGCGAGGTGGGGCGGCTGGCCAAAGCGGACGTGGTTATCTGGCTGAAGGTGGTGCGGTTCAGCCTGCAAGACGATCTGGAGATGGCACATCAGGCCGGTCGGTTCGGTGTGACGTTGAAGGTGATTAACGCCAATGCGGAGAACCGTGACGAAGTTGCCCTCTGGCCTTCGGATCGCGAGGGACGGCTTATCGAGATCAAGGTCTCGGCTCACGAGATTCGCGCCTGTGGCAAGCTTGCCGATGCCCATGCCTTGTTGGCGGAGCGCTTGGCGGTGGAGATCGCCAAGTTGTTTCGCGAGTATCAGGAAGACCACTGGTTGGAAGGGTGATTGATCGCCGGCGCAAACCGAGCTCATGGTTTGGGCTCAAGGGGCGCCGTACACGGTGAGAGGGTATCGCGACTTGTCGCGTCAGCCCCGTGGCCGACGTTGCGGGGCGGCGGTACCCGGGAGTCCGGCCGCCGCGTCCGCCGAAGGCGAGACCCACCGAGGCAGCTGGGCGGTCGCTGGGGTCCGCGAACATGATTGTATCCAAGGAATCCTTGGGGACCTGTCTGACGCATGACGAGCTGCGTCATGCTGTCGAGCAGGGATTGGCCGGTTTGTCGCTGAGCGGCAAGCGTGTGCTCGTGGTTATTCCCGATCACACCCGCAGCGGCCCGGTCGGTACCTTCTTTCGGGTTATCGCCGACGCCCTCCTGGGCAAGGCGGCGGCCCTCGACTTCCTCGTTGCCATGGGGACGCACGATCCTCTGCCCGAGGACCAGCCCGAGGCCCTGCTGGGTTTGACGCCCGAGGAGCGTACGGGCCGGTACGGCCGGGTGAGCGTGCGCCACCATGCGTGGAGGTCACCAGAAGCTCTGCGGCAGGCAGGGACGCTTACGCGGACGCAGGTGGAAGAGCTCTCCGGCGGGCGACTGAGCATCGACGTGCCGGTGCTGGTCAATCGCCTGGTGTTCGAGTACGACCATGTGATCATCGCCGGGCCCGTCTTCCCGCACGAGGTGGCGGGTTTCTCCGGCGGACACAAGTACCTCTTCCCGGGCATAGCGGACAAGCAGGTGATCGACTTCACCCATTGGCTGGGAGCCCTGGTGACCAACCCGTTGATCAACGGCACGCGCGAGACGCCGGTGCGGGCGGCGATCGAGGCGGCCGCCGACCTGGTGCCTGGCGAACGGACGCTGATTGGCTACGTCGTGAAGGGCGAGGGCGTGGCCGGTCTGTTCGTCGGGCCGGTACGCGAGGCTTGGCGGGCGGCTACCGAGTTGTCCGACCGCATCCATATTGTCTACCGCGATCGGCCCTATCACACCGTGTTGTCCTGTGCTCCCAAGATGTACAACGACATCTGGACGGCCGGTAAGTGCATGTACAAACTCGAACCGGTCGTGGCCGACGGTGGTACCCTCATCATCTACGCACCGCACATCAACGAAGTCTCCTATTCGCACGGCGAGGTCATCGACCAGGTGGGCTATCATGTGCGAGACTACTTCGTGAGGCAGTGGGAGCAGTTCAAGGGGTTCCCGTGGGGTGTGTTGGCTCACAGCACGCACGTGCGGGGCGTTGGCACGTACGAGGCCGGCGTCGAACGGCCGCGGGTCCACGTTGTGCTCGCCACCGGCATTCCCGAGGAGCATTGCCACCGCATCAATCTCGGGTACCTCGCCCCCGCGACCGTGGATCCGCGGGATTATGCCGACCGCGAGGGCGAGGGCGTGCTCCTGGTGCCCAAGGCGGGCGAGATCCTCTATCGGCTCAAGGACATGAGCCGATTCAGTTAGGCTGCTGTGATCGGCTGCTGCCAAATCGCTTTGTTGCGAGGGCAGGCCGGGGAACATAAACTCGACTCAAGGTGAAATGGTTGTGTCGGCCGAGCTTTCACCTCAGAAAGTTGAAGCTCATGTGAAGCCCCGGAGTGCTTCGACGTGATGGAGACGACCGCATGAATCGTAGTGAGCTGAAACTGCGACCGATCATCGGGCTGGAGATCCACGTGCAACTGGCCACGCGCAGCAAGATGTTCTGCGCCTGCCCGGTGGAGTTCGGAGCGGGGCCCAACAGCCGGGTATGTCCGGTGTGTCTGGGGATGCCCGGCGTGCTGCCGGTGATGAACCGCACCGCGGTCGAGTATGCCATCCGCACCGCACTGGCCCTCAACTGCCAGATCGCCCGGTTCAGCAAGTGGGATCGCAAGAGCTACTACTACCCGGATTTGCCGAAGAACTACCAGATCAGCCAGTATGATCTGCCGCTGGGCTTCGACGGGGCGTTTGATGTGCCCTCAAGCGAGGGCGGCACTCGTCGGGTGGGCATCATTCGGGCACACCTGGAGGAGGACGCGGGCAAGAACATTCACGACAACCCCACCTGCACGCAGGTTGACCTCAATCGTACGGGTACGCCCCTGCTGGAGATCGTCACCGAGCCCGATCTCGCCTCCGCCGACGATGCCTACGCTTTCTGCACCGCTCTGCAACGGCTCGTCACCTACCTCGGTGTCAGCGAAGGCAGCATGCAGAAGGGGCAGATGCGCTTCGAGCCCAACATCAACGTGGCCATCACCTGGGAGGACCGCGAGTATCGTACGCCCATCAGCGAGGTCAAGAATCTCAACAGCTTCCGGGCCGTACGCAACGCCATCGCCTACGAGATCGAGCGGCAGGTGGCCGATTGGATCGCCGATCACGACTACGTCATCGGCAAGCGGGCGAAGGAAAACCGCGGCTGGGACGACGACCGCGGGGTCACCGACTATCAGCGCAGCAAGGAAGAGGCCCACGATTACCGCTATTTCCCTGATCCGGATCTCGTGCCGGTCGAGGTCGACGACGCTTGGCTGGAGGAGATCCAGGCGACCGTCGGCGAACTGCTGACCGATCGCGAGCGGCGAATGCGCGAGCAGTATGGCCTAAGTGACGCCGATGTGGCCGCTCTGCTCAAGGACCGGGCGACGGTCGATCTGTTCGAGGAGGCGGCTGCCTGCGGGCACGGGCCGACGCTCGCCAAGCAGTTTCTCGGCTTCTGGGCCGCCTTGGCCAATGCCCGCAACTGCACGATTGCCGGTCTGGGGATCGAGGCGGAACGGCTCGGCGAGCTGTCCCGCATCACGGCCGACGGGCAGATCAACGCCACCGCCGCCCAGGCGATCGCCGACCGCATGCTGGCCTCCGCCGACGGCCCGCTGGCCATCGCTCAGCAGGCGGGCCTGCTCCAGGTGCATGACGAGGGGCAAATGCGAGCCTGGGTCGAGCAGGCCTTCGCCGCCAACGAAAAGGCGGTGCATGACGCCTTGGCCAACCCCAAGA
>JAAYDF010000067.1 GCA_012729395.1 Phycisphaerae bacterium
GGCGAGCCTGGGCCTGCTGGCATTGGGCGTGCTGGGTCTGCTTCGCCGCCGGTAATCCGGTGGTGCGTAAGCGGGCCGGGCATTTCCGGTTCGATTGAGTGAACGCATCGAGGGCCCGGGAGGATGTCACATCCTTCCGGGCCCTTGCCTTGCGCGGGGCGGCGGGGATGACGAAAGGGTTGCCGTTGTGGGGACGAGTGCCGCAGCGGTTGGGAGCGGTATCGTCGCCAACGGTTTTTGATTGACAGCGATCGCCGTCTGTGGTAAAAAGACAATAAGCGCTGGCAGGCGGAGAGGAGAGAGAATTGAGGTTCCGGCCTGTTTTTATCGGCTGCGCCGCGGCCGCGTTCCTGTCGTCGGGGTGGGGCTGCATCTGTTTCTGCAGGGCGGGAGTTGTGCGCGTGGAGGCAGTGGGGCGGCTGGCGCAACCTGCAGTTCCTTCGCTGTTCCGTTATAATCGTTAGTGAGTAATGTGAATTGGATTGTGAGTGGGACGTTTGATTGGGCCGGTTGTTGAACAAAGAGACGAGCCGCATTCGACCGGCCGGCTGCGCTATCGGCGGGTGGCTGTGTCGATACGGAATGACCTCAGAAGAGAAGGTCCGATATGGAGGAAAGAGATGAGGAAAATGGTGTTGATGGTAGTGGTTCTGGCGATGGGCGCAGCGGCCTCAGGGGCCACATTGACGGCGACGCTGATCCCGTCCAACGGCGGTGTCGCCGCAGCGGGCGAGCAGTTCACGGTGGACATCTGGCTCAAGACGGACACCGAACTTGGGATATCCGACGTGAGCCTGGACATCCTGAGCGCGGGCGACGGTGATACCGTGCCGGCGCCAAATGGTCCATACTGCACCGTGACGTGGAACGCCGCCGTTCTGAGCACGTACAGTCCGCTGACGATTCCGGGCAATCCGCTGGACGGCGACGGCGACGGTGACGCCGATACCTGTGCGCTCTCGCTCGGTCTTTTGGCCAACGTGGCCCCGGGTCTTGGTACGGGAGACGGCACGATGATTGGCACGATCACGTACACCTGCGTGACCGGTGTGCCGGACGTGCTGACCCCCAGTCTCGACCTGACAAGCCGCTATTGGGCCGATGGGAGTACAAAGGCTGAGTTCGACAGTTTCCAGGCGGTTCCGTGCAACGTGAACCTTCCCGAGCCGGCGACGCTGGGCCTGTTGGTGTTGGGCGTGTTGGGTTTGCTTCGCCGCCGGTAGGGGCCGGACAGCGGGACGGGCCGGATATCTTTGCTCCGCGTCTTGGCGGGAGACGTAAGGACGAGGCGGCGGCGGTTGTCTAGAACCTGACCACCTGGCCGGTCTCCATGGATTGTTGTGCGGCGAGGGCGACTTCGATGGCGCGTTTGCCTTCGGCCCATCCGGTGCGGGGTTTTTTGCCGGTGTGGACGGTGTGGATGAAGTCCTTGACGAGTCGGTCGTCGGCTCCGCCGTGCCCGCTGGCCATCAGGCCTCGCATGTCGTAGTGCCACTGACGGCCGGTGTGGCGTTCGGTGACGAGGATTTTGCCGTCGGACATGTCGGCTTCGATCATGCCTTCGGTGCCCACCACCCGCATCTGACGGGTGCTGCGGGCGGTCAGGACGTTGACCGTGTAGGTGGCGCGGATGTCGTTGGCGTAGGTGACCACGGCGATGCCGTTGTCGAAGGTGTCCTTCTCGGCGTTGAACAGGCACAGGTCGCCGGGCTCCTCACCGTGCTCCTCGGCGATCAGCCGCAGGCCGCGCATCAGGTCATCGTGAGGTTTGGGCAGATTGAGGATGTCGTAGTAGTCCGGGCACGAGAACTGGAGCTTGCAGTGGCGGCACTGCTGGGCCGCGTCGGCCCGCGGGCGGTAGTGCGAGAGCGAGGCAGTGGCGTAGACGGTCTGCGGGTCGGCTCCAGCCATCCAGTTGAGCAGGTCAAAATCATGGCAGGCCTTGGTGATCCACAAGCCGCCGCCGAACCGGATCAGCCGGTTCCACCGGCGGAAGTACGTCTTGCCGCCGTAGTACCACTCGTTGGCCTCGATGGTCGTGGTCTTGCCGATCCGTCCGTTCGAGATCAGCTCGTGCACCGTCTCGTGGATCGGTCCGTGCCGCAGATTGAAGCCCAGGTAGAAGATGGCTGAGGACTTCTGGGCGGCGTTGATGATCCGGTCGCAGTCCTCGATGGTGGTGGCCATCGGCTTTTCGCAGAACACGTGGATGTTGGCGGCCAGGGCCGCCTCGGCGGGCTGGACGTGGGCGTGGTCGGAGGTGGTGATGAACAGGGCATCGGGCGATGTCCGCTCGATCATCTCGCGGGTGTTCTCGAAGATGTCGGCTTTGACCCCGTAATAGTCGGCCAGGTAGCGGGCCTTCTCCGGGATCTGATCGCACAGGGCGACCACTCGACCGTCGGAAGGGTTCTTCGCGAAGTAGCCCATGAAACTGGTCGATCGCCCGCCCATTCCCACGATGGCCAACCGCAGAGGCTTGCGGACGGTGTTCGCCGGCACGTTGAACTCGCTCATCATCTGTCCTGCCGCTTTCGAGGGTTTCGGTTCATCCTGTCGCCAAAATTATTGATTCTAGGGACTTACCCATCCCTGTCAACAACTGCCATGCGACAAAACTACCATCCGCGTCCCAGGTACAGGACCATCGCGGCCAGGAAGACGATCACCAGGACGTACAGAAGCGGGTGGACCTGCCGGCCGCGGCCGGTGACGAGCTTGAGCAGCGGATAGGCCACCAGACCCGCGAACAGGCCGGTGCTGATCGAGAAGGTCAGGGGCATCAGCACCACGGTCAGGAACGCCGGCACCGCTTCGGTCCAGTCGGCCCAGTCGATCTTGCGGACCGAGGCCATCATCAGGCACCCGACCACCACCAGGGCCGGAGCGGTCACCGGGTAGAGGATGTTGGTGTAGGTGATCGGCTGGCCCTCGACGACCATGGTCATCGGCGTAGCCAGCCCGCCGCCGAACATCTCAGCCACCGGAGCAAAGAACATGGCGAGAATGAAGAACGCTCCGGTGATCATGTTGGCCAGGCCCGTGCGTCCGCCGTCGGCGACACCGGCCGCTGATTCGATGTAGCTGGTGACGGTGCTGGTCCCGAAGACCGCTCCGACGGTGGTGCCCGCGGCGTCGCAGAACAGGGCTCGGTTGGCCCGCGGCAATCGCCCATCCTTCAGGAAACCCGCCTGCTCGCTGACCCCGATAAGCGTGCCGACGGTGTCGAACATGTCGAAGAACAGCAGCACCAGGATGGCTGAGAGATACTTCAGCGAGATGGCGGCGGCGACGTCAAGTTGGCCGAGCAGGGGGGTAAAGACCGGCCAGCTCACCCACTGCTGTTGCAGGTTCACCAGCCCGGAGGCGAACGCGATCAGGCCCGTGGCCGCGATGCCCAGCAGGATTGCCCCTCGCACCCGCCACGCGTAGAGCACGACGGTGATGGCGAACCCGGCGATCGAGACGAGGGCCGGACGGGATGTCAGGTCGCCGATGCCGACAAAGGTCTGGCCGTGAGCGACGATCAGGCCCGCGTGCTGAAGGCCGATGAACGCGATGAATACGCCGATGCCGACCGCGGCGGAGAGCTTGAGGCCCTCCGGCACCGCATTGATGATCATTTCTCGCACCCGCACCAGCGAGAGCACCAGGAAGATCACGCCGCTGACGAAGACCATGCCCAGCGCGACCGGCCACGGCACGTTCATCTGCAGGCAGATCGTGTAGGTCAAAAAGGCGTTGAGCCCCATGCCGGGGGCCAGGGCGATCGGATAGTTGGCGACCAGGCCCATCAGGAACGTCGCGAAGGCTGCGGCCACGCAGGTGGCGCAGACCAGGGCTCGGAACATTGCGGTCTTTTCGTCCTCGGGCAGGTCCTGGCCGACGAACGCCGCCGAGAGGATGGCTGGGTTAACGAAGACGATGTAGGCCATCGTCATGAACGTGGTGGTTCCCGCCAACACCTCGCGGCCGACGCTGCTGCCGGCCATAGACACGCTGAAGAACCGATCGATTGCGTTGCCCATCGTTCACCTCGCTGCCTGAAGTGGTGATCGCCGTTTGCCGCTATCGCAAAGCCAGTTCGTCCACCCGCCGCCGCCCGTCCTCGATGAATCGCCGCAGCCGGTCGCCGTTGGCGCGGCGATTGGGCGTCGGCATCTCGCCGACGATAGCCTGCTGGCTCGCCGCCGCTTCCTCGAGCTCGCGGAGTTTGGCCCGCAGCGTACCGATGCCCATTCCGCACGAACCTACGGCCGCCCCGCGCAGGCTCATCGCCGCTGCGCTCAGCCGCCGCAGGACCAGGCCGACCGCCTTGAGCCGCTGGAAGTAGTGTTCCATCCACAGGAACTTCTCAGTCCCGAGCCAATCCCTGGCCGCCTCCAGAAGGTCCATCGCCTCATAGGCCCGCTCCAGGCCTTCGATCTTTTCGAGGTCGACCTGCAGAATGGTCTGGGCCGTCGGATGCGACAGTGATGCACGATGCTCGCGCCAGAGAGTCTCGTCGATCCCA
>JAAYDF010000068.1 GCA_012729395.1 Phycisphaerae bacterium
CAGGATCTGACGGCCATCGTGAACAAGCAGTGGATCCTGGCCTTCGGCGACGAGCTGGTTCGCCGGGGGCTGCGGATCACCTGGCAGTTGCCGTCGGGCACACGCAGTGAGGTCATCGACGACGAGGTCTGCCGCATGCTCGCCGCGACCGGGTGCAAAAACATGGCCTATGCCCCGGAAAGCGGCTCGGAGGAGATTCGCTGTGCGATTCAGAAGCGAGTCAAAATCGATCACATGCTCGGTTCGATCCGCGCCGCCCTGCGGCACCGTCTGAGCCTGAGCTGCTTCTTCGTGATCGGCTTCCCGCAGGACACATCGGCCACGCTGCGCGAATCGTTGCGTCTCATCCGACACCTGGCGTGGATGGGTGTGCGGGACGTGGGCGTAGCCAAGTTCGTGCCCTATCCGGGCTCGGCCCTGTTCCACGAGATGCTGGCGGCGGGGAAGGTCCGGCTCGACGACACCTTCTTCCTGTCGCCGATCGACTTCTACGGCCGGGCGGGGCTGCAGGTCAGTTACGCCGACGCCTTGACGCCGCGCGAACTGCACCGCTGGATGATCCGGCTTTTCCTGAACTTCTACCTGCTGTCTTTCGTGCGTCACCCGGTGGCCACGCTGCGAACGCTGGCCAAAGCGGCGTTCAGCGGCGTCGAGGAGACGCGCTACGCCCGGTGGTTCCGTGACCAGTTGAGCATGCGGCGACGGTGGAAGAAAGCCACGCGGGTGTCGGAAGCGGTGGAGATGGGCCCGGTTGCGGCGGTCGCCCCGTCGGCCACAGAAGCGACGACGAAGGCGCACGCGGCTGCGGAGGCCAATGAGTCCACGAGAGTGCGGATGAATGAGGCTGCAAGCGTGCGAGTCAACGAGGCCAAGCCAAGCGCGACGGTCACTTCTGCTCAGCCGGGCTCGGATGTGCTGCTTTCGCTACCCGTATGCCAACCCGCCGAGGCCGAACGGGAAGAGGCGACGGTCCGCGAATCGGGAACACGCGAGTTGCGGGAAGCGGAGGTCCGCGAGTCCGAGAATCGCGAGCTGGAGGAGGCGACTGCTCGATGAGCGGCCCGACCATCACCAGTGTGGCCACCTTGCCAGCCACGGAACACCGCGGCCAGGGCACGGATCTGGGGAGCGAGGGGTGCGCGGATCCCAGATTTGAAATTGGAGATTTGCGCGGATCCCAGATTTGAAATTGGAGATTGCAGATCGGCAGATGGGAAGCAGGCGCACACACGAACCCGCGACACACGCCAAGCCCGCGACACACGCCAAGCCCGCGACACAAGCCAAGCCCGTGACACACGCCAAGCCCGCGACACACGCCAAGCCCGTGACACACGCCAAGCGCGCAACGCAAGTCGAGCCGGGGACGCAAGTCCCCGGTCCCCGGGTTTCCAGCCACGCGACACAGATCGCGAACCTCGTTTGGGCCAGCGGGCTGCCGATGTTGTTCGTGTTGGTGCTGGCTCGTCGATTGCTGAGCTGATCTTCAGCCTTCCTGGCCCTGGCGGTCGGGTTGCTGCCGCTGTGTCTTTCGTTCATGGTGCTGCACTCCGCCCCTGGAGAAATCTGGAGGCTGTTCATCATCGCGGCGCCTGAGTACGCCGCGAAAGGGACTGGTGCTTCTCGCTCTTCATGGATGGGTCGCTCACGAACATGGAACCAGGGAGTGCGACAGCAGTGAAGTCGATTCGTCCGATTCCACGAGATCACCGTTTGTCTTTCTGCCCATGATTATCAGCGAACCACTGATTTCGCGTAATCCGGGCACTTTCTCGATAGTCCGACCGATACGACCGACCCATGTCGCGTACCGCTCAGGCAAGGATGGATGGAGGAAGTCCATAGGCTCGACCAGACAGCTCACGAAACCGGCATCCGCAAGCATCCTTCGCAATGGCCAACGCAGAAGTGGTTTCTCGTTGGGTGTGATTTGCATACGACGAGCGTGTCGGCTCGATACTCGGCTGAGCACATGGTCGAACGCCAACTGGGGGTTGGCCAAATTCGGTTCAAACATCAGCAGGAAACCGCCCGGTCGAATCACCCGATAGGCCTCCGCCAGTGCGGCCTCAGCGGGACAGTGATGAAGGATAGCATTGCCCACTACGGCGTCAAATGACGCATCGGCAAAGGACAGCCCTGTCAGGTCCTCGACTTGGACGACCAGTCGGGGACAGGCAGCGCATTTGTGCTGCACGCGTCGCAACGAGGCACTTGACACGTCGGTAGCGGTCAACCGTATACTCGGCATGCTCTTGAGCAGTTCGATTGTAAGCGAGCCGGTCCCGCACCCGACCTCGAGGACCTCGGCGTCGTTTCGGGGCAAGAGTTCCTCCACCATCTTTGCCCGACGTTCCAGCCGCATTCGGCCAACCGGCGTCTGGTGCCCCCACCAGCTCTCGCCGGTCTGGGCCACGAGCACGTCATAGTGCTCCTGCTCGACTCTGCGCCAATCCGATTGCCGATTCATATTCTCATACGCCCTGTCTATACACTAGCGCACAGAAAACGCGCAAGTTCAGCCAGCGGATGGTTCATGCCAACAACTGCAGCCGCTTTGCATGCCATGGCGAGCTGGAAGCACTTGGGATAGCACCGGCAACTGCGTTTCGTCACCCTATAACAATCGGCCCGCCGGTATCGCAGCTGTAGTTATTATTTGAACGTCCACTAACTCGATTCCACCCCCTGTTCTTCCGATCATTCCGCAGGGTGGAAATGCGGCTAATGAACGGCGGCGAAGTGTGACGACTCGCAAGCCTTGGGAGTGCGCCTGATTTCAACCATATCCGCATACAGGATGGAACCACGGTCACCTGCCGTATTGCCTGCTCGCATACGAGGGCTTGCGACTGCGCCGCTGTGCGCGGCCGCCTGTGCGGCCTGGTTCATCTCCGTCACTGTGTTCACCTGGGGCCAATGGACGGTCTCCGCTTTCCCCTTGGACGCTGGTCGAGAGTTGATGATCCCCCGCCTCCTTCTGGAAGGCCGGGTTATCTACCTCGATATCCGGTGTTTCTATGGCCCACTAGGCTACTGGCTTAACGCCGGTGTGGGTTGGTTCCTGGGTAGCGGGCCCGATGCCATGGGGTTGGCAGGGACTCTTCGGTTCGGGCTCATGCTGGTCTTGCTTTGGCAGCTCGCAAGGCGTCTGTTGAGCCCGGGGTTCGCGGTCCTGGCGATGGTGTGTGGGACCTATGGTCTGTCTTTCTCGTTCGTCACGCCGTACTCCGCGGGTATCGGCTGGGGCGCGTTGTTCCTGGTTGGCGGACTGCTCTGCATGGCTCGTCCCCTCGGAGCCGTGCCGATGACACCCGCGGGCGAGCCTGACCGCGAGGAGCAATCCGCATCAGTCTGGTGGTCCGTTGCTGCCGCCACAATCTTCTCTCTGATGGCCTCCACCAAACAAGAGTATGCGGTGACCGCCGCCACGCTCATAGCGATGCTCATCGTTACTCACCTGGTGTGTCCGGGCGCGCGTCGTCGAGGTGCTCGGCTGGCCGCGATCGCGGTGGCGGCCATTCTCCCATTCTCTCTCATCGCGGGAATCGTTCTGGCCCGCGTACCGGCAGCCGTCGTGTTCTACGACAACCTGTGGATCCCCGAGTTGATGGAGTATCTGGGCGGTGCCACAAACTACTGCCTCGATTACCTCTCCAAGCCATCGAACCTGACAGTATTGCTCGAACTCACAATGCTGCTGACCGCCGCAATCTCGGCCATTTCGCTCATCTCATCCGGGGATCGCCGGAGGCAATCCTGGATTGCTCTGTTCTCCTCGCTATTAATCGCCTGTATCGTCGAATGGTATGCCCGCTCGTTGCCACACTCCAGTGCGAACGTCTTCTCCTATCCAAAACCACGGTTGCGGGAACTGATTGAAGCCTCGCCTATGCTTTGTCTGCCCCTGTCTTTGTCAGTCATCGCGCTACTCGGCTGGAATGCATGGAAAGCCAAATCAGCTCATTTCTGGAATCGAATCTCCGGCACACACCGATTGGGCATCGTTTGCACGGTGGTGTACCTGGGGTTCACCCTGCGAGAGATCCCCACCGCGGTCGCACTGTTGCGTCAGCCAGTCACGCCCATCCTGCTGGCGTGGCTGCTTGCGGCGTTCGTGCCTCTGACCATGCGATGGCAGGGCAAGACAAGAAGGGTCTGGGCCTGGAGCGTGGGCCTACTGCTATTGGCTGGTGCCGCATGCGGCATTGACAATATGCGGTTCTACCTGATGCGACCGGCCACGATGCTGAAAGCTTCCGCAGGTTCCATGTACGCCTGGCAGCGCCGGCAACCGTTTACCCCCGCCTGGTTCGAAGGCGCCCTGCAACTCGTCCACGCGCACCGTGATGCAATCGAAGAAGGGACACTGGCTTGTGTACCCGAGGGGGCTTGGATCAACGCCCTGACCGGACTTCCGTGGCCAATGCGCGATACGCAATGGATGCCGTACTTGCAGGCCTGGATCGCCGAGGACCTGGATCGGACTCCGCCCGATTTTCTGCTGGTCATGGAACCGGGATGCATCGCCGAACTGACCCGTATCGTACCGATAATCGATGCTCTCTACATTCCGATCGACACGAACTCGATGGGAATGACTCTTTACCAACATCGTTCAGTTAACCGAATTCGAGGAAATGGTTCCGACGAGGGAAGGTGAAACCATGAAACGTGTCCTAGTCACCGGCAGTAGTGGTCTTGTGGGCAGCGAGGCGGTCAAGTACTTCGACGATCTGGGGTGGACCGTCGTCGGGGTGGACAACAACATGCGTCGGGATTTCTTCGGTCCCGCGGGCGACACGACGTGGAACCTGCGATGGCTGCAGGCGAACACGCAGCGGTTCCGTCACGAGGACGTGGACATCCGCAGTCGCCGGGCCTTGAGCCTGCTGCTGTCCCGCGAGCGGTTCGATCTGATTCTGCATTGCGCCGCCCAACCGTCGCACGACCTGGCCAAGCAGCGGCCATTCGATGACTTCGACGTCAACGCGGTGGGCACCTTGAACCTGCTCGAGGCCGCCCGGCAATCCTGCCCCGAGTCGCCGTTCGTCACCATGAGCACCAACAAGGTCTACGGCGACGCCCCGAACGAGATACCGGTGGTTGAACAGAACACCCGCTACGAGTACGCCCGGCCGGAGGACTACAACGGCGTGGACGAGTCGTGCCGCATCGACCAGAGCACGCACAGCATCTTCGGGGCGAGCAAGGTTGCCGGCGACGTGATGACCCAGGAATACGGCCGCTACTTCAACATGCCCACCTGCACGCTGCGCGGCGGATGCCTGACGGGCTCACGGCACGCGGGCGTCCCCCTGCACGGGTTCCTGAACTACCTGGCCCGCGTGGCCGCCCAGGGCGGGAAGTACACCATCATCGGATACAAGGGCAAGCAGGTCCGCGATCAGTTGCACGCCCACGACGTGGTGCGGGCCATGCACGCCTTCGCAGCGAACCCGCGATGCGGCGAGGCGTACAACCTGGGCGGCGGACGTGGCAACAGTGCCTCGGTGGTCGAGTGCATCGCTCGGCTGGAGCAGATGACCGGCCGCAAGATGACCCTGGACTACCAGCCGGTCAACCGCGTCGGCGACCATATCTGCTACATCACCAACCTCAACAAGTTCCAGTCGCACTACCCGACCTGGAACGTGTCGCGAAGCCTGGATGACATTTTCGACGAGATGTTGCGGGCCGAGTGGGCCACGCATGGAGAAAAGAACGATGAGTACGCTGGTAACACCGATTCGGCCGGCCTCACCGTCGGCGCCGGGACCCTATGAGCAGTTCATCGCCGACGGCCGCGAAGAGGTCGTCGCGTTCTACGAGCGGCTGGGCGACCGCCAGCTCGCATGGAATCAGCGGTTCCGCTACTTCCGCACGCGCCTGGGCAGTCTGCTGAGGCACTTCATCCCGCGGCGGGCCCGCGTGCTGGATATCGGCTGCGGGACCGGTGACTTCCTGGCGGAGCTTCAACCCAGCGAAGGAGCCGGCATCGACTGCAGCCCGAAGATGGTCGAGTTGGCCCGGGCGCGGCATCCGCACCTGACCTTCGCGACCGGCTTCGGCGAGAAGCTGGACGAGACCAGCATCCCGCCGGGGCCATACGACTACGTCACCTTGGTCAATACGATCGGGGAGATGGTCGACATCCGGGCCGTTCTGCGCCAGATCCACCGCTACTGCTCCTCGCAAACGCGGGTAATCATCGTGCAGTACAACTACCTGTGGGAGCCGATCTGCCGACTGGCCGCACGGCTGGGGCTCAAGCTCGACAACCCGACGCCGAACTGGCTGTCGCCGCGCGACCTCGAGGGCCTGCTCCACCTGAGCGGGTACGAGGCCGTCCGCCACGGCTCGACCATGCCGCTGCCAATCCGTGTGCCGGGCCTGAACTGGCTGGTCAACTCGCTGCTCGGTCGGCTGTATGGGTTCCGGAGCCTGGGTTTCCTCTCCTATGTGGTCGCCCGGCCGATCGTGCCATGCGGCTCATCGAGACGCTACGGCTGTTCGGTCGTCGTGCCCTGCAAGAATGAAGAAGACAACATCGCCGGGCTCGTCGAGCGAATCCCGGAGATGGGCGCAGGCACGGAGATCATCTTCGTCGACGACAAGAGCACCGACGCAACCGCCGAGCGCGTACGGCAGGCGATAGCCGAACAGCCGAACCGCAATATCCGCCTCATCGAGGGACCCGGGCAGGGCAAAGGGGCGGCGTGCCGCGCTGGCTTTGCCGCCGCGACCGGCAACGTGTTCATGATCCTCGATGCCGACATGACCGTCATGCCGGAAGAACTGCCGGCCTTCTTCGATGCCCTGACCAGCGGGCAAGGCGAGTTCATCAACGGCTCACGGCTGGTGTACCCGCTGGCGGACCAGGCCATGCGGCCGCTGAATATCCTGGGCAACAAGTTCTTTGCCAGTGTGTTCAGCCTGCTGCTCGAACAGCGCATCCGCGACACGCTCTGCGGCACCAAAGTCGTCTGGCGGCACGACTACGAGAAGATCCTCGCCACGCGGTCCTACTTCAACAGTTGCGACGTGTGGGGCGACTACGACTGGATCTTCGGGGCCGCCAAGAACAACCTCAAGATCGTCGAGCTGCCGGTGCACTACCGCGAACGCACTGCCGGGGCGACCAAGATGACCCGCCGCCTGCGCAACGCCTGGATCATGCTGCGCATGTGCGGCATCGCCCTGCGTAAACTGCGCTGGCTGTGAGAGCAAGAAGAGGCACAAACGGGGCGAGCCATCGTAGCGGCCGCCCCCCCGCGGCGGCCGGTGTATGGTAGCGACCGCCCCCCGCGGCGGCCGGTGCGTGTGCTGGCCCCGGAAACCCACACACGCGTCGCGACCTGGAATGGATGGAACCGTAAGTGAGTAAGTCAAACTCTACTACCGGCTTGCCGTTTCGCGAGGAGAACGAGGAATCCCTCTCGTCGCGAACCTGCGTCGTACTCCTCGCGGTGATCGCCATCACCCTGGTCGCCGTGTGGCTGCGTTTCTGGAACATCTCCGCGACCTTCGAAAGCTCCGACCAGGCGGCGATGGCCTACCTGGTGCGGCATTCGTTCGGGTTCCGCTGGATCCCGGCCCACGACTACGGCCCGGTGCTGCCGGTGATTCACCTCGCCGTCGCGGGGTTCTGCCGGCTGCTGAGCTGGCCGATAGGCGAAGCCGTCGCCCGCCTGCCGATGGCGATCATCGGGCTGGCCCAAGTGCCGGTCACCTTTGCCTTGATGCGTCGGCTGGGACGGCCGCGTATTGAGGGGTTGTTCGCGGCAGCGGTGTGCGCGGTACTTCCGCCGCTGGTCACGGATTCGCACTACCCATGGGGCATACACAGCGTCTGGCTGCTGGCCGGCAGCATCGCCCTATGGGCCGTGTTGGCGTGGCTGGACGAACGCCGGCCGTGGCAATGCGCGGTCGCGGGCGTCGCCCTGTTCGCCCACTGCCTCAGCAGTGCCTACGCCTTCGCCCTCCCGGTCGCGATCCTGCTCGCCCTGGGCAAAGCCTTCCGAGCCGACCACCCCCATCAGAGCCGCGACCGTAAGGAAGCGGTTCTTCCGTACCGAGACAACCGCTCCCTTACCGAAGCGGCACTGAATGGCTCGCGCATATCGGCACCCATACTGAGTTTCGTCCTGCCCTGTATCCTGGCCCTGGCGGTGATCCTGCTGAGCTGGCGGTGGACCGGAGCCGGGCAGCTCGGGCACCTGCTGCGCAAAAGCGCCCAGAATGACGCCTTCGGCCTGCACACCGGGCAGATCGCTCAACTGCCGGCCGTATGGGCAAGCCAGCTCGGCACTGTGGCCGGCGTGCTCGGGGCGACCGGTCTCGCGGCGGGGCTCGTCTGGTGGTGGCAGGGACGACGCGTCGGCCTGCTGGCCATCTGGGCCTGGGCCGCTCTTGTACCCTTCACCCTGCTGGCGGATTGGGGATCGACCGGCTATGCCTGCTATTACCTTTTCGAGGTAGTATACGCAGCCGCCCTGCTCGGTGTAGTCGCCCTGGCCACCGCCTGGCGAATGTGGCCGCGGGCCCGCGCGGGAGCGGCGATTTTCGCGACCGCAGGCATGGTGCAGCTCTCGCTCGGCAGTGCCGACGTGGTCCTCCCAAGCCTGGACCTGCGACCGCTTACCGGGATACGCACCGGTTGGGGCGACGTGCACCCAGACGGCGGCGCCAAAGCGACCGGCTACTACGTGCGCGAGCATGTGCCCGGCGACGCGGTCATTCTCGCCCTGCACGATCGCCAGGGTATGGAGGTAACAGTCGCTGAGTACTACTTCGGCCGCAAGGTGCTCGCAGGCTACGACCTGCCGCCGGCCGTGGTCGGTCCGCTCTGGTCCGGCATCGCCCATCGGGTCGACGTGGTCATCGCCGACGCCACCTACCGCGTGCTGCTGCCCGAGGACGGCGAATTCGAGCCGGTGTGTATCGTGCGACGCGAGGGCCGGCCGGTGCGATTCGTCTTCGCCCGCCGACACCTGAACCTGCCGGCGCTCGACACCGAGGCCCGGCTGCTCAATGCCCAATACGACGCCCGCTATCGGCCGACACGCATCCCCTTGGCCCTACCCGCGCCGCAGGGCTTCGAGGTGATTCTCGCCGAGTACCAACAGACCGCCCGCCGGCTGCGAACTCATGGCGTCGTCAGCGCCGCCACCGTCAGCAACCCATACACGCGGTCCCCGCTCCCTGACGGTCGCGGCTCTGCGTGCGACACCGCGGATTCGCCGGCCGCCACAGCCTGCCCGCCGCAGCGGGGAGACGGCCGCTACGAAACAACTCCTTCGCCGTCGGAGTCTGGGAGGACTACGTCGTGAGTACGATCACCGCCAACACACGCGAGCTGCCCGCTCTGACCGTGTCCGTACCGCGGTTCGCCTGGCGCGAGCTGGCGGTGCTGGCCCTGGCCGCGACGATGATCCTCGTCTACTTCACCGGCGTCGTCGCCTCCGACGACAACAACTACTTCCGCCTGGTCAGCTTCGTCCGCCAAGGCGAGCCGATCCCAGGCGAGTTGGACTACTTCGTCGGCCGATTCGCCCACTGGCGACTGATCCAGTTGGCGGTCGCCCTGCTGCCAAGGCAACCCTGGGCCATGGCGGTGCCCAACGTGCTGCTCACACTCGCGACGCTCTGGCTGCTGCGGACCTTCGCAAGGTCATGGCTGCGCCCGGAGCACGCCTGGCTGCCCATGCTCATCTATGCCCTGATCCCCGTGGTGGTCATCAACGCCTCGGTGGCCGTGCCCGATCCGGTCGCGGCGGCTCTGGGCTGGGGCGGAATGTTCATGGCCGCCGGAGCGTTGATCCATCAGAACGCGCCAGCACCGCTGCGAAGATGTCTGCTCGCCGGCCTGCTGATCGGCCTCGCCGGCAACGCCAAGGAGACCATCCTACTCCTTGTGCCCGGGATGATGCTCTTTGTGTCGCTGTGCAAAACACGCTGCGGATGGGCCTGGACGCGCGGGCTGACGCTGTTCGCGGGGGCCATCGCGTGGCTCGGCGCGGAAATGCTGATCATGTGGCAATGGCGAGGTGACCCCCTGTTTCACCTGCAAGCCGCCCGATCGGCGCTCAAGGAGTCTGGCTGGGTCGTTGAGCTGACCCCGACCGCCCTGCTGGCTTACTGGACCGAGTATCTACGCTGGCTGGCGGATCCGCGCTCCGAGCTCGGACTCATCGGGCCGCTGCTGTTGGCCGGCCTGATCGCCGCAGGCATCTGGCGCCGCCCGCTGACCAACCTGCTGTTATGCTGCCTGATCCCCGCCCTGCTCTACCTGAGCTTTGGCAGCTCGGAACTGAGCCACTATTTCCCAGTATGCCACCAGCAACGGTACCTCGTGCCCTGGCTGCCGGGCATGGCCCTGCTGGCAGGGTTCGCGGTGATCCGGCTCTGGACCGCGACGCTGGATCGTCCTCGCCCTCGCATCGCCCTGATGGGGGTGGGCGTAGTCATAGCCGGGCTGTCGCTCGTCGCTCCGAATCGTCTGTCGGGCCGCTGGTATCACGCCGCCACCTTCGCGGCCGGTCGCCAACTCCTGGCCAATCACGCCGCGGAGATACGACAGAGCACCGACCTGTACGCCTCCGGCCTGACGCGCAACCGGTTCGTCGGCATCTCCTGCTGGCTCGATTGTCCCGAGGTCAAGGTGATTGAACCCGTGCCAGCCGATGCCGCCGAGTGGGTCGCCCGCTATGGCGGTTCGCTCATCATCACCAGCCGCCTCGATCGACAAGCCCCCGGCAAAGAGAAACACGCTCCGCTCACGCTGTTCGGATCCGCAGCCAACACACTGTCCAGCAAGAACGACGAAGCGACCTCCGAACCAAACGCGGCGAACCTCGAACCCAACGGAACACCGTCATCCGGACAGCCCAACGAGGGATCGCTGCACTTTCAGCGCATCGCTCGTTGTGAACCTGCCACTGACCGTCTGCGATCGCTCTGGGCAAGGCTGACGGGCCGCCCAGCCCCGACGGATCCACGATATGCCGTCGAGCTGTGGCGGGTACCCACCGGAGACGCCACCGAGCCACGGCAAAACAGCAATCCGTAATCGCTGATCCAATCCAGAATCCGCGATCGCGACGTCTCCCGATTCCTGTAGCTTGGCTCCTGGGTCTCGGGCCCTGCGTCTTGCTTCCTGGGTCTTGAGTCGGGGTGCGAGTACCCGGGGACTTGCGTCCCCGGCCAAACTCCAGCCCGGGGACTTGCGTCCCCGGCGTCGGCCGATCCCCAATCTTCAAGCTCAAATCTCAGATCTGCGATCCTCGCCTCTGCGATTCCCACTGCCCGTCTCCCCAGGTGCCATTCTGACAGGACGGCGGCAGCTTCGTCCGATTCTGGCAGGATGGCCGGGCGTTTTCGCGTCCGGCAGGCCCCGCCGCGACAACCAGAAATCCATATCTATCATAACCTTACAACTGCCGAGCGATTTCCCGGACTCGTCGCGGGCAAGCTGGCATCGGCCTTGCTTTGGGGAGTCGACAGTTGACTCCGCCGGAAGGTCCGCGCCGTCATCGGTCGCTGTCACGGTGGTCCTCAACGGGTTAATCATCGAGGCATTGCCCAGGTGGCACGCAAAAGGAGAAAACGATGGCGAAACTGAAGATTCGTCCTCTGGGGGACAAGGTTCTGGTCAAGCGAGTGGAAGCGGAAGCCAAGACGGCGGGCGGGATCGTCCTGCCGGACACGGCCAAGGAGAAGCCCAAGCGTGGTATCGTGCAGGCGGTCGGCGACGGCCGGTTGCTCGACTCCGGCGAGCGGAGCAAACTCCAGGTCGCCAAGGACGACCAGGTGCTGTTCTCCAGCTACGCCGGCACGGAAATCAAGGTGGACGGCGAGGAACTGCTGATTCTCGACGAGGGCGACATCCTGGCGATCATCGGGTAACCCCGAGAGCATGCCGCCCCGTCCCCGTCAGGTACGGGTGACATTCGTGAGATCGCTTCTCCGGACTTACAGCGGTTCAGCTTCTGCACGCTGCTGACTTGATACCCCGGTAGAGTGATCCGGCATCAACCGTGAAAACCGATCGAACATGGGTCGTATTGTGAGGATAACGTAAACATGGCAGCGAAAAAGATTGCGTATGAAATGGAAGCCCGCGAGGCGATCCGCCGGGGCGTCAAGCAGTTGGCCAAGGCGGTCAAGGTGACGCTGGGGCCGTGCGGTCGCAACGTGGTGCTGGAGAAGTCCTTTGGTTCCCCGACGGTGACCAAGGACGGCGTGACCGTAGCCAAGGAAATCGAGCTCGAAGACGCCTACGAGAACATGGGCGCCCAGATGGTCAAGGAGGTCGCGAGCAAGACCTCGACCAGTGCGGGCGACGGGACGACGACAGCCACCGTCTACGCCGAGGCGATCTACGACGAAGGGCTCAAGAACGTCGCCGCCGGGGCCAACGCCATGGAGCTCAAGCGGGGCATTCAAGCCGCCGTCGAGTGCGTGGTCGAGGAACTCGGCAAGATAGCCACACCGGTCAAGGACAGCGCCCAGATCGCCCAGGTCGGCACCTGTGCCGCCAACCAGGACGGCGACATCGGCAAGAAGATCGCCGAGGCGATGGACAAGGTGGGCAAGGACGGCGTCATCACCGTCGAAGAGGGCAAGGGCCTGGAAACCACCGTCGAACTGGTCGAGGGCATGCAGTTCGACAAGGGCTACCTCTCGCCGCACTTCGTCAACCACTTCGAGGCGATGGAAGTGGTGCTGGACAAGCCTTACATCCTGATCCACGAGAAGAAGATCTCGACGATCAAGGACATGATCCCGTTGCTGGAGAAGGTCGCGAAGTCCGGGCGGCCTCTGCTGATCATCGCTGAGGAGGTCGAGGGCGAGGCCTTGGCGACGCTGGTAGTCAACAAGCTGCGCGGGACGCTGCAGTGCGCGGCGGTCAAGGCACCCGGCTTCGGCGATCGGCGTAAAGCGATGCTCGACGACATCGCCATCCTGACCGGCGGGCGGGCGATCTTCGAGGATCTGGGCATCAACCTCGAGTCGGTGGACCTCAAGGATCTGGGCCAAGCCAAGAAGATCACCATCGACAAGGACAACACCACGATCATCGAGGGTGCGGGCTCGACCAACGCGATCAAGGGCCGCATCCAGCAGATCAAAAACGAGATCGACACCACGACCAGCGACTACGACCGCGAGAAGCTCGAAGAGCGGCTGGCGAAGCTGGCGGGCGGCGTCGCCCAGATCAACGTCGGGGCGGCCACCGAGGTTGAGATGAAGGAGCGCAAGGCCTTGGTTGAGGATGCCATGCACGCCTGCCGAGCGGCGGTCGAGGAAGGCATCCTTCCGGGCGGCGGCGTCGCGCCGTTGCGGGCCTTGGCCGCCCTGGACAGTCTGGCCAAGAAGCTCAAAGGCGATCAGCGAACCGGTGTCGACATCGTCCGTCGGGCCTTGAGCGCTCCCATCAAGCAGATCGCGGAGAACGCGGGCCTCGACGGCTCCATCGTTTGCCAGAAGGTGACCGAGAGCACGGAGAAGTTCTTCGGCTACAACGCGCTGACCGGCGACTATGGCGACATGATCAAGATGGGCGTGCTGGTGCCGCGCAAGGTTGAGCGCGTCGCTCTGCAGAACGCCGCCTCCGTGGCTTCGCTGCTGCTCACTACCGACGCGGCGGTCAGCGAGATCAAGGAAGAGAAGAAGGCCGCTCCCGGCGGTGGGCACGGCATGCCGCCGTATTGACACCGACGCGTGCCGCGACCTGAGCGGAAGGACCGCACGCTTCCACAGTCCCCAGGGCGGGCGACAGGGAAAGCGTGAGGTTTGAGAGACAACCCGGACGGCGACCCTGTCCGGTTATCCATAGAGAGGCATGCCGGCTCGACCAGCCGATGCCTCAACTGACCACAACCGGGCGTCCGGCGATCATCGGCATCGTCGGACGCCCGCTTTTTGGGCGTGCGGCGAAGCGTTGATGCCTGAGATGGACGCGTTACGGGGCCGCAGGCAGCAACCCCACCGCGCGGCGGTGCTCGCGAAAGCGGGCAACCGCGTCCAGGTCAAGCGTCGCGGCAAGCAGACCGGCGTCCTTGGGAGGTAATCGCATCTGAAGCTGATCGAAGTCCGGACGCCGCCCCGGATCGACGATGCTCGAGCCGCCGCTGGTGTAGTGCACCGCGTGGGTGCGCACACCGTCGATGGCCGCGTGGGCCTCGTGCCGGGCCGTCGCCCAATCGCCGACCACGACCGGCAGGCCGGTCTCCATCGCTCGCGTCAAGGCAAGATTCCACCATAACTCGCGGGCATAGCTGATGTGGCTTTCGCTGGCGACGGTCGTCTTGGCGGGCACGCAGAGCAGGTCGACCCGGTCGATCAGCTCGCGGGCGAGCGACGGATCCCATAGATCGGCACAGATCAGCACGGCCACGCGCACGCCGGCCAGCTCGAAGATGCCGGCCGTCTCGCCCGCTCGGCGACCGCCCTGCTCCGGGCCGAAGAGCACGCGCTTGTGATACGCCCCCACCTCGTTGCCGTCGGCATCGACCACGAAGCAGGTATTCCGCCGTGTTCCGTCGTCGTCCTGGTAATCGATGCTGCCGCCGACGATGGCCACACGGCAGGCGCGAGCCAATGTAGCCAGGAAACGTCGGGCGAGCGGGCCGGCCAAGGGGTCGTAGTCGCAAGGCACGCCGTTGAAGACCTCCGGCAGGACCAGCAGATCCGCGGGAGCGGCGGCCACATGCTGTTCGAGCATCTGTCGCAGCAGGTGGAAGTTGGGCATGGGGTGCAGCCAGCGCAGAGCGGGCTGAGCGGCGAGGACGCGAATCGTTCGAGCAGTGGGCAACGAAGAGGCTCCTGGAGGGTTCTTTCGATTTCAGTCTCGTGGCACCAGTCGGCCTTTCGGTAGCGGCCGCCCCCCGTGGCGGCCGGCGTCGGAAGCGCTTTCACCACCCCGGCCGCCGCGGGGGGCGGCCGCTACGCGCCGTCGACGAACTGGGCCAGGTGGCGGTACGCAATGAGCAGGCCGAGATCCTCCAGTTGCGGGCCGTCCTGGTGGTTGCGGAAGACGGCGTCGTGCCAGCCTTCGATGTTCAGGTCGCCGCGGTAGCCCGCCCGCACCAGTTCCTTGATGATCTGGCCCCAGTCGCAATCGCCCAAGCCGGGGAAGCAGTGCTCGATCGCCCCCGGATGGTAAATGCCGCAGCGGTCCATCACCTCGCGGTACACCTTCGCGTCCTTGGCATGCACGTGAAAGACCTTGCCCCCCCACTGCCGCAGGTTGGCCACCGGCTCAATCATCTGACACACCAGATGCGAAGCGTCCCACTCCAACCCCAGGGCCGGCGAGGGCACGGCGTTGAAGCATCTCTCCCACATGGCCGGCGTGCACATGCAGTTGTTCCCGCCAAACGGCGAGTGGAACGCACCCATCGGGCAGTGCTCGAACGCGATCTTCACGCCCGCGTCCTCGGCGGCTTTGGCGTGCTCGCTCCAGATCCTCTGAAACGGCGGCAGCGAGGCCTCCAGATCCTGGCCCATCACGCGACCCGCAAAACCGGCCACCACGGGGACGCGCAGGTGGGCCGCCAGGCGAAGGCATCGCCGCACATGCTCATGGTGCCCGGCGGCGACCGCGGGGTCGGCATCCATGTGGTTGACGTAAAAGCCCGCCAGGCAACTGATGCGGATACCCGCCTCGGCAAAGGCACCCTGGACCTCGGCCGCCTTGTCCTGCCAGCCGTCCTGGTCGGGCAGAAACGCATCGCCCGGCCGGGCGAACAGCTCGACGCAGCCGAACCCATGCTGCTTCATGAAGCCAATCCGCCCGGCATCGCAAGCACTGATGAACCCGATTCGCATGCCGTCGTTCCTCCATCGCGCGGCCGCATTCTAGCCGATCCGCCCGCCGCCATCCATGAGCCGCCGGCGTCCCGCGAACCGAGCCACCGCGGTTTCACGATCTGAGCCGCCGCGGTCATGCGGTGGTTCGACCCGATTCGTAACAACTTGGGCGGGTGAGATTGGCGCTCTCTCGGCCCCGATAGGGGCCTGGGGATGTAGCCCCGGTTGGAGGTCGCCACTGGTGACCGGAACCCGTGGAGACGGAACGATTCGAGGAGGGCCGCCCCGGCAAGGGCGGAGGATGGAACTATCATACCGACTCATTCGCGGCGAATTGACTTGAACGGAACGCCGTGCAATGCGGCCCCCTCCGCCCCTGTCGAGGCGGGCGGAGAAGAAGGCGGATCTCGTTTCCACGGGTTTCGCGTCGGCCGGCTGCGCCGGCGCGCCGCTCCACCCGTGGCTACACCCCTTTCGCTCCTTCGGAGCGAAAGGGGACACACCGACCCCGCCGATTGGGTCACCGCCTCGGTTCGACTCGCTAAACATTGCCAGACCCCTGGAGTACCGATATACCTAATATGCTAGGCATAAAGCATATCATCTTAGGCACCACCCTAGAACGCTCTTTGTAGAGCCTCCGTATCCACACCAACCCTGATAAAGCACGCCGGGCAAGATAGCGGTGTGCTCGGTACTCCGCTGAGGTTGTTTCAAGACGCCTCGTCGGATCGCTGAGCGAATGGCTCATCGGCCTCGGCCAGGGAATTGACGTGTGCCGGGTCCATGTTCCGATAGTGTGGGGCGACGTTATTGAGGTGCCGGGCCACCTCGCCGGCGGCGATGGAGCCACCGAAGGAAATATATGAGGCCTTTACAGCGCGCTTTCCCTGGGGGCTACGAATAGTCAAGCTACCGGTGATCCAACTAAAGCGAGCCTCGCCGAACTCCCGCCAGGAAATCTCCTTCAACCGGACCACGGGGCAACCGAACTGGATTCCCCGATGGTTCACAAACAGCCGATACTGACCGGTATTGCGTTGCCACGCTTCGAGCAATCCACACAACACCGAAACCACACAACCCACCACCAGGACTACGTAACCCGGAACCAACATGCCCACCCACTTGAGTACGGGCAACGCAAAGACCACAAACGCGAACGCGCCCGCTTTGATCCAGCCATAGGGCACTGACCCTTCAGAACATGGGAACGCCCGGGCGAGCAGGTCGTAGGGCATCCCGCATTCCGGGCAGATGTGGACCGTGGGCAACCCCGCAAGGCGATAGCCGCAGGCGAGGCATCGGCGGCGATCGGTCTCCAACGGAGTGATGTCGGCGTTCTCAGCCATGCGATTCACTCACCACGGTTCTCCTGCCCATAGCGTTCGGCGAGGCGGTTGAGATCCTCGGCGATTCGTCTGGTGCCGCCCCTGCCGCCGATACCGCCTTGGCCACATGAAAGAAGGAGCCGATCCTGTCTGTCCAGCACGCAGAGTTCACCGGTAACTGGTCCCCAGCAAGCCTTGCCGAAGTCGGCCCACGAGACATGCGGGGCATCCCACTCGCCGTGGCCGAGCCAGATACCCCGATGGTTGACGTACAACTTCTTGCGCCGACGGGCACACCAGACTGCCCGCACCAGCATGGTCACGGTCATCAGCACAGCAATACCCACGCCCACCGCGGCCCAATCCATGCCGAGACCTCGCAGCCTTGCCCACGGCAACACGATCAGCAGCATCGGCCAAATACCGAGCAACCACAGCAGGCGCCGGTGCGCATGCGGCAACACGTACACCTTCGCCAGCGGGTCGCAGGCGAACCCACACTCCGGGCAGTCGTGCACCGCCGGCAGATTGAACACCGGATAGCCGCAAGCCGGACAACGCAGCTTGCCCTCGGATGCGTAGCCAACCCATGGCACGGCACCGTACCCCTGCACCAAACACGAATCTCCTCACACTGGAACACCATAACACACGACCCGCGACCACGCCACAAGCTCAACCCCGCCGACCCCAGCAGCGCGCCTGTCCCGCGTCACTGCAAACCCCATCCATCTGCAGCGCCAACCGCAAGTTCCCTGTTGTCCTGAGACGAGAACGGCTCATGCAGAGGCGCGGGCTCTGCCCGCAACCCCAGACAGCTCTCGGCCGCCTGCGACCCAACGCCAACGGCGTTGAATAACAGAGCCCAGGGTCGCGCAGCGCACCCTGGGTGACCAAACCCATCTTGATCGAGCAAACCCTGAAAGGGTTTCATATCCGGCCGCGGCTCAATCCCCCAACACGGAGACCTTGCCACCACGCCGGATCCGACACCCCGGCACTCCGACGGGAGGCCATGCAACCCTTTCAGGGTTGGAGCACACCTGCGGGCATGCTTCCCGGGGTGCGCTGCGCGACCCCGGGCTGTGCTCTGGAACCGCGTTGCGGTTCGAGGCACAAGCTCTGCCTCTGCATGAGATTCCCCCTGAGCCGCAGGCAAAGCCCGCGCTGCGTCTATCCGGCTGATCTGTTCTGAAGAGGAGCATTCTTCTGCCAGAATGGCAACCATGGCTCGGTTCTCATGTTCCGAAGGCGCCCGGTACGCCGGGCATGACAGGCTGTGGGCTCAAGACAGGGCCCACAGATCACCCAGATGGACGCAGATAGACCTTGTCGCTGGGACCAACCGCGCCTTCACTGGTTGGCTCGCCGGCTGCCTCGATGACCGGCACCTCGAACTTGAGCTTGAGCTTCGTGCGTGACGAGCAGGCCTTCACCGTAAGATGCCAAGTTACTCTATCTCGATAACTGGATTCATCCGTCGGCCTGCAGGTGGCGGGAATTTGAAAGTGAACCGGCAGGGCGACCTCGCCGGGATCACACCTCGATCTCGGCACCTCAAACTCCGTCGTCTGTTCCCACAAGGTTCGCTTCACGTCCGACTCTTCCCCTTGGGACAGGTGATGCCTCGAACGCAGCGTGATGGAGACGCGTTCCAGCGAGGCCACATCACCCGCGAGCACCAAGCGGGCGCGAAAGTCTCCGCCGACCTCAGCGGGGTTGGTCTCCAGCTCGAGTCGGCTCGCGTCAAATCGCCGGGCCAGGGAGCGCCAACGGATCGCGACCATGAGCAAGATCGTCCCGATCAGCAGATACACCGCGCCACCGACGGCCCAGAGTTTGTCCGGCTGCCTCAGGCCGGTCGGCAGAAAGACCGTGGTTGGCAGGGACACGAGGAACCAATAGATGGTAACAAACCAGAGCCAGGCTGCGCGGCGGCGCAGCCTGCTGGGGAGAATACCGGCAGCCCAGTCGGGCTTGTGTTTCCAGGGCTGGTTCGGGTAGGCCTTCTTGAGCCGGCGTTCACGAGGTTCATCGAGGATGACGCCCAACAGACACACAATGGTGAAGCTGAGCCCCACCAGGCCGAACACCAGCGCAAAGGCAGTCTGAAAGACAAGGAGTGGATAACGCAGTTGGCGATCGAGGACCGCGCGAGTTGGCTGCGCAGGATCGACGAAGCACGTGACCGGGCGACCCTCCTCGAAAGCCTGTTTGAGCCGGGTGTATGTGGCCTTCTGCCAGGAGTCGATATTGTCAGCTCCACGGGACAACCCGACGCGTTTTCCCTGGTATTCACGACCATCGAAAGCATAGCGATATGTGCAGATAGCGCGGGCGGCGCAGCCGTCTCCGTCGCAACTACAGGCCAAATCGACGGCCTCGATATGAGCAGCGACCTCCACCCAATGCCGGGCACGGACGTAGTCCGCCAACAGCCGGCCGCCTTCATAGCCCATCCAAGCTCCGCACGCCGCAAAGCCGAGCGTCAAGCCCAGCAGCACGACCAGCCCGATGACCAGAAGAAAGAATCCTCCGACAATACCCTTGACATGGCCCACTATCTTGCTGACGACCGGTAGCATAGGGCATCCCAGAGCGGCCGGGCAAGCTAGCCAGGGGGAAGGGGCCCAGCCGTGACGATCAACCGTATCTCGTCGTATAGTCCACTGTGGGGGTATTGTCAAGATGCCACCCAGCGCTTCTTCGCGATGCGGGTCCGATCACCTGTCAGCCGTCCGTCTCATCTGCGTCCATCTGTGTGATCTGTGGGCTCAAAACAGGGCCCACAGATCACCCAGATGGACGCAGATAGACCCTGCTTGCAGAGCGAGCACGAGCTTCCTTGTTTCCTTCGCTGCCTTCTGTTCAATATAGCCCGCGACTGGGGCCGAAGATGTATGGACTACAGGGCACGGCCGGCCGGTGATTGGGGTGCACGGCGTGGTTGGGTTATAATCCGGTAGAGGTGTCGAGTTTGGGTGCACCATGAAGCCGACCGTCTATCTTGATTCTTCGGTGCCGAGCTACTGGTTGCCGCAAGGTGAGGATCCGGTACTTCACGCCGGAGGAAGGAATTGACGCTGGAGTGGGAGTGAACATGCGACGAGATCCGGTGATTGAAGAAGTTCGGCGGCACGGGGCAGCCCTGGCGGAGGAATGCGGCGGCGACATTCACCGCATGGCCGAGTTGCTTCGAAAGAAGCAGAATGAAGATCCTGCACGGGTGGTTCGCCGCTCACCGCGGCCAAGTCTACCAGCCCAGGGGAAACCGGAAGGCTGAGCCCGGCGGCGGGCGAATGGTTACACCGCGGCGCAGACCTTTTGGGCGGCGTCGGTGAGGTCTTCGGCGGTGAGCAGGCCGCTGACCTGGGCGTCGTTGAGGAGCTGCCGGGCTCGCTCGACGTTGGTGCCTTCGAGGCGGACGACGACGGGCACGTGGAAGCCGACCTCGCGGGCGGCGGCGATGAGGGCCTCGGCGATGAGGTCGCACTTGGCGATTCCGCCGAAGATGTTGACCAGCACGCCTTTGACCTTGGGGTCGGCGAGGATGATGCGGAAGGCCTCGATGGCTCCTTCCGTGGTGACGCTGCCGCCGACGTCGAGGAAATTGGCCGGCTCGCCCCCGTGCAGTTTGATGAGGTCCATGGTGGCCATAGCCAGCCCGGCCCCGTTGACCACGCAGCCGATATTGCCGTCCAGGGCGATGTAGGACAGCCCCGCCGCCCGGGCCCGGATCTCGTCTGGGTTCTCTTCACTGGTATCGGCCATAGCCATGATCGTCGGATGGCGGAAAAGGCCGTTGTCGTCGAAGGTGACCTTGGCGTCGAGGGCGAGCAACCGGCCTTCGCTGGTGATAACCAGGGGGTTGATCTCGGCCAGCGTGGCGTCGTAACTGAGGAAGAGGTCGGCCAAGCCGGCCAGCGTGCGGGTGGCCGCCTGCACCTGCTCCTTGGCGGTCAGGCCCAGGGCCTGGGTCAGTCGCCGGATCTGGAACGGCAGCAGGCCCAGGTGCGGGTGCAGCCACTCCTTGACGATGGCCTCGGGGTTACGGGCGGCGACCTCCTCGATCTCCACGCCGCCCTCCCGGCTAACCATGACCACGGGGCAGCGCCGGGCCCGGTCAACGGTCATGCCGACGTAGTATTCGCCGGCAATGTCCATGGCCGCGGCGAGCAGCAACTTCCGCACGGCGACGCCGGCCGGCCCGGTCTGGCGGCTGACCATCCGGTGGGTGAGCATGAACTCGGCGGCCTCGCGGACCTGGTCGGCGTCGTCGCAGAGGCGCACGAACCCCGCCTTGCCCCGCCCGCCGGCAGAGACCTGAGCTTTCACCACGACCCGCCCGCCGAGGCGTCCGTAGGCCGCGAGGGCCTCCTCCGCCGTCGATGCCACCTCGGCCGGGGGCACGGGAACCCCGGCCTCCGCCAGTAACTGCCGCGCCTGGTATTCGTGGATCTTCATCAAGCCGCCCTCTGAATGGCCAAATCACCCAGGAGTATATGCCCGGCAAGCGGCCCGGCCAACCGGCTGGGACAATGCAATTCATCGCCGGGCCTGCTGACGCCGAGCAAGCTCGCGCAGACTCCGGTGGCACACACATTGGCGGCTTTCCAGCCGATGATTACAATACCGGCGGCATGAACACGAGTATGCGGCAGTTATCGACGAGCGGCGATTTCACGCGTCCCGCACTGCTCACAGAGCAGTGCCACACGCTCACGAGTATTCGAGTCCAGGCACACAGAACACTACTCATAGGGCAGTGCCACACGGGGGCTTCCACACGCTGTGCGCTGGAACCTGATTCACGATCCCCGGCCCTCGATTCGCGCCCCGCGCTCTTAACCCGGGGACTTGCGTCCCCGGCTCATGGCACCCGATCCATGACACCGGACGCCCAGTCCCCGGCTCGTAGCACCCGATCTTCGGCTTGCACGCGATCCACACTCCACGCACACAGTGGAGCACGCACCACAAACAGTGGAACACGCATCATCCGTGCCGGGAGGGTGCCGGCATGAAACTCGCCCTGGCCCAGATCAACCCGGTGGTCGGCGACATCGTCGGCAACCGCGAGAGAATCGTCGCTTGCATCGAGCAGGCGCGGGCAGCGGGGGCGTCACTGGTGATTTTCCCCGAGCTTTCAGTCGTGGGCTATCCGCCGCGCGACCTGCTGCTCAAGCCCCGATTCGTGGCCGCCAACGTCGAGGCGGTGCACCGGATTGCCGAGTCCTGCGTGGGCATCGCCGCGTTGGTCGGCTTCGTCGAGTCGAACGCCGACCCGGTGGGCCGCAGTCTGCGAAACGCGGCGGCATACTGCGCCAACGGCAAGCTCCAACAGGTACGGCACAAGTCGCTGCTGCCGAGCTACGACGTGTTCGACGAGCAGCGTTACTTCGAGCCCGCCCCGGAGGTAGCTCTGATCGACCACGAAGGCGTGCCGATCGGCGTGAGCATCTGCGAGGATCTCTGGAACGATGAGCAGACCATCGGCCGGCGGATCTACACCCGCGACCCCGTCGGGCAACTCGCCGCCGCCGGTGCACGCCTGCTGGTCAACCTCAGTGCATCGCCGTTCGAGCAGGACAAGCAGCCCTTCCGTTTGCGGCTCTTCGCCAACCAGGCACGGCAGCACCACCTGCCCATCGCCTTCGTCAACCAAGTGGGCGGCAACGATGAGCTGATCTTCGACGGTGCCTCGACGGCGTTCGATGCCCAGGGCCGGGTGATCGCCCAAGCCCGGGCATTCGACGAGGACCTGCTGATCGTCGATCTCGACGCGGACACGCCCGGCAGAATCGAGCCCTACCCTCAAGACGTCGCTTCGGCGCATGACGCGCTGGTGCTCGGCCTGCGAGACTACGTGCACAAATGCGGATTCAAACGCGTGCTACTCGGCCTCTCGGGCGGGATCGACTCCGCGGTGACGGCGGCCCTGGCGGTCGCGGCCCTCGGACCCGATGCGGTCACCGGCGTGGCCATGCCCTCACGGTTCAGCAGCGACCACAGCCGCAGTGATGCCGAGATCCTCGCCCGAAATCTCGGCCTCGACTTCCGCATGATCCCCATCGCCGGCATCCACGAATCCTTCGAGGGATACCTCCAACCGCACTTTGCCGGCCTGGAACCGGACATCACCGAAGAAAACATCCAGGCCCGCGTCCGCGGCGTGCTGCTGATGGCTTTGTCCAACAAGTTCGGCTGGCTACTGCTGACAACTGGCAACAAGAGTGAAATCGCGGTCGGCTATTGCACCCTCTACGGCGACATGTGCGGCGGGCTAGCGGTGATCAGCGACGTGCCCAAGATGATGGTCTACAAGTTGGCCCACCACATCAACCGACAGGCGGAGCGCGAACTGATCCCCGAAAGCAGCATCACCAAGCCCCCCTCGGCGGAACTGAGACCCAACCAGACGGACCAGGACTCGCTGCCGCCCTATGACTTGCTGGACGCGATCATCGAACAGTACATCCGCCAGGAGAGAAGCACGGAGGAGATCATTGCCGCGGGCTTCGACGCCCAGACGGTGCAACGAGTCATCCGGCTGGTCGACCTGAGCGAGTATAAACGCAAGCAGGCGGCACTGGGCTTGAAAGTCACGAGCCGAGCATTCGGCGTGGGTCGGCGCATGCCCATCGCCGCTCGCTTTCGGTATTGACCCACGTAGCGTCCGCCCCCCATGACGGCGGCGCCGCGTAGCGGCCGCCCCCCGTGGCGGCCGACGATGAACACAATGCCTTACCCAGATGGCGGTGATATGAACGGACCCTCTTTTGCAGGAGCGAAGTTGATGAACAAGGTCATGTATCTTGGAATGGCGATGATTCTGACGGCTGTGGCTGCGGGTTGCGGCGAATCGGTCCGGTCGGGCAAGGCTGCGGAGCGGTCGCCCCAGGCTTGCGGGGGCCCGGGCTGGGTGTTGCGGCACGTGGTTCTTTTCGCCTTCAAGCCGGAAGCTACCGCCGAGCAGGTGCGCTCGGTCGAAACCGCGTTCTGTGCTCTGCCAAGCAAGATCAACGCAATCCATGACTTCGAGTGGGGCACGGATGTGAGCATCGAGAACAAAGCCCAGGGCTTCACCCATTGCTTCGTGGTGACGTTCCGCAGTGAGGCCGGCCGGGCAGAGTATCTCCCTCACCCCGCCCATGGCGAGTTCGTGGCCGTGCTCGGTCCGCACATCGATAAGGTCATGGTTGTCGACTACTGGACGCGCGAAGGAAAATGACCGCCGGCCCTTGCGATGGAGAACACTCGATGCGCGATTCACCAAGCCGGCAGCCAAGTTCAACTCGCTGACTCGATGTGCTGCTCACTTGGCGGATCAACCGGGGGTTGTCACCCCCGGCTCGCGCCTGTTTCTTTGCTCCCTTGTTCTGTTGCTCACTGGCAAACTGCTGACTTGCCCACTCGCTGGCTCACTTGCCCCCCCCATGCTCAGCGCGGGTGTTCGGCAACGACGCGTTCGAGCACCTCAGCGAGTTGCTGCATGTTCCTGTGCTGATCACCACCTTCGCGCACGCGGGGGACGTTGGCCTCAAACGCCCGCCGGCGCAGATCGGCGTCGTCCATGGCCCGTTCGAGCATCTCCGCCAAGCTGTCCGGCCGGCCGGGCTCGAACAGCAAACCCGTACGGCCATGCTCGATCCACGGCTCATTGGCCGGGATACGCGAAACCACCGGCATCAGGCCCACCGCCATCGCCTCGAGAAGAGCGGAACTCGTCCCGTCACTGAGCGTCGCGGAAATGTAGATGTCCGCATCCCGGAGCATGGCCGGCACCTGCGCGTGCGGTACCTCGCCGGGAAAGCTGACGCGGTCGTCCAGCCCGAGCTCGTGAACTCGGGCCTTGTGGACCGCGAGCAGTGAGCCCTCGCTGGCTATCACGCATTCGAACGTCCGACCCGAAGCCTTGAGACGACCCAGCGCCTCGACCACCGTCATATTGTCGTACACCGGCTCATGCTTACGCGGACAGATCAGTCGCAAGGCTTGCGGACGGGGCATATCCGGAGCGGGCACAAACAGCGAGGTATCAACCCCGACCGGGATCTCGACCAGCTTGGACTCCGGCACACCGAGGCGACGCAGGTGCGCAGTGATCTCCGCGGACACGCTGTGCACCACCACGCAACGGCGGCACACGAACCTCACCAGGTACTCGCGCAGCCGGCGTCGCCAACCCACCCGCCCGATCTGCTCCAACACATCGCCGCCCCGCCCAGAGGTCACCGTCGGCCCGTTCCAGGCCAGCACCGCCGACAAGCCGTTGGACACCACAAACGGTGCATAAACCACGTCCGGCCGAAAACGCTTGATGATCCGCCGCAAACGCAGAACACGGGTCAGGTAAACATGCTTGTTGGCGTACTTGTCCCACGGGTCGATGCCGATGAACTCCATAGCCACGCCGTCGATCGGCTGCGAGCTGAAGCTCACCACCAGCACCTGGTCGCCGCGAGACTGGAAGAAACGCGCGTAGTGCGGCGTCCAGGGGTTCACGGTGTGAGAAAGCAGGAGGAGTCGCATAACCAGCCGCGTCCAGTCCGCATGATTTCAAACGCGCATCGGCGCGGACCTTCGCCTGCGCCGCCCGAGTATAAGCTTCGGCCTCACACACGGGCAACACCCAACCACGCCAGCCATGAGGACCGAATCAACTTGTTGATGGAGGACCAGGGGGTGGCATCGGCCTATATGCGGGCCCATGGCCTGTCCCCACCCGGCCACGGGTCGCACCACCAACCCATGCGGTCACCAACGAGGAAAAACACGCCGGGCTCGGCTACCTTGCGGCGCCGAGCCCGGCAATCGCCAACACTCCCACTCAGCTTCCACCACTCACCAGCATCCCGCCCCCGGGCACAGCCCAACGACCATGTTCAGGTTGTTGCGAACGAACACCAGATCAAAAATGTTGATCGAACCATCCGCGTTGACGTCCGACCTGAAGTTGGCCGCCACCACCGGCTGGTTGAGGTTGTTGCGAACAAGGACCAGGTCGAAGATGTTGACCTTGCCGTCGTTGTTCGCGTCACCCGCCAATACCCGGATGCACACGCCACCCTGCGAGATCTGGCCGCACGGCAAAGTGCTCTGGATACCCGGGAAGGTGATGATCAGCGGCTGGGCGTTGGTCGCACCGCTCATGTCAATGGTCAGCGTCGGGCCCAGAACGGTCAACGTGTTCACCACGCCGCTGCTCACCGCCACATCCGCGAGTGTGCCTGTCACCTGAGCAATCGGCTGGTCGAAGGTGACGACAACCCTGGTGGGCCCACCCGTCCGAGGCTCGGTGTCCCCGATGCACGGATCGGTGTCGAACGTACCGGCCAAACCGTGCGTCTTCCGCGACGCCGCGGCGATCACCACCGGCGGCGCTGGAATGACAGGCGGTTCAAGCAGGTAATCCTCCGTCTCGCCAAACTCATAGCCGCCGGCCGGCCCAGAGCCGCCCCAACCCGGCGTCATCCCCGGCTGCCACGGCTGCTCCGCCAATGTCGCCCGCATCCACAACGGCGGGGAATCCACCGTCCCGATCGGGTCATAAGCCACAAACGATGGCGTGACAAACGTGAACGTGCCCAGACCAGGTGCCGGAACCGGAGCATTCTGCACCGCCCACTCCGGAACCGAGGTCCCGTCCTGACAGATCATCGTGTCGTCCCAGTCACCATCGCGGTTCCAGTCGAACCACGCATTCAGGAGCATCTGCGGGCCAAGGCTGGCCACCGTCACCGTATAGGTGAACGTCGTCGGCCTGCAGTGCGGCAGGCATACCGGCATCTGAACCCCATCGTCCGCAACATCCAGGTCCGCCAGATTCTGCAGCGGAATGATGTTGTTGGTCGGATCCTGGTCCGGCCCGATGTCCGCCTCGTTCTCCAACGTCACTCGCTGCCCCAGCCATGCCATCCCGAATGGCTGCCGATGCAACGGCCCGAACGGCGGCGAACCCGCCTGGTACACCGTCGGGAAGTTGGCCTGAATACCCGTAGAGTAAGTATTCATCAAAACGCCCCAGGTATTCGTGCTGTCCGGGGCATCACCAAGATCGTACTCGGGCGAAGCCTCCTCGATCCAAACAAGATAATCCTCAACCTCGCCGTCCCACGCCAAACCCGTATACGTCAGAATCGTGCCCGTCCCCGTCGAGAACCGGAACCTCGCGTAGGTCGCATTCGGCTGAGCACCCAACGGAACCACGAATGTCACGGCGTTTATTCCAGGACTCAAAGCAACCCCGTTGGCGATCTGATCGGCGGCTTCAGCCCAACTCCCGTTGCCGTCGAAGTCGATCCACGCCCACAGGTTGCCCGCCACCGACGCGGTCACCTGCACTGTGGCCGGCTGGCCTGTGACCAGCGGCGTGACAAAAACCACACCATCCTCATCCGGCAAATTGGCGAGATCATCCCCATCAGCGTTAGCCGTGGGCTGGCCGTCCGGCTCCGCGTCGATCACATTGCCGAGCATGACCCCTGGTACGATGAGATGCCGCGCACCGTTGCTGGCCAGCAAGGTGGGATATGTCGGATCCGGTGCGTCGCCATAATCCAGCTCCTCCTCGACGGGTAATACCTCGAGCAGGTAATCCTCGGTCTCACCGTCCTCGAACACGCCACTGCCCGTCCACCCCGTCCCCAGCTGGCTTTCGGTAATCGTGATCCGGGTCCACACAAAGCCCGCGTTCGGCCCGATGAGGAAGCCCGGTGGTGCGAGGGCGGACAGGGAACCCGCGAAACCGTTCGGAATGGGCCAGTCCACAAGCACGTGTTCGGGAGTGGCACCTGTCGGGCATAACGCCCCTCCGCCCCACACCCCGTCCTGCCTCCAATCCATCAACACGTTCACGTAGCCAGTCGTCTGACTGGGCATGTTGTTGACTACATTGACATCGATGTTGCCGCCCCACGTGGCGGGCTGGCAGACCCGGCCCAGCGCACCAGTCACCCCACTGCAAGACACAACCTTCTCGCTGCCCACCGGCCCCTGGATTGTATAGGCCGGCGGGAATAACAGCCCCGCGTCGCCGTCCTGCCAGCACTCATCCTGATCGTACATGCTGGGATTGAACAGAGGGCAGAAACCCGCGTTGCCGTCCAGCTCAAAGTCAAAAATCGGTCCGAACCAGGCCCCAAAATTGTTGTGCTCGATGAACGAGCCGGCCGCGCCGACGTTCTTGCACGTCGGGAATCGTCCGATGACTCCGCTGGACGGATAGGCCAAGGCCCCCTCCGGAGCGTCGCCATATTCGCGAAACTCCTCATCGGGACAAGGCTCATCCCCACTGATCGCGAACGCCAAGCCGATATCCTCCAGATACCAGACATGATCGGGCATCGGATAGGCCAGCCTGGTCCACGGGCCAAGATAAGGCTCGGTACCCTGCCCCGCCACGGCGGCATCATTGAAATTCATCGGTGGCGAGGTGACTGTCTTCCAGCCAAACTGGGCACCGGCCGAGCCCATCGGCATCGCCTGAACATCGAGCCAGTAGACCAGCGGCTCTTCCAGGCTGCCCTCCTGACAGAACGCCTCATCCGCCGGAATGTGGAAATCGTATTGCCAACACTGCGTGTCTCCGGGGAAGATCCATTTGTCGGGCTCAAGCGGATCCCACCAGTATTCCTGAATGTCGTCCATGTACAGGCTGTAGTCGAACTCGCCCGGCTGGATGGTACGCATCCACAACAACTCACCGGGCATGCTGTAACCTGTGGGACTTTCGTAAGCTGGAATATCCTTGTGAATGCTGAGCGTGAAACTGACGGCGTGCTCCATGGGGATGATGTCTTGCTTCCATGAACCCCACACGGTGATGTCGGTGACCAACGACCGCCGCTGACAGAGGAAATCGTCCGCCAGAACATTCAGGGCCGTAGCCTTCACATCAATGCCGGTACGGTTGATATCCGGTCGCTGGATGAACTTGAGCGCCAGCCCCTCGCAGGCATCATCGACGCCGTTACCGTTGGCATCCCCCATGCACATCGACCCGGGACCTTGAGGCACGCCGCCCTGCTCCAGGCACGCATTGGGCAGTTCCATGTGGCACTTGCCCTCATGCGTGCAGCAGGCCTCGGGAGCCTCCGCCTCACAGGCATCGTCGACACCATTGCCGTCGCCGTCTCCCAGGCACACCCCGCCGGGCGGCAGATAGCCACCAAGCGAGGTGCACTCATCCGGCAGGATGTCCACACACATGCCATCCGGCAGACAGCAGGGCTCCGGCACCGGCTGGGCCTGAGCCACACCCATCGCTCCCAACAGCAAGACGCTCAGACAAAGGAACCGCGGCAAGCAGAAAGCGTGCATGATTACGCCTCCTTCCAGGAAGACATGCGGACGTGGCTCAGAGGGGCCTACAAGACCACCTCGGCTGCATATGAGCTGCGTCCTCTCCCGACGCGCGCAAGTCGCAACCGCAACTCTTTGAAATGTCACCTGCGACCAATACAAGTGTACCACATAGACGGCGTTATTCAAGCGACGGAGCAAAAAATCGAACTCCCTACGTCCCAAAAACGAAATACCGAGACACGCCCGCCCCAGGCCGCTGCCAAGCGAACTGGCCGATTGGCCGGCAACCGATGTGTCAACACAGAAGGGAGTGCCCCGCGAAAAACCGTCCGCAGGCGAGACTTGTCAAGCGGGCTCTTGGGTACCGAGGAGGCGAGCGGCCCCCAGATAGAACTTCCAGGCCGCCTCGATCTCTGCCAGCGTGTCGCCGCCGAATTTCTCAACCAGGGCTCGGGCGATCTCGAAGGCGACGACGTTCTCGGCGACGACGCTGGCGGCGGAAACCGCGCAAACGTCGCTACGTTCGTAGTCGCTGCGCTCGCGCTGGCGGGTCGCGAGGTTCACGCTGTCCAGGCCGCGGAGCAATGTGCTGATTGGCTTCATGACTCCTCGGACAACAACCGGCTGGCCGTTGGTCATGCCGCCCTCGAGGCCGCCGGCGTTGTTGCTCCGGCGAGTGAAGCCCAGGCAAGGCGTATCGCGCAAGCCCGGGTCGAAGTCGATCTCGTCGTGGACCTGGCTGCCGGGCCGTGAGGCCACGCCAAATCCGAGCCCGATCTCCGCCCCCTTGAAGGCCTGGATCGAACCGATCGCCATGAGCAAGCGGCCGTCGAGGCGATCCTGGTAGCGTGCGCAGCTCCCCAGCCCCGGTGGGCAACCAAAGACCCGAACCTCTACAATACCGCCGACGGTGTCTTTATCCTCTTTAGCCTTGCGGATCGCCCCTACCATGGGCCCCACGGCGGCGGGATCGGCCGTGTAGACGTCGTTGCCGTCTCGGGCGACGATCAGCTCGGCGGGAGAGGCGTCGACGGGGATATTCGCCACGGCCGGCCCGACCTGGGTCACGAAGCCCACGCACTGGATACCGAAGGGGATGAGTAAACTACGGGCCACGGCGCCGGCGGCCACGCGGGCGGCGGTCTCGCGGGCGGAAGCCCGTTCGAGCGTCTCGCGGCAATCGGTGGTCAGCCACTTCAGGCTGCCGGCCAAGTCGGCGTGCCCGGGCCGGGGACGGGAGACCTCCGGTGCTTCGTCGATCCGCCAGTCGCGGTTGGCGATCTGGATAGCCAGAGGCGAGCCGATCGTCCGGCCGCGGCGTATACCGGAGAGGATATTGACCGTGTCCTTTTCGATCTTTTGCCGTCCGCCGCGACCGTAGCCCCCCTGCCGCCGAGCCATCTCGCGGTTGGCCAACTCCATATCCAGGGTCACGCCGGCCGGCAAGCCCTCGATCAGCGCGATCAGGCCCTGCCCGTGCGATTCACCCGCGGTTCGGTACTCCAGGTTGCTCATAGCCGGACCATTTTATACCGCCAGCCGCGAATGACCAACGCAGAACACCCACGAGCCCCAAGCGCAAGCGCGGGGATGACCCTACGAGCCCCAAACGCCAGCGCGGGGATGACCCCAACGAGCCCCAAGCGCAAGCGCGGGGATGACTTCACGAGCCCCAAGCGCCAGCGCGGGGATGCGGAGCGCCAGCGACGCCCCAAAAACCTCCCACAAGCAGCAAACTCATGCCGCGGGGTACAACGACGGATAACCGCGCAAGCGATCCCTCGAAGCGTCAAACGACCGGCTGTTCCGGACCTGTCATTTCTGGGCCCAGAGATGATCGCATCATGCCCATTCGCGAGGCCGGATCGCTCCACGAAAATGGTTCTATCGCTCGGCGAGTGTTGGGTACGTCGCTGACGCTTCACATCCCCGCGCTTGCGCTTGGGGCTCGTAGGACCCCTCCCTCGCTTGCGCTTGGGGCTCGTGAAGTCATCCCCTCGCTCGCGCTTGGGGCTCGTTGGTGCTATCGCCGCGATGGCGCTTGGGGGACGTTGGGTTTTCCCCGCGCTGGCGCTTGGGGCTCGTAGAATTTCTCCCGCGTTGGCGCGTGGAGCTTGTTGGCTCATCCCCGCAGTCGCGCTTGGGGGGCGTCGGGCATTCCCTCGCGATGCGGGCTCGTGGCGTTTTCGTGCGGTTCGTGGGCGATTCGATGCCGAGTCAGTCTTTCTTGCTTAACCGTTCGATGGCCGAGCGGACGACGGGCTCGCGCTGGAGGAGGCGGTCGGCCTCGGCGTAGGAGGCGCGGCTGCCGGCCATGATGAGTGCCCGGGGGACCACCTTGGCGGCGCTGGTCGCGGCGGCCACATGCTGCGAGGGTTTGGCCCGAAGCACCGCAGTCGTCGGGCGGTCCTGCCCGTAGATGCTCCGCAGCAGGCAGCGTCGAGCGGTTTCGGCGGAGACACCCATGAGATCCTGCAGAATGCCCAGCGTCCGGTGGTAGAGCTTGTTGTTGCTGATGCGCAGGTCGACCATGCGGTTCTGGTACACCTTCCCGCACAGGATATGTGCCGCGGTGGTCAGGGCGTTGGCGATGAGCTTGGTCGCGTACTCGCCGAACAGATGCGTGCCCGGCAGGAGTGACTTGGGCAAACCCTCCACCCGGATGTGCACATCGCAGGCCGGCGCGGCCGATCGCCCACCTGTCGTCTCCACGATCGCCGTGTGAGCCTTCGCCCGACGAACCTTGTTGAAGGTCTCCCGCAGTGCGGGGCTCCACCGTGGCTCGGGCAAGGCCACCACCAGGTCGTCGGGCTTCAGATCGCTCGCCTGGTTCGCCAGGAAATCATCCAGCGAAATACGGTACCAGGGGCCGGCCGCGCTGAGATCGTGGCCCGGCCCGAGCAGCGTGCGCCATCCGCCGGCCAGGAAGCCGCGAACGTCATCAAAACCCGCCCCGTAGGTGGGCGGACACTCGGACGCGTCGATCAGCCCGACGATGCCGGGTGACCCCGTGCCGAGGTAGTAAACATGCCTTCCTTGACGAAGTGCCTGGCCGCCGAGTCGGATGAGGTCGGCGATCGGGGCGACCTGCTCGTAGGTCGTCACGCGCGTCTGCTCGTAGCGGGTGATCGCCTCGCGAACGGTTTCGAGATCGGATTTACCGCCCGCGGAACCGGCCGCCAGCGAGAAGATGGTTTCGAGCAACAGCTTGGTCGCGCTGCCGCCTTTCATGCGGGTTGAACCGGTCACCGGCTCCGGCCCGACGACGGGGTTGAGAATCATGCAGTTGGGTCGGCCGTTGATCGCACGCACGACATCGGCGAAGGTCTTGTCCCAGTTCTCGACCTCCATATCGCGGGCCCGATTCTCCGGATTGAAGCCCATGAGGATGCACTTCGCCCGGGCGTCGCTCGACAGATGCCAAAGCTGCGAAGCCACGTAGGGGGCGGCGAACGCGCAAGTGATGCCGACGTACAGGATCCGCTTCTTGCCCGCGATGAGCGGCTCGAGGTCGGTGATCGCCTGGTGCGGGTCGTCCTCCGCACCTTCCTGAGCCTTGATCAAGGCGAGGTCGGTGCCGGCGATGAGGTAGGAGAAGTTGGGCACCTGTCTGCGGGTGGCCAGGTGGCGGTTGAACGTCCGGGCGGCGAACATGGCCAGCCGGCCGCTGGTACCCGCACCGGAGATGACAATGGCCGCGTCGCGTCGCCCCATGAGCGGCGCCGCCCAGAGGATCGCCTGAGCGATGCGGGCCACGATCTCGTCATCACACACGGCGGGGTAATCGCGATAACCGTTGTAGATCTGCGCATCGCTGGCCCGCAGCAGGCGGACGATACCTTCCGGCGAAGCGACGTCAATGTCCGTGGTCAACTCGTTCGGCGATTCGGTGATAGAGCGAAGCTGCATGAAGGCGAAATCCTCTTGCCCAAGGCGGCTTGGAGCCGCAATCCATACCTCTCAGTCAAGCGGCCGCGGAAGGGACACAGGCACTTCTTCGCTGAGAGGCCTCGCTAAGGCGACGGCGCCGCCATGCCGTTCAATGAATGGCTGAACCGCATGGAAGACTCTCAAGCCGGCAGGAAGGGCCAATCCCCGGGCGCTCACCACATATTTCTCCGCGGCAAGATAACGTCCGCCGAAGCCTGACGCCAATTCGATGTCACGGCACGGGTCGCGGCCGGTCGTCGGGCGTGTGGATCCGCAGGGCCTCGTCGGTCAGTCGGGGGTTCAGCTTGCGAACCTCAGCAAGAATGCCATCGGCCTCGCTCTCGCCGCGGAGCCTGATCGCGGCCGCTTGATGCTGGGCCTCGACCAGCAGGAGTTCGGCCTCCCGCCGGGCAAGGGCCTCGATCCGGGCCACCTGCACGCGTGTCTCCTGACGCACTCGGTCGGCCGCGTGCTCACGGTCGGCCAGCATCAGGGCCAGCATGCTCTCCTTCATCCGCTCGGGCCGGACCAGCCGACGAACGCCAACCTCGACCAAATCAATCCCCAGTCGGGCGCGAGCCTCTGCCGCGGCGGCCCGGCGAACGCGGTCCAGCAAGACGTCTACCGATGGCGGGATCGCCGCGGCATCGCCGGTCGAGTTGAGCCATTCACGCAATCCGTGGCCCGCCAACTCGCCGTCCAGAACATGCCAGACAATCTCCCGCAAACGTCGCTCGGCACTGCCCGCGTCCGTAACCGCTTGCAGGTACGTCCCCCACCCCTGCGGGGTGACTCGCCAACAGGCGAAGGGTTCGATCACCAGTGGCTCATGATCCGCGGTGAGGCGTTCCACCGGCTCGAAGGTCAGCAGCCGAAGCCGTCCGTCCACTCGCCGCACGGCCTGCCACGGCGCCTTGGAATGCAGGCCGGGCTCGGCCACCAAGGCGGCCCCCGGCAAACCCAAACCATGGACGACCGCCACTTCGCCCGGCTCAACCATCACCATGCTACGCCAACCGACAAAGGCCACGACCGCCGCAGCGGCCCACAGCAGGAGCCGGATCTTCTTACGACCGGGCCGACCGACCGACGATGATGATGCCACCAAGGCTCTCATGGCGTCGGCCCTCCTGCCTCCGCGGGCTGGGACGCCACGGCCGCCTGCTCAGGAGCCGACGCACAGGCCGTGTGCCGAGCGCGGACCCAATCGGCGACCCCCGCCGCCTGCGCGACCCGCCGTGCACAGTCCACCTCCGCACCGGCCAGCAAATCCGCCGCACGAATCCGCGTCTGCGCCACCAGCCGTTCCCGCTCATTCATCGCGCGAGCCAGGGCGAGCGGCCGCTCGGACCGGGCGCGGGCGACCTCCGCCTCGGCCTCGCTGAACGCTGCGGAGGGCGTGTCGGGCGGCAGTCGCAGAGTCTCCAGCATCAACCCGTGCACCTGTATGCCACACCCCATCGCGTCAAGCCTTGCCTGCACCAACCGACGCCCGAGATCCGCCAGCTCCCCTCGCTGAGGCCCCATGCTCACCGACAACGACCGGCTGCCTATCAACTGCCGCATGACCGACTCGACCTCGGCGGCGAGGATCGCTTCCGGATCGGCCACGCCGAAGAGAAACGCCTCCACGTCGCCGATGCCGTAACGCACCTCCACAACGGCTTCAACCATCTGGCTGGCGTTCTGCTCCCCTGTCGGCGACCGAGACCACGCGGCGTCAGCCCGGTGCTCGGCGGGCACGCGCCAGGTGTCACCGGTGAGCGCGAGATCCAGCGGCGACCAGTCGACGCCCTCGCGATCGACGCCCGACGGTACCGCGGTCAAGGCAACGACGAGCTTGCGGCCCGCCTGCGGCCGAACGCGAGTGGTGGTCTCGATGATCCACAGCGGTCGCAGGTGCACGCCCGGCCCACAGCGATCGACGATGCGTCCCAAGCGTTGCACGACGACCACTTCATCCGGCGCGACGAACAGGCATGACAAGGCCAGCCCGAGTGCCGCCGAGGCCGCCGCCAATGTGACTACCCAATAGAGTGCCCGCCTTCTTCGCCGGACGGGCGCGCGATCGAGCGCGCTCGGCATGTCGTCGTGCTGCCCTTCGGTGCCGAAGACATCCTCGACACGCGGGCGATCGGATGGCGACTGGGCTCGCAGAGAGGCTGCTTCCTTTGCGTCGGGCCCTCGTTCGCGCCGGCCCAGAGCGAGAATGCCGATGAGCGATTGCCGGGCGGGCTGGGTCTCCGAGGGTCGATGGCAGGCACCGACCAGCACCGAGGCCCAGCCTTGCTCGGCGTTGCGGTCGATGATTTGCCGGGCCGCGTCCGGAATCGGGATGCCGGCATCCTCGATGAACTCGGCGGTACCCAGGAGCAGGTTGAAGCCCGCGACCTCGCCGTCGATGCCCTGGTGCGGGATGGGGTGCCAGCAGCCGCCCTGTGGGTTGTCGATATCGGACGTTGCGGCCGGTGGATTGCCCGCGGACGCCAAGGCTTGGGCGATGGGCGAGGGCGTCGGCCAGCGGACGCGGGCCGCCAGAGCGAGCACGTCGTCCGGGCTGACCGGGGCGATCGGATCCACCCGGCGCAGTTCGACTGCCCCGACGGCCGAGTCGGCCTCGGCGTCGAACGCGAGCAAGGCCGCGCAGCTCAGCCTTTCCGGCGGTGCTTCCATATGCGCTTTCCGCTCCCCTCTGCACGTCCGGCGGTGCTCGTATGCCCCGAGCCCGCATGAACCCCTTATTTTACCGAAATCCCCCCGCGGGTTCTATGGCTGGGGCCAGCGCGGGGGCGAAGATACATCAAGACGAGGGGGAACCCCGGGACTCGCGTCACAGGCTCGCTGATCCCCACCCGGGGACTCGCGTCCCCGGCTCGCCGAATCATTGCCCCCCGGGACTCGCGTCACAGGCTCGCGGGTTCTCACCTGGGGATTATCATCCGGCTCCGCTTCTCACCCTGAAACCGGATATGCTGGAGCGGTGTAGTAGGGGCAGACAAAGGCAGGGCAGCCGTTGGATGGGCATCCAGACATTCCGAGCGACGCTGACCTGGTCCGGGCGGTGTGCGAAGGCGACAGGGCCGCATACGGCCTGTTGGTCGACCGGCACTTGGCCGCGGTCTACGCCGTCGCCCTGCGGCTGCTGCGAAACACCGCCGAGGCAGAGGACACCGCCCAGGATACCTTCGTGCGGGCAATGGAGAGGCTGCACCAGTATGACCCGGAGCATTCGTTTCACAACTGGATCCTTAAAATCGCCACCAACCAGTCGCTCAACCGGCTGCGTTCGCGGCGACGCGAGCGGCGAATGCAGGAGCGGCTGGCCGGGCAGGAGGATCAACGATCCCACGCCCCGCCGCGCTCCGAGGCCAGCCCAACGGACTGGCGGCACTGGCTCGACCAGCTCGACGAGCCGCAACGGCTGGCGATCATCCTGTTCCACTTTCACCAGATGCCGTACGCGGAGATCGCCGAGATCCTGGCGTTGCCCATCAATACGGTACGCACCCACCTGCACCGCGGCCGCAAACGGTTGCGCGAGCTGATGGCCCAGGTAGTGCATTGGGAGGACGGTTCATGGCAGATCGCGACACCGAACGCCTGATCGACGCCTGGCTGGACGGCGAACTGCCGCCGGAGCGGGCGGCCGGCGTCGAGGCTATGCTCCGCGAATCCCCCGCGCTTCGCCGCGAATACGCCCCACTGATTGAACTGCTGCGCTCGCCGGACCCCATCGTGATGCCTCCAGGTCTGGCCGACCGCATCAAGTCCGCGGTCCCCGCCCGGCATAGCCTCCGCGTCATGCCGGCCGGGCCGCGGGCTGCCATCGCCCCCGCGCGGTGGCGATACCTAAGGAGCACACTCGCGGCCGCCGCGTCGATCGCCCTGTTTGCCGGCGGGTGGTTTGCTTCGCAACTCTGGACCGGCTCGTCGAATCCCGTCGCCCAGCCGCCCTCCACGGCCGAAGCACCCACCGTGGTCATCGTCAGTCCCTGGGTACTCAACGGCTTGGCCCAAAGCCTGACCGTCGGCGGGTCGGTCAGCCCGGCCCCGTTTATCGCACAAGGGGCGGCCATGGAACTCCTGGCCGGCTCACTGCCCGCCGCCACAGATACTACCGTGCCATTGGTTCTTCCGGAGCGAGCCCGACCCAGGGCCCCGGAACCACCGGCCAATCTACCGGACGATCGCTTCATCATCTTTCCGCCGGTCCAGCGGTTGTAGGCCTATGCAAGAGAGAACAACCATGTCAGCACTTCATCCCAGCTATGACTTCCCGACCGTGCGTCGGCAAGCGTTCGCCCTTCTGCTCGCGGCCTCGATGTCTGTCGGCCTCGCGCCGGTCCACGGGCAATCGCCGACCGGCCAGGACCCCGTCGAGCGGACCATGACTTTTGTCGAGCGTTCCCAGGAAGCGACCGAGCTGTACGGCGTCGGCCGCATCGAGGAGGCACTGGCGATCTTCCAGGAAGCGTTCACCCAGGCCGCCGATCTGGATGAGGATGGCCACGTGGCGATGAGCATCGCCGACTGCCTCGCCCTGCTCAACCGTACCGCGGAGGCACGTGCAGCCTACGAAAACGCCGCCGCCGGTCACCCGGAGCTGCGGCCGGCCATCGAGCATCGGCTTCTCGAGCTGGAACTGGCCGGCGAAATCTCCGACTCCCTGCTCGATCGCCTGCGTGCGGCGGTCGCCACAGATCCCGGCAACGCCGGCCGCGCCTGGCATCTGACCCAGGCACTCCTCAAGCGGGCCGCCGCCCTGCTGCCTGAGGCCGCCGACGCCTACAACCTCCTGCTCCAGACCGGAACACTCCTCCAACGCTCTCCACGGGATGAGGACTTACAGGTCCAGCTGCAGGAAATCCGTGACCAGCTCCTCGCCCTCGCGACCCTCTTCAACCAAGCTTCATCCTCCGCGATGGACACGCACACGAGCCCCATTCCCGCGCAGGTCATCCGTTCGCATCAGACCTGGACCGTCTGCACGCCGGCCGGCATGCAAGTGGCCTTCGAGGCCCATCAGCCCGATCCCGATCACCGCGGCCGGTTCCTCGCCGACGGCAACCCTCTCGACCTGACCCCGGCCCAACAGGTCATCATCAAACAACACCAGAACCGCATCAACGCGATTCTGCTCGAAGCCCTTGCCCAACAGTCGAAAGATCCAGAGAGGAGATAACCATGCGTTTCACCGCGAGCACCATCCTGGCATTGACCTGCTTGTTGGCCCCGGCGGGTAACCTGTTGGCTGCCCCCCCCCCCGATACCGTCGAGTTCCGATTTGCCCCGCGGCCGGGGCGGGCCATCCGACAACGTATCGTGACCCGCACCGTCGGCGCCACCCGCCTGCCCCCGCCCTTGCCGGAGATGAAATTCACCCAAACCTTTGAGCAGGAGCTCACCACGACCTGCAAGCATACCCAGCCCGATGGATCGGCGGTGATGGAGTTGGTTCAGGATCGGCTCGCGATCCGCGCAAGCAGCGGGCCGATGAGCGTCCAAATCGACACCCGAACCTTCGACCCGCAGCAGCCCCAGGATGCCATGACCCGCATGATGGGGCAGGTTCTCAAGGCCATGACCGGCAGCCGCATCACCTTGACGCTGAATGCCGCCGGCAAACCGGCCAAGGTCGAAGGCATCAAGGAGGTCTTCGATCGCGTCGTTCGAGAAGTCAAGGAATCACCCGGTGATGACTGGATGGCCCGCGCCACCAGACAGGCCCTCGGGCAGGTGTTCGAGCAACTGGGAACCGTCTTCGAGGACGAGTCCATGCTGCGGCAGATGGAAGCCTATTACCGCATCGCGCCGAGTAAGCCAGGCGTGTTCCGCGTCGGCGAGAAATGGGATCACGAATGGCGGATGGACTTGCCGATGCTCGCCAGCACCTGCACCGCTCGGGGCGAGTATGAACTGGTCGGCATCGAGAAGTTCCGCGGCCGGCCGTGCGCCAAGATCCGGCTCAAAGAAACCTTCTCCGTCACCTCGCAGCCCGATAAGGAGGAACAGACCAAGCCCTCCAATCCGCTTGGGAAACTCTTCGAGCAGATGGAGTTCAGCCTGCAAAGCAGCTCGGGAGACGGTATCGCCTATTGGGACTATACCGACGGCACGCTCGTCCAGCTTCGCCAGACACAGCGCATCACCTTGGACGCCCGCATGCCCACCCCCGCGACAGCACCCGAAGGCCGTCCAACTGAGAAAACTGACACCGCCGACACACAAGAGCCCCCCCCGTTGCCCGGCGGTCAACTGACCCAGCAGTTCACCACCTCGATCAGCATGGATCTCATCGAGGACGGCGAAGAATCGGACACCCTTCCCGCAAGCGAGACCCCCGAGCCGGGGACGCAAGTCCCCGGGTAATCGAAGGATCCCCAGCCGTGGATCCGAGTCGGGAAACCCCCGAGCCGGGGATGACAATCCCCGGTTCACCCGCGGTACGAGCGTGCGAAGGGGAACCGTCAACAATGATGAGTCGTGCCTCGCCGGGTCTTGCCTCCGGGCCCGGCAGGCACTTGACTCTTGGGCAACAGCGGGGAATGATTAGATGAGCGGTTCAGAAAACCGAACTCAAGGCCTGCAAGACAAAAAACTCTCCGCACAAGCGAGGGGGGCCGGCTTCAGGATGAAGCCGGCCCCTCACTTTGCGCCGGCGGATCGCTCGCCACCGATGAGCGCCGATAACAAACGGAAGATCCCACAATCTCGGCCGTGTCTGCCTGAAAGCATGTGCCCAAACGTCGCGCCGAGCCGCGGCCGTAACGCAGCGGCTCCGATCAGGCTACCACGTTTTCGCACAGGGTCTTTCGCGGGAGCGTTGCCCAGGCTACCGCCGGCTAATCACAAAGATAGCCTCTGCCGCGCGGATGCTGGGCAGGAAACGGATCGGCTCACGTCGGCCCTCAATCAGCGGGAGGCGGCGGCGAATCCGCAAGTGGTTCTCCCGACAGAAAGCCTCAAAGTCCCGAATCGTCAGGCAACGCACGTTCGGCGTGTTGTACCACCAGAACGGCAGATTCTCCGTCACCGGCGTCCGCCCGCTCAAGAGCATCTGCACGATTGGCTTCCAGTGCACGAAGTTCGGAAAACTGACGATCCCATACCGCCCGATCCGAACCATTTCCTTGAGCACCACGTCCGGGCGATGCAACGTCTGCAACGTCTGGGACAACACCACGTAGTCGAACGAACCCGAGGCAAAGCTCGACAACTCCGCCTCAACGTCCAGATCCACCACCGACAGCCCCCGCTCCACGCACTCGCAGATGGCTTCCTGCTCCACCTCGACGCCGCACCCGTGCACTCCCTTGTGTCGCATCAGCCGACTGAGCAGTACGCCCCGGCCGCACCCCAGGTCCAACACCCGGCTGCCGGGCTCGATCAGGTCCGTCATGCGCTCGTGATCGATGCGCTGGCGGGCCCACGCCGTCTGCACCGCCGCCGGCTGCTGGTATGGCTCCTGATTGACCGTACCGGCCAGTACCGGCTGGCCCGCCGCGTTGGCCAGAAAGCCGCCAATCAGTCGGCCCAGCACCTGCGGCTCCAGCAGAAACGCGTCGTGCCCGTGCGGAGAGTTCAACTCCGAGTACGACACCGCTTTGTCATTGGCCAGCAAAGCATCCACAATCTGTCGCGACGCCTTCGGCGGAAACAGCCAGTCGCCCGAGAGACTGATGACCAAGCAGTCAGCCCGCACCGGCCGCATCGCAGCCTCCAGAGATCCCTGTCGCGCCGCCAAGTCGTAGTAGTCCATCGCCTTGGTGATGTACAGGTAGCTGTTCGCGTCGAACCGCTCGACGAACGCCCGCCCCTGGTAATCCAGGTACGTCTCCACCGAGAACTCGTTGGTGAAGTCGTAGCTGTAACGCTCGGCCTTGCGAAGCTGCCGACCGAACTTCTCGTGCATACCCTGTTCCGACAGGTAGGTGATATGCCCCACCATGCGGGCAATCGACAACCCGCTCTCCGGCGGCAGACCACCGTGGTACTGCCCCCATTTGAAGTTCGGGTCCGCCAGGATCGCGTTACGCCCCACCGCGTCGAAGGCGATCGACTGAGCGTTCAGCCGCGGCGTCGTCGCTACCATGATCGCCGCCCGCACCGTCTCCGGGTACCGCACGATCCATTCCAGGACCAGCATGCCCCCCATCGATCCGCCGATCACACCCAGCAACTGCGTGATGCCCAGGTGGTCGATCAGGGCCTTCTGCACCTTGACCATGTCCTCGACGGTGATGACCGGGAAATCCAGCCCCCACGGCTTGCCCGTCTCCGGATTGATGCTCGACGGCCCGGTCGTGCCCCGGCAGCCGCCCAATATGTTGGCGCAGATGCAGAAGTACTTGCTGGTATCCAGGCCCTTGCCCGGCCCGACCATCATATCCCACCAACCGCACTTGCGATCGTCGGGGCTGTGCCGCCCGGCCATGTGTGCGTCGCCGGTCAGAGCATGGAACACCAGCACCGCGTTGCTACGCTCCGCGTTCAGCTCGCCATAGGTCTCGTAGGTGACCTCGATCGGCCCCAGCGTCCGCCCGCACTCCAGGTGCAGCACGTCCGGCGGCGCAAACAGCGTCACCGTCCGCGGCCGTACGATGCCTACCGACCCCGGCGCTTGCTCGGCTATGTTGTCTTCCTGCACGTCCATGCCGGCGACATTATAGCCCACGACTGCACGATGCAACGCGGCAACAAGCACCCGAGCCGGGGATGACAATCCCCGGCTCCCCAAGGAGAGAGCGACACGCTACA